>NZ_JAAOTI010000040.1:0-77387 GCF_011297315.1 Catellatospora chokoriensis
TGTCCCCGGACGAGTACGAAGCCGCCTGGTACGCAAAGAACATCGATACACCCGACCCCGTGAACACCACCCTTGAGCAGGCCGTAGCCTGCTAGCCACCTCTCCGGATTATCGGGGGAACCTCACGGCCGGGGCGTTGACGGCGACGTGGTTACGTCCCACGGGCACAGCGCTTGCCGCGTTCGATGTTCTGCCACTGAGCGAAACGACGGTGTCGTCGCGTCGGGTGTAGGTCAGCACGAGCCTGCGAGCGAGGCGCTCTGATAGGCCCGACGCGGTAGGGGTGGCAGGGTCGGAATTCAGCGACCAGATGGCCAGTAGCACGTGGCTGGTCACTTTGACGCGGGTTGCCGCGGTCGTTTCGGTGAGCATGGGCTGGGCCTCTCAGGTCGCTCCTCAAACGGTTCACCTCCTTAAGGTGTTCGTCAGGGCGGCATTGCCGTGTTGTCTGCCATCGCTGGACCCAACAACGCCCAACACACGTGCCGGGCAACTTTGCCCAAGTTCGACGAGTCGGCAGTTGCGGCAGCGCCAGCCGAGCGCCGGAACGCGCTTGCGGCACCGCGAAACGGTCCGTGGCGGTTAGCGCCGCTGTGCTGTGATGACCCGCACCGTTCCGCATTGACCCAACGCTGCCCAACATGCAGCAGGTTCGTCTCGTGGCTGCTGACGCAGGCGTCCGCTCAGGTGGACCGCTACGAAGTGAGCCCGGCAGGCGGCTCACGCCGTCGGGTGTTGGGTTGCGATGGGGCCGGTGTTGGGTGCGCGTGAGGGGATGGAACACGCGTCCCAATCCAGGGTCACTGGTGTGAGAGGTCCCTATGTCTACGCTTTCCCGGTCCGGTCTTGACGCCGTGCAGGACGAGTTCACGAATCTGGTCAGTCGTGACACGTTGTGGGTCACTCGTGCCGAGATCGCGGACTTGCCCGAGCCGAGAGTCCCGCTGTCGCGATTACGTGACCTGTTGTTGGGCGGGACAGTGTCCGATGGGCTCGCTGACGCGGTGTGGCACGTCCTGGTGATCCGGGCGCGTGAGGCCAGCGGCCCGTGGGCGACGGCAGCACTGGGGATGGCGCTGCCGGGACTGCGCCGGGCAGCGCGGCTGGCGCGAGCCGGCTGGCGCGGCGATGTCGAGGACCTCGAAGGCGAACTGCTGGCTGGCTTCCTCAACCGCCTGCAGACCGTCGATGTGCAGGCGCCGCGGATCTGCGGCCGACTCATCGACGCCGCGGTGCGCGCGGTACGGCGCGCCGGCTCTGCCGAGACCGTCGGCCTGCTACCGCACGCGTTGTCGGTGGGTTCCGCGGTGCCGGGCCCGCCCTGGGACCACCCGGACTGGGTCCTCGCGCGCGCGGTCGCCGCCGCTGTTCTGGGCCGAGAGGAGGCGATGCTGATCGGCGCGACGCGGCTGGGCGGGATGAGCTTGGCACAAGCCGCTGCCGAACACGGGTTGACGGTGTCGACCACCCGCCGGTGGCGCCGCCAGGCGGAGTTGCGACTGCGGGACGCGATCCGCGCTGGTGAGCTGTCGTTCGTTCCGCTTCGCTCGCGTCCGCGTCGCAAGCACCCCGCCTTGTCAGGCGGGGCGGCACCCGAATAGCCCGGCGACGCCTGCGCACTGCCGTTGGGCGGTGTTGGGCAGTTGTTGGCCGCTGTTGGGCGGGCCGTTGGGTCAATTCGGCACCCAACAGCAGCCTTTAGAGAGCGACGGGCAAGTCACGCGAGTGGTCGGCGCCCGTCGCGTCAGCATCGGCGTTTCTGCCCCTGAAGCCCCGATCGTCTCGCAGCCGCCGTTCGTGCTGGCGCACCTCATCCCGTTTCTATGCCCCGCCATACGCGGGGCTGGAGGTGCTCGCCATGATCCGTCAACTGATCCGCCGTCTGTGCGTGGTGGGTGCGGCAGCCTTCGCTGCTGTCGTGCTCGCCGCTTCGGCGGCCTACGCCGAGCCTCGGCCTGATGACCCGGAGCTTGATCTCGGCACGCTCATCGGCAATGTCACCGGTCTGGTGCGTGGGCTGCTGATCGGTATCGCGACGTTGTTCCTGACGCTGGGCTGTGTCCGGTACATGATGGCCAACGGTGACCCGATGGCCACCGAGAAGGGCAAGACCGCGCTGCGCAACGCCCTGATCGGCTATGCGCTGGCGTTGCTGTCCGAGCCGCTGCTGGGCCTGGTCAAGGGTCTGGTCGAGTAGCCGTGAGCTCGATCGCAGCGGCCTTGGTCGGCTACATCGTCGGGTGGCTGGCGACCAACGTCGACAACGCCTTGAACCTGTTGTGGGACCTGCTGTCCAGCTCGCTGCTGCGCAGCCCGGACGTGACGGCCTTGCCGCAGGTCGAGGAGTTCGCTGGCACGTCGCTGACCATCGTCAACGCCGCTTACGTCCTGGCTGTGCTGGTGGTCGGGTTCATGGTGATGGGTCGCGGCACCATCAGTTCCCAGTCCCCCTATGGCGCGGGTGAGCTGATCCCGCGGCTGATCATCGGGTGGGTCGGTGCGAACTTCGCGCTGCCGGTGTGCTCGCTGATCATCAGGTTCGCGAACTCGCTGACCGAGGCGATGACCAAGCAGCCGATCCAGTCACCGGAGTCCCTGGGCTACTTGCGGCAGTTGGTGAAGTCGGCGCTGCTCGAGACACCGGTCGGGACGATTCCCGGGGCGGGCACTGCGTCTCCGAACGCGTTCCTGCTGATCCTCATCGGGTTGATCATCGCGGTGCTGCTCGGGCTCCTGCTGTGCCAGCTGATCGTCCGGCTGGGCACGCTGGTGTTCCTGGCCGGCGTAGCTCCGGTGGCGCTGGCTCTGCACGGCCTGCCGTGGACCGAAGCCGGCGCGAAGCTGTGGTGGCGGGCGATGCTCGGCACCGTCGGCACCGTCTTCGCCCAGGCGGTCATGCTGCATGTGGCGATGCGGATCCTGCTGACACCGAGCGCGAACCTGCCAGTGCTCGGCTTGCCTGGCGATCCGGGCGCGACCATGAACCTGCTGATCGTGGTCTGCATCCTGCTCGGCGTAGTGAAGATCCCGGCTCTGATGAAGCGGTACGTCTTGCGTTCAGGTTCCGGTAGCGGCCGAGTCATCGGGTTCCTGATCCTTCAGCAGGCCACGCGCGTGGTCACCGGCCGGCTTCCGGGCTTGGGCCGCAGAACCGTGGCGGCGGGCGCAGGCCGCCGTGTCGGCCCTGATACCGCAGGTGGGTGGCCCCGGGTCCCGCAGCAGCCGCCGTCGGAGCCGACACGACCGGGTCGGCCGCCGTGGCGTGGACGGGCCAGCACTTCGCCGGATCCGGCCGGTTCCCGTGCCGTGGGGCCGGGACGTAGCGGGTACCGGCCGCCGGCGCGCGCTCCGCGCCCAGCGACTCCGCTACGGCCGTACACGGCGCAGGAGTTGGCCGACGGCGTCGATCTCTACACCCGCCGGGTGAAGAAGCCCCCACTCTAAGGAGTTCTGATGCGTCATGATCCCGATGTCGTCCCGGTGACCCGTGTCCCGGCCGACGTCAACACCCCCGACAAGGTCGCCTACGGGTTGACCGCCCGTCAGTTGGCGGTCTTGACGGTCGCCGCAGTGGCCGTCTACGGCATCTACCGGCTGTTGGAAGGCCGGGTGAGCTCGTCGACACTGCTGGCGATCGTCATGCCCCTGGCGGGGCTGGCGGTGACCGTTGCGATGGGCAGCCGTGACGGTCTGCCGATGGAGTCGTGGCTGGTCGCCGCGGTGCGGCACCTGCGCTCACCCAAGCAGTTGGCCCCGTCGGCCGCGGGCGGGCACCTGCCGCCACCGGCGTGGGCGCCCGCGGTCGAAGGGCTGCGGCTGCCTGCGGTGCTGCGGCTGCCCGCCAGCAGCATCGGCGAGCAGGGTGCCATCGACACCGGCGGTGCGGCTACCGCGCTGGTGGCGTGTACGACGTTGAACATCGGGCTGCGGACCGGTGATGAGCAGGCGGCGCTGCTGGCCGGGTACGGGCGGTGGCTCAACAGCCTGACGGGGCCGGTGCAGGTCGTGGTGTCGACGCAGCGCGTCGACCTGTCCAGCCACGCCCAGCGGATCGCCGAACGGGCCGAGGTGATCGCCAGCCCGGCGCTGGCCGAGCTGGCGCGCTCGTACGCCGACTTCCTGACCGACTTGGCCGAAAACCACGATCCGCTGTGGCGGACGGTCACGGTCGTGGTCACTGCCAGCGGTGACAAGGGCCGTGACACGGAGGTGTTCCGGCGGGCCGAGCAGACCGCGTCAGCGCTGACGGCGCTGGGCGCGAGCGCGGCGGTCCTGGACGGTGCCCGTGCTGCGGCGGTCCTGACGACCGCGGTCGACCCTTACATCCCGACCGATGCGACCTGGCCGCGTTCGCGGCCAGGTGAGGTGATCTCTGGAGGCCAGTCGTGAAACTGCCACGAATCTTGCGTAGATTCCAGCCTGCCGATCCTGCGAGCCCGGCCGATGCGGCCGGGCTCGCTGCTGTTATTGGCCCGTCTTCGGTCGAGGTGGCCCCGGGCTGGCTGCGGGTCGGCGACGGCTACGCCGCGACCTTGGCCGTGACCGGCCTGCCGACGCTGGTCGGGCCGGCGTGGCTGACGCCGCTGACGTCGTGGCCGGGCCGCATCGACATCACCCAGCACATCTCGCCGTTCACCGGGCCGCAGTCGGCGCAGATGCTGCGCCGGCAGCGCGGCCGGTTGGAGTCCAGCCGCCGCATCGACTACGAGCACGGCAAGCTCACCGATCCGGCGACCGAGGCCGCGGCGGAGGACGCCGCGGACCTGGCTGACCGGGTTGCTCGTGGCCAGTCGAAGCTGCACGACGTCGCGACGTACGTCACCGTCCACGCCGCCGACCTCGAAGAGCTCGAGGAGGCGGTCGCGCATGTTCGGGCGAGTGCTGCCAGCACGATGCTGGACACGCAGCCGGTGACGTTCCGGCAGCTGCAGGGCTGGACGTCGACGCTGCCGCTGGGTGTCGACAGTCTGCGGATGCGTCGGGTCATGGACACCGAAGCCCTGGCGGCCGCGTTCCCCCTGGCGAGTGCGGACCTGCCGGCGCCGCTGCCGGGCGAGCCTGCTCCGGCTGGTGGCGTGCTGTACGGGATCAACCCGGGTTCGGCCGGGGTGGTGTGGTGGGACCGCTGGTCGCAGCACAACCACAACAGCGTCGTGCTCGCCCGTTCCGGTGCCGGCAAGTCGTACTTCATCAAGTTGGAGGTGCTGCGCAGCCTCGCCGATGGCGTTCACGTCGCTGTCGTCGATCCCGAGGACGAGTACGTGCGTCTGGCCCGGGCCGTCGACGGGACCGTCATACAGCTCGGCAAACCCGGGGTGCGGGTCAACCCTCTGGACATCCCTCCGGCGGACCGGCGTAGCGATGCCCTGGTCAGGCGGGCGCTGTTCGTGCATTCGTTGGTCGCGGTGCTGCTGACTGAGCAGCCCACCGCGGCCGAGCAGGCCGCCCTCGATACCGCGATCGCCGCGGCGTACGCCGGGGCGGGGATCTCCCACGATCCGGCGACGTGGACGCGGCAGGCGCCCCTGTTGCGCGACGTCGCGGCCGAGCTGGCCAGCGAGGGCGATGCGGGGGTGAGTCTGGCCGCGCGTCTGCAGCCGTGGGTGAACGGGTCGTTCAAGGACCTGTTCGACGGCCCGACCACGACCGTGCCGGCGGGGCAGCTGGTGGTGTGGTCGACGCGGCAGCTGGCCGACGAGCTGCGCGCACCTGGAATGCTGCTGGCGCTGGATGCGATCTGGCAGGACGTCGACAACCCGCCTGCGCGGGGCGGGTCTACGCCGCGGCGGCTGGTGATCGTCGACGAGGCGTGGCGGCTGCTACACGACGGCGAGGGCGCCAGGTTTTTGTTCCGGCTGTCCAAGCAGGCCCGCAAACGGCGGGCAGGGGTGTCGGTCGTGACACAGGACGCCGCTGACCTGCTCGGCTCTCAACTCGGGCAGGCGGTCATCGCCAACGCCGCCACTCAGGTGTTGATGCGGCAGGCACCGCAGGCCATCGACGAGGTGTCGGAGGCGTTCGGGCTGACCAGCGGAGAAGCTCGTGCCCTGTTGGCCGCACGGCGTGGCGAAGGCGTCCTGCTGGCCGGCGCGCATCGGGTGTCGTTTCAGGCTCTGGCCAGCCCGGCTGAGCACCGGTTGTGTGTCGGAGACCTCGACCGTCTCGACGACGAGGAGCAGCCCCGATGAGCGGCCTTGTGCGCACATCGTACGTGCAGGCGCCGGATCCGGCACGCAAGCTTTCCGACGCTGTCACCTCTGCGGTGGACTGGTGTGCTGCCCGGCCGTGGCTGCTGCTGGTCGCGGCCGTGGTCGTGCTGGGTGCCGCTGCCGGCCGTGTTGGGTGGCTGCGCCACGCCGACGGGCTGCTGCAAGCCAACGCCCGGCAGATCACGATCGTGCCGCCGCCGCAGGTCGACCCCGCCGGCATCACGGCGTTCTGGGCGGCGCTCGCGCCGCTGCTGGGCCGCCGCCGGTGGCGGCTGTGGCGGCCGCGGCCGCACGTGGCGTGGGAGTACCGGTGGGCCGGACGTGAGCTGACGATTGTGCTGTGGGTGCCGGGCACCGTCCGGATCCCACCGGTGCTCGCTGCGGTCCGCGGCGCCTGGCCGGGTGTGACCGCGACGGTTGCCGACGCCGGCCGGCCGCTGTCGCAGCGGGAGGGCAAGCCGGTCGTCGCGGCGGCGGGAACCGCGCTGGTGCCGGTGATGCCGGCGTGGTATCCGCTGCTGACCGACCACGACACCGATCCGCTGCGGGCTGTCGTGGCCGCGGCGGCCGGGTTGAAGGACTCCGAGACAGCGTGCGTGCAGGTCCTGGCGCGGCCGGCATCGTTGCGCCAGGTGCGGCAGCTGCGGCGCGGGGTCGCGGCGCTGCGCACCGGCCGCAGCCCGACCGGTCCGCTGGATCCCGGCCGGTGGCTGGGCTGGGTGCTCGACGGCGTCGACGGGCTGATCAGCCCGTCCCGGCACCCGCATTCTGGCGCCGGTGTGTCGCAGCAGGCGCTGCTGGCTGTCGACCCGCAGCGAGACCGCGACGCCCGCGCCGGCGTCGACAAGCTGGCCGGGTCGCAGTGGGAGACCGCGATCCGGATCGCGGTAGCGCACCACGGTTCACCTGACCGGCCGCCGGGCAACACCGCCCGGAGGCGGCTGGTGACGACCGTCGAGTCGCTGGTAGGTGCGGCTGGGCCGTGGGCGGGCCGCAACCGGCTACGGCGAATGCGGATACGGCACCCGGCTGAGGTGGTGCTGGCCCGGTCGCTGCGGCACGGGTTCGTCCTCAACGCCGTCGAGCTCGGCAGCCTCGCCGCGGTGCCGCACGACCTGGCGGTGCCGGGGCTGCTACGGGCCCGGGCCAAGACGATGCCCGCACCGGTCGACGTCCCCACCGGCGGTCGGGACATGAAGGTCCTCGGCAAAGCCGAGTGGGGCGGGCATCCGGTCGCGTTGCCGGTCGTCGACGCCCGCCAGCACGTACACATCCTGGGCAGCACCGGGTCCGGCAAGTCGACCTTGATGCTGAACATGATCCTCGACGACATCAACGCGGGCCGCGGTGCGGTCGTCATCGACCCGAAAGGCGACCTCGTCCGCGACGTCCTGGACCGGCTGCCGGCGAAGAAGGCCAAGAAGGTCGTCCTGATCGACCCGGACACCAACACCGGCACGACACTCAACCCGCTGCTGGGCGACGACCCGGACCTGGTCGTCGACAACGTCGTCAGCATCTTCTCCCGGATCTTCCAGAAGCATTGGGGGCCGCGGATCGACGACGTGCTGCGGGTGTCGTGCCTGACCCTGATGCGGCACGCCAACGCCACCTTGACGCTGGTGCCGCCGCTGCTCAACGACAGGGCGTTCCGGCTGCGGTTCACTCAGGAACTCACCGACCCCGAAGGGCTGCGCGGGTTCTGGGAATGGTTCGAGGCCACCCCGCCGGCGGTCCGTACGCAGGTGATCGGGCCGGTGCAGGCAAGGCTGCGGTCGGTGCTGCTGCGCCCGTTCGTCCGCCGGACCCTCGGTACGCCGTTCAACTCGTTCGACATGGGCGAGATCCTCGACGGCGGCGTGCTGCTGGCCCGGCTGCCGAAGGGCGTCATCGGCGAGGACACGTCCCGGCTGATGGGCTCGTTCGTGCTGGCCTCGGCGTGGCAGGCCGCCACCGCCCGCATCCGTCTCGACGAACACGCCCGACGCGACAGCGTCGCATACGTCGATGAATGTCACAACTTTCTCAACCTGCCCGGAGCGGTCGGCGACATGCTCGCCGAAGCCCGCGGCTACCGCTTCGGCCTGGTCCTGGCACACCAGAACCTCACCCAGCTGCCCCGGGAGACGCAGCTGGCCCTGTCCGCCAACGCCCGCAGCAAGGTCTTCTTCTCCAGCTCGCCGGAAGACGCCGTCCAGCTGGCCAAACACACCATGCCGGAACTCGACGAGCACGACCTGAGCCACCTGGACGCCTTCCGGGCCGCGGCACGGCTGCTGGTCGGCAACCGGGAGACGGCGGCGTTCGTGCTGCGAACCAACCCCGCTCCCCCGCCGGTCGGCGAGTCCACCGCGGTACGTCAGGAGATCACCGCAGCCTCCCGGGGGCGTCGGACCGCGGCGATCGCCCGCCTGGCCGGAATCGGCAGATCCGACGCCGACGTCACCGACGACGTGGCCGACGCCTGACCGCCGGGCGCCAACACCCGCCAACACTCATCGAGGAGGCCCCAGTGCCCCTACCCAACAGTGTTTCCGACCCGCTCGGCGGCTGCCGCGATCGGCAGCCGCATCCCCTCGGCGCACCGCACCGTCGGACCCCGGATCCGGTGCAGTGGACCTTGATCGCCCGCACCCGGACGCAGAGCCCCGTCGCCCCGCTCGCGGCAGCGCTGCCGACGAGGGCGGCTGTCAGCCGGTGGCACCGCAACCGCCGCACCCGGCGGTGGCCCACCATGCCGCGGCGGCGGTCCTGACCCCGGTCCACACTCCGGTCCCACCTCACACCTGGCTCCGGTCTACGTACTGCCGCCCCGATGCCACCCCCGACCAGCCGAAACGCCAGCTAGGAGCGCACATGGCAGACGACCCAGGAACGCGACTGTCCCTCACAGGGGACTCTTCCCTACCGGGGAGAACCAACAAGAAGCCTGCACGCAGACGCACCCCGCCAGCGCGCCTGCCGACACTCATGGACCTGTCCGCACGGCTCAACGCCCGCGACTACACCATCGCCCACCTGCTCGACGAGCACACCGCACTGACCACCCCCCAGCTCGCGGCCGCGTTGTTCGGCAGCCCCATCACCTGCCAACACCGGCTCAACACCCTGCGCAAGCTGCAGTTCGTCAACAGGTTCATCCGCAACCAACCGACCCACCCCCGCCCGATGTGCTGGGTCGCCGGGCCCCTGTCGGCCCGCTACGTTGCCCTGGCCCGCGACGAGAACCCGCCCACCACCAAATCCGTCCACCAGCGCGCCGAACGGATCATGGCCAGCGCGAAACTGGACCACCTGCTGGGTGTCAACGACTTCTTCATCGCCCTGCTGGCCCACGCCCGCACCGACGAGCAGACCCGGCTCGCGCGGTGGTGGTCCGAGCGCAGCAGCGCCGCGGCGTTCGGGCGCCGCATCCACCCCGACGGGCACGGGCTGTGGACCGACGGCAAGTCGTCCGTCGGATTCTTCGTCGAGTACGACACCGGCTCCGAGACGATCGGCCGGCTGGTCGACAAGGTGCCCGCCTACCAGCGGCTGCGCGACGACGGCGGACCCGACTACCCGGTGCTGTTCATCGTGCAGAGCCCTGTCCGCGAACAGCACCTGCATCAGCGGCTCGCCGCCGGGCCCGGTACGTCGGTCACGATCGCCACGACCGGCCCCCATGCCGGCGGCGATCCCGCTGGGGCCGTGTGGCGGCTGGTCGGTGGTGGGCCGCGGCGTTCGCTGCTGGAGCTGCCGGGCACGCATGGGCAGAAAGGGCCGATCAATCCGGGGCCGCCCACTGCCGCCGACGATCCACTGCGGCTGCTGCAGCACCGGTGAGCCGGCCAAGGTGACGGCTTCATGCTCGCGGCAGTGCTGACGGTGGGCCGGGCGGGCAGTCTGGGGCCGTCCGGCAAGAGATGGCGCGGAAAATCTTGATCCGAGAAACCAACAGCAGGTCACGGCAGGTAGGACGCCGCGGACCGACGTGTGGGCTCACGGTGGGATCTGCGTATCACCGCAGGTCGCAGGGGGCGACTGTTTCGCCGTCCGATAAGCATGTTGGGTGGCGGCCGTATGGTCGATCTATCTCCTAGAGAAACCCAAACTGCACCACCCCGGCTTGTCCGCCCACGACCTGCGGTCGCAACCGCCCACCTGCCACAAGCCGGTCGGCCTGCCACCCCACCGTCGGCGAACACCTCCATCCGGTCCCTGACCGGCGCCAGCGCGGTGATATCGCCCGCGCCATCTCACCCTGCCTTTCGCACCGTCGCCTCGACGGTGCATTTCCGCGTGCCTGCACGCAGATGGAGCCCACCATGCACGTCATCACCGTCTGCATCCGCCAGGATGTCCCCCTCGAAAAAACCGTCCACGCCGCCAAAGCCGCTTACATAGCCGGCATCGCCCTCGTCGCCAAGGCAGCCGTCGTCCACTCCCCCGACTCCAGCCAGATAGTCACCCACTTCGTTCACAACGCACACCGCCGCAGCAGGGGCGAGCTGATCGCCCCACGCGAGCACATGGCCGCGGGCGGGCCGGTGCAGTTGCTGAACCTCGACTGGATGGCGCACCTGGGCTTCCACGGCAATCTCCGCCGCTGGCAGGTGTGGAACCAGGTGGTGCACGGAACTCCGGTCGCGCAGCCGCTGTGGCGGTTCGTCGACCGTCACCGCAGCACACCGAAGAAGGGCTACAGCCTCGACCAGGCACACCGCGACTACCGGGCGCAGCCACGCGTGGCCGCGATGGAGATCTACAACCGGTCCGGTCGGGCGGTGATGCAGCTGCCGCTGCACCACCTGGAGGCGTTCCAGGTGGGCCGGGACGCCTACGCCGAACTCGGCTTCAACACCGCGGTGCCCGCCAACGCGATCGTCAGCCTCGATGGCGTGTTGCGCGAATGCCGACCCAGCGAGCCCCTCTCACAGGTGTGGGAGTTCATCTCCGCAGCCCGGTCGGCGCTGAGCCAGCTGTCGTTCGGTGACCGCCTGGTCGCCTTAGCGGTCGACTGACCTGAAGTGGCGGGGTGAGGGCCGGTGCCGCCGATGCGGTACCAGCCCTCACCCGTTTCTGCGGGTTCGCGGCCGCTGACTGCAGCCACCGGACCTGGCTGACCAACACCAGAAAGCCAAGGGAGCCAGCACATGAACATGACCGACGTCATCGGTCCGTACGAGTCCCGCGAGCAGGCACAGCAGGCGTTCAACGCCGCCGCGGGGCCGCTGAGCATAGCCGAAGTCCGTCAGACCCTCGTCTGGATGCGTCTCGGCGGGCTGCTGGTCAGCCGCAGCGTCAAGCTGACCACGTGGGAGAACCGCCAGATCAAGGCACTGGGTGCGCTCTGCGATGAGGCACAGGCGCAGACGGTTGTCGGCTGGTTCAGCCGCGTCGGCGTCAACAACTGGGTCGGCCCCCAGCCCTGGGGGTCCAGCGGGCCGTACCGCAGCGCCGAAGACGCCATGGCGGTGTTCAACGCCCGGGTCGAGTCGCTTCGCCTGCCGGCCGAGCCGGCGACGAGGCAGATTGCGAAGTTGTCGCTCGACATGGCGCTCACCTGGCATCAGGTCACGTTGACGCAGTGGGAGGGCTCAGTCCTCGACTACTTGGCGGCTCACGCACCGATCGAGCTGATGCAGGCCCTGATCGCCTGGATCGTTCGAGCTGCGCCCGAACCCGCTGCAGCGGACGCACCCGCCGCTGCCGGGCCGCCCGCTGAGCTGGCCATCGGCTGCCAGCCGGTGCGGTGACCCGCCTGGCAGTGCGCGGGTTTGGAGCCCGCGGGCCACCCAGACCGTTGACGGTCATCGCCGGCGCCGCCGGCCCTTCTACTTCTCGGCCGAGCTCGGCCGACGCGCAGTTCGCGTACCCCGGGCACGGCCGATCGGCCGTGCCCGGACTCCGTTTCCTACGTTCGAAGGAGTCCCCTTCCATGACAGGCATAGCCATACCCTTGGCTGCCCAGCCGCCGTTCGCGGCGCAGCAGCAGGTCCACCTCAACGTCGGCTCGACGTGGGAGCCGGCCACCGTCGTGCAGGTCCTCACCGGCGGCAAAGTCGTCGTCTCCTACCTGATCGGTGTCGTTCCGATGACGGCCGCGGTGTCGCCGTGGCTGATCCGCCCGGCAGACGGCTACGACCTGCGTGCCGTCGGCACGCTCGCGTCGGGTACGGAAGTCGCGTTCGCTGACGCGGTCCACACCGTCGCCGCCGCGCCGTGGATGCGGCGCGGACAGTGGGTGGTGCCGTTCACCAACGGCCAGTCGTCAGTGGTCAACCCGCATACGAAGGTCCGGGTCGTCGACGACCGCGCCGCGGTGACCGTCGACGGTATCCCTCTGGTCCAGGCGCTGCCGGCGCTGAACGCCGGGCAGGTGGCCCGGTGACCATGTACAGCCACAGCTTCGCCGCGATCGTCACCGGCAACCGCTACCGGCGGCAGTGGCCGGTACTGCTGGCCGACACCCGCCGAATCCTGATCGCTGTCGGTGAACTCGGGATCGGGTTGTGCGGCCCGGACGGGTTCGGTGCCCCGCTGCTGGACTCCCACACCGGGATCGGTTTCAACGGCGACGCCGCGACCGGCCGGCACGGAACCCCTCTGCAGCTGCCGCCGCCGCTGGGCGACGGCCTGGCGGTTCCGGCCAGCTCGGGGACGTGCCGTACCCGCAGCGAACGCTACGACCTGGCGGTCACCGCGGTTCTGCTGCGGGCCCGGTTGCTGATCGGCGACGACTTCGCCGTGCTCAGCGACGGCCGCTGGGACGTCGAGTGGAACCAGGGTCCGCGGGTCGGTTTTCCCGGCGCCCGGCAGCTGGTCGACGACCTGTTCGGTGGTGTGCCGGCGTGCTCGCCGCTGTGAGCGTCTGCCGGCGCATGTTTGCACGATGCGGCAGTGACGCCGCTGTACGGGCTTCTTCCTGTGCGTGCCCGGCTCAGCCGGGTCACCAGTCCGCGAACCTGCGGACGAAAACGGCCCCAGGCGTTGGAGCGCCTGAGGCCGGCGAAGCAGTGGTCTTGCTTGGAAAGGGCATCGACCGATGACAACTGTAGCAGTCGACCGCAGGGTCGACGTCAACGAAGCGTTCGCCGGCGAGCGGGCCAGGCAGCTGAACGCTATCGACCGCAGGCGAGCAGACCTTCAGTCCCGGCTTGACGCTGGGACGCTGGTCCCGCTGGGCAACGGCCGGTACCGGGTCAACGAGCCGGGCAACTGGGACCACGGCGAGATCTGGATGCAGCAGGCCGGCGGTCTGGTCGTGCCGCAGCACGGCCTGGACCTGTCCACCGGCCGGGCGGCGCTGTACACCGCCGTGCCGGCGTGGCACCAGCTCGGGACCGTCATCGACGGCGGCACCACCGACATCGATACCGTCCTGAAGGCCGGGGCGATCGACTTCACGGTGGAGAAGTTCCCGGTGCAGTTCCGCACGCCCGACGGGGTGCTGCGCTTCCTGGAGGACCAGAACGTCACGGTCCGCCGCGACACCAACGTCGGCCTGGGCGTGGTCGGCAGCCGGTACGAGGTCGTGCAGAATCGCGACATCTTCGAGTTCCTGCAGGCCCTCGTAGGCAGCAACGACGTGATCTGGGAGAGCGCCGGCGCGCTGCGCGGCGGCCGCCGCGTGTTCGTCACGATGCGGCTTCCGGACACGATCGTCATCGACCCCGCCGGACTGGCCGACGTCGTCGCGCCGTTCCTGGCCGCGTTCAACAGCCACGACGGGATGACCGGCTTCGAAGCCGTCGTCACGCCGTGGCGGGTGGCGTGCGGCAACACCGAGCGGTTCGCGTTGCGAGACGCGGTCGCGCGGTGGAGCACCCCGCATGTCGGTGACCCGCTGCTGCGGATCCGCCAAGCCGAGGAGACGCTGCGGCTGTCGCGCAAGTACTACGAGTCGTTCGCCAAGGAGCAGGAGCTGCTGCTGCAGACCCAGGTGGCGATCGACGAGTACCTGCAGGTCGTCGCCGACCTGTGGACCCCGCCGGGCGAGGACGAGTCCGACAAGGCCAAGGCGAAGTACCAGCAGTTCGCCGACGGCATGGTCGGCCGGTTCGAGCGCAACTGCGAGGACGTCGGCCGCAACGCGTACGCCGCGGAGCGGGCGATCACGGAGTTCCTCGACTGGGGCCGCGGTGTCCGGGCGCCGAAGACGATGACCGAGCAGGCGTGGCGTGCCACCCAGGCCCTGGAAGGCGACCAGGACGGCAAGAAGACCACAGCCCACAAGCGGCTGCTGACCCTCGTGCGTCGCTGACCTTCACCGCCATAACCAGGTGAAGCCGTAGCCGGGCCACGGGCGGGTGCGTACGCGCACCCGCCCGTGGCCCACCCTCCCCGGCCGGCCGCCGGGCAAAAAGCCGGCCCTGCTCAGGGCCATTGCGTGTGAGGAGCTCCATGACTGTCCCTGCCATATCCGACCGTGATGTCACTGTCGTCGGCGAGATCTGGGCGGCTGAGGCCGCAAGTCTGCCGACCGTCTTGCTGTATGACGGCACCCACCGCCGCGGCGTGCTGGTCGGCGCCAATCCCCTGGGCCAGATCCGGCTGCACGCCGACGGTGCCGAGCACCTGCTAGAGCCCGACACCCGCGCTGGAGCTGTCACCGACCCAAGCGCACGCGAGGCCCTGCTGGCCATGGCGTTGAAAGGCGTGGTGCACGCCGCACGTCAGGCCGAGCAGACGGCTGGCAGCGTTCGACAGAAGAGCCAGGAGGTCCACCAGGCGTCGAAGGAACTGCGCCGTACGGTGCGGACGCAGACGGTCCGGTGGCTGGGCGACGGCGTGCTGACCGAACAGCAGGTTAACGAGTACTTCCGGCTGCTGGGCATGGCCGTGTACCGGCCCACCGTGGAGGTCGCGGTCACCATCACGGGCACCTTCGACATCGCCACCGATGACCCCGAAGACGGGCCGCGGGTCGCCGACGACATCGACGTCGGCCTGTCGCGGGTCAGTCGGCTGGTGGCCGGCAGCCCCCGGTGGAATGTGCGGATCACCGAGTCCACCCGCGTCGACGAAGACGCACCACAGCAGGGACCGTGATGAATACCAAGGTCACGAAGATGCAGCACCTGCTGAAGGTGTTCGGCACACCGGACCGCGTCGAAGCGGCTCAGCGCGGCCTGCTGGCCGCGGCCCGTGACGCGACTGCCATGGCCGAGCACATGCGTCAGCAGCTGGACGCCGGCGCGTTCACGACCGGGTTCGTGCTGCCTGCCGGTGCTCGGATGATCGCCGAGAACCACGAACACAGCGCCGCCGTCTACGGCGAGCTGGCCAACCAGATCGCAGCGGCGATCGCCGGCGTCGACGTCACTGACGATGACGACGGATGACTCAACGGCCTGGCTTGCGTGGCATCCGGCTGCCGGCAAGCCGCCGGTTCCTCGGGTCCCGGAGCCGACATGACAGAAGAAGAACTAGTCCCGTACCAGGGCAGGTCGTCGCCGACAGGGCCCTACCCGGCTACGTTCGGGTACGTCGGGAAGCGAGTGTGCGACGCGATCACCACCAGCGTCATGAACTACCTGGCCGGCTGCACCGGCCCCCCGGATCCTGACGCGTTACGGCAGGTCACTGCAGGGGCACTGCAAGGGCAGCTGACCACGTTGTGGCAAGCCCCCGACCGCAACTGGCGGCTGTACGAGGCATACGTCGCGTGTTTCCCCGACGCGATACAGGCGCTGCTGTTCCTGTCTTACGCCGCCGACATCGGCGTGGCCTACATCGACCGGGCCGTCATCGAAGACCGCGTCGGCCGCACGCTGTCCGACGACGAATGGGAGCGGGTCGCGCTGCTGTTGGACGGCTACGACGAGCACGTCTCGTCGTGGTGCGACGTCAACAGCGAGTTCATGCGCGACATCCTGCGCAGATCCGGCGTCGACGGCAACAACGAACCCGACACCACCCACGAAGATCCACAACCTGTGCCGGTACACGCTCCCACGGCGGCCATGGCCTGACCTGCACCATCACCCCCCGCCGCCGAACCCGGCGCGGTTTTCCACAACCTTGTCCACAGCAAGTGTGGCGTCGACTCCGTAGCGGACCGGCGTGCACGCCGGTCCGCTACACGTCGTCCGGCGCCGCACGAACCGAACGGAGACACACTGTGCACGCCCTTCCCGCCGCGCCGATACGTGCCCGGCTCCATCCACACGACGTCACCACGCTGATGGCGCAGATGCACGACGCGACTGGCCCCCAGGACCTGCTCAACATCGTGCTCGCCGGCGTGTACGCACCGCTGCTGGCTGCGCAGGGCCGGTCCCTGAGCAACCTCAGTCCCAGCGACCGCATCAGGCCGCAGATGTGGCTGCTACCTGCACCACAGGTCGACGTCATCATCGAGGCCGCCTGCAACCGCGCCATGGCCTGGGGTGCCGCCGCCGGCATCTGCCTGGACCTGGTCGACAAGCTTCCCAGCGGCTTCCCCGACAACGAGCCGGTGCCCGCGGCGCTGCCGCTGGACTACCGGCCCGCGCATCTGCAGATGACCGTCGACCGCAAGGCAGCCGACGTGTTCCTGGCCGCCGACGCGCACCTGAAGGCGTTGGCTGCCTGCTACGGCGCCGGCCACAGGTTCCACATCGACGCCCAGTCCTCGTGGGTCGAGGCGTTCTCGGCCCTCATGTGTCTGCATCTCGGACCGCAGACCACCGTCCAGCCCCTCGGCGAGCTCGGACTGCGCGTGGCCGCCGCGGGCGGCGGGGTGGCCTACTACGTGGAGTTTCAGCCGCTGCCGCGAGCCTGTGTGGCCGGTGACGACTGCCAGGCGGTCTTCGGCGACGACGGCTACATCGCCAATCCCTGGCAGCTGATCGCCGGACACACCCACGTTCCGGCGTTCCCGCGTACCGCGGTCAAGCCCGGCGTGTGGCGAACCCGCCCTGCCCTCAGCTGGGCGCTGCCCGCCTGAGCACGCCGACGCTGCAAGCGCACCGGCTGTTCGACATCAATTCCGCCAGGGGGTACGGCCGACATCGGCCGTACCCCTGTTCTGCCTTGCCAATTAAGGAGAACCTTCGTGCTTGTCACCGCACCAGCCGATTCGACCGACCAGCTGACGGTCACCGTATCCGGCCGCCCCACCCCCCCCGCCTCGACGCAGATCACCGCCCCGGCTCACGCATGGCTGTCCGTGGTGGTCGCCGCAGCCGGCGGGCACCACCTGAGCCTGACCGGCCCGGTCGGCACCCCACGCGCCCACCTGGCCAAGGCCGTCAGCAGGCTCATGCCGGACCTGGCCCGCCGCGACACCGGAATCGTCGAGGCGATATGGCGCCTGCGCCCCGACGCGCTGCGGCTCGGGCTGCGCCGCCGGCCGCCGTCGCTGTGGCGAGGCCACCTCAGCAGCGACCTCGACCTGCTCGGCGGCGGCCCGCACCTGCAGCCCGGAGCGGTGTCGCTGGCCCACCGCGGGGTCCTGATCCTCGACCAGGCCGGCGCACTGCCATCCCGCACCGTCGCAGGCCTCGACGACGCGCTGGCCCACAAACGCGCCACCTGCACCGACGAAGTCGGCACCCGCACATACCGGGCCGGGTTTCAGGCCGTGTTCACCAGCACCCGCTGCCACTGCCTGCCTCAGCAGCACCAGCACGGCGTGCTGTTCAACTGCCCGGCCGGCAGCGACGACCCCGCCTACACCGAGCGGCTGGCGACACTGACCCGCCACGCCGACCTGCACATCGACCTCGACACCAACATTGCGTGCCCGCATTACGACCTGGCAGGCAAAGACCTCCAGGGTCTGGCACGCCTGGCCGACACCGCCGCCCGGCGGGCGCGGGCCCGGATGCGGGACCTGCTCGTGCGCCGCACCGCGGACCTGACCCCCGAGCTGCTGGCCCATCCCCGGTGGGACACCCCCGCACTGGTGCGGCTGCGCCGCCACGCACACAGGCGGCTGAGCGCCGGTCAGCACACCGCCGTCGCCAGGGTCGCGTTGACGCTGGCCGACCTGGCCGGCCGGCCCGGCCCCGACCACACCGACGTGCATACCGCCGCGCTGCTGCACGGCCTTCACCTGTGACATCGCCGCCCGCGGGCGCCGCCCACGCCTCGTGCGTGCGCGGCGCCCGTTTTCGTGAGAGGAGTTCCATGGACCACCTGTTCGCACCCTGCCAGCGGCCGTACCAGGGCCAGGCGTGGGTGAACCTCCATGAGGCCGGCCCGGCGTCCGGCCGCCGGCTGGAGATCTTCGCCCTCGTCGAGCTCGTCGACGGCGACGTTGACGGGCGTATCGTGCCGCAGCTGTCCCGTGAGCACGTCGACGACCTGATCGCCCGGCTCGCCGGCACCGGGCACAGTGCCGGAAACCGGCACTCCGACATCGCCTGCCTGCAGTGGGCCGACGACAACACCCACCTGGTCATCGTGAACCGAGCCGGGACTGCCGCCGAGCGGGTCGTGCAGGTCGACGCCGACGAACGCGGCCTGTACCCGGTCGACCTCGACGCGGTGACGTGGGCGTTCGCCGACGACGCGTTCACCGGGCTGAGGGTCCTCGAACGTGCCTACGGCCGGCTGGCGGTAAGCACCGCGCAGCGCCATCCCAACCCGAGCTCCGGTGTCGACCCGCTGGCCGGGCAGGCGCTGGCAGCCGTCGGAGAGGTCCTCGCCGAAGTCCTGGCCGAGATCCGGCCGCACCTGGCCGCCCGCGGTGTCATCGACGCCGTCGGCCTGGTCCTGGCCCGCACCGCCCGGCACCTGTGCGCCATCGGCGAAAGCGAGATCGCCTACGCGCTGCTGCACGCCGTCACGATGCAGCCCTGGCAGCTGCGCGGCCCGGTCGCGCAGCAGCTCGACACGGCCGCCGTCGACGTCCGGCAGCGTTACGAGATCATCGACGGCTCGGTGGTGTGCACGCTGTGCGCTCAGCGGACCGTCGTCGCGCAGTCGGTGCTGCGGCCGCAGGGCTGGGCGTGTCGCTTGTGCGCCTCCCGCTTGCAGGAGGTGCGCGGATGAATCCGATGCCTCCACCACCGGCCCAGACGCGGCCGCCGCTATCCGGCGACGTCGTGCTGTGGTCGCTGAGCCCGCAAGAACGGCAGCGGTTGCTGTACGTGCTGCAGCGGGCGGCCGAGCGGCCGCTGTCGGGCGGCCGTGCCACCGCGGCCGCGCTGGCCGCCCGCCTGTCTGCGGTGCCGGTCCTGCAGGCCCCGCAGCTGTACTTCGACGCCGACGCCTGCCGGGCTTGGCTGGACCACGGGGCAGCCGCCCGCTACGGCATCGACGACGGCCTGCGCCGCGACAGCCTCACCGGCACCGCCGGGCTGCTGGAGGATCTGCTGGCCGCGCTCAACGACGGCGAGGCCCCGCACCTGTGGCGGCCGCAAGGCGGACTGCGGCACGTACGGATCTGGCGCACCGCCGACAACGACGGCGCCGACGGCGGAGTGCTGCTGGCTGTCGATGTCCGCATCGGCGACGCCGCGGCCCGGATATGCCCGCTGCGGCTGGACCCCGACGACCTGATCACCGCCGACAACGCCGGGATCAGCGCCGCAGTCCAAGCAGTGGCTGCGATCGCCTCAGCCGTCAACCGGGAGTGCGACGCCTTCTACCAGGGGCTGGCCGGCACCAACGGGAGCCGCTCATGAACACCACAGCGAGCCACACCGTCGGCCCACGCCTGATGTCTGCGCGGCCGGTGGCAGTCCTTCAACTGTCCCTGACCTGCGGACACATCGTCACCGCCGTCGTCGACGGCCCCGTCCCGGCAGGGATCGCCTGCTGCGAGCGCCTGGGCGGACAGCACATCGGCCAGCGGTTCTTCCCCGCCGCCGCGCTGGTCGAACACGTCGCCAGGTACGGGCAGCGGACCGTGATCCGCCCCGTCTGCGCTGGACCTGAGCCGCTGCTGGTCCTCGACCGCACCGAGCGCACCAGCGCGCCTGTGAACACCCATCCGGTTGTCGCGGCATCGGCTGCATAGTCCGCCGCCGTCGGCGGCCAACTAAATCCACCCAATCCCTGCCGTTCCCTCGATGGCGCGGCCACGACCACGGGAGCAACTCTGATGACATCTGCACCACCGGCGCCCTACATACCACCTGGTCATCCTGCGGCCGCGGTCACGCTACCGCGGGCCGAGGGCTCAGCGACCGATCCGACCCCGCCCGCATCTGCGCCCGTACCTCCGCCGGCGGCACCTGCCCCGCTGCTGCGCAGCGGCGACAACGCTCAACGGCTCGCGTTCGGGCTGTACCTCGTCGCCGCAGCCGCATCCTGGATCGGCCAGATCTGGGTCGGCGTCGACCAGGTGCCCTGGCCCTACTTCATCCCGATCTGGGCACAGATCATCATCGTCGCGCTGCCCGCCGCCGTACTCGACCTCGGCGGCGTCGCGACGATGGCCATCGCCGACTGGCGGCGCTCAGAAGGCGAGACAGCCTGGTACTGGCGGACACTGTCGGCCATCTGGGTCACGCTCGCCGTCGGCGTCAACGTGCTGGGTCATAGACACCAACTGCTGCTGAGCGTCTTGTTCGGCATCTTCGGAGTTCTGGCGTTCGCCATGGCTCTCGGACACACCGAAGCACGCCGCCGCGACGCCCTGAAGGCCAAAGGGCTGCTGCCCCGCCCCAAGCCCCGCTATGACGACGACGTCCGCAAGAAGGAACCCGACGTCGTCCGGCTGGCAGAGCACCTGGTCGTCGAGGAAGGCTACGACCAGTGGCCGGCCCTGGACCTGGCCAGGGAGCGGGTCAAGACGGTCGCGCACCGCGACGCGCTGGCCGCATACCTCAAGAGCGAACTGACGCGCATGCACGCAGGCGACGGCGCCCTGGCCGGGATCGTCGTCGGCGCGACCCGCTTCGACCTGCTCGCTGACCAGGTCATGGCCCAGTTCGACCTGGGCGGATGGGCGGCCTACATCGGCACGCAGATGCGCCCGCCCGCAGACAGCGACAGCCCCGAGCACACCGGCGATGACGACGCCGACCTGTCGGCGCTGCTGGCCTCGGCACCCGGGGACCTGCTGCGGCGGATCCCGAGCCAGGCCGAGGACTACGACCAATGGCGGTGGCTGTGGGCCAAGATGAAAACCGACCCTGCCGTCAAGGTCGAGGACTTCGCCCGCGAGCACAACCTCTCACCCCGGCAGGCGTACTGGATCCGCAAGGTCGGCGGCCTGCGCCTGCTGGACTCCCACCTGCCGCCCGTCGCACGACTGCTGCACGTAGCCAAATCCGCCACCGACCCTGACTGGGCTGCGCTCGCCGGCCAGCCACGACCGACCCTCGGCGCCGTCACCGCACCACCTCCGGCACCCGCAGGCAGGCCGTCGGGCCAGGCGGACGCAAGGCAGGCGGTGCGGGCCGCATGAACAACACCACCAGATCGGGCAGCCGGTTCGACGTCGCGCACCGGAATCCGCGCGGTGCGCACACCGTGCTGGTGTGTGTGCCCGACCGGTACCGGTTCGGGCCGTTGCTGCTCAACGCCGTCGAGACGCAGCTTGCGGCCACGGGGGTCACGACCGTGGTCACCGACGCGATGTGCTCGCAGCACATGATGCGCCTCAGCGACCACGGCCCGGCCGCCAGCGCCGCCGTGCACCTGCGCGAACTCGACCTTCGCAGCGGCCGAGACCAGTGCACGGTCATAGCCGAACAGGCCCTGCACAGATTCCGGAGAAGCGCCAAAGGCACCGGGCCGATCCCGCAGGTGCTGCTGTACGGCGGGCCGAGCGCGCAGCTGAGCAACCACCCACGGATCCGGCAGCTGCTGGCCGCCGAACCTGACCTGGCCGAAGCAGCAACAGAACTGTTCGGGATCGGGTTGGTGGCGCTGCAGACCGGCTCCGGCACCTTCCGCAGGTACGTGACCGTCACCTTGCTGTTCGGCCACGGCCTGATCACCGTCGACGGCGTCATGCTGCGCAGCGGTCCCGGGCGGCCTTGGCGCGACACCCTCGGGCAGCGCATCACCTACGCCCACGCCGCCGAGCAGTACCTGGCTGGCCTTGGCGACGCTGTCGTGTGCGCGGTCCACGTCGACCTGCCCGACCGTCCCGTCGCCGCTTTCTGACACCGCTGACCTGCGGCGACCGCAGGTCTTCAGCAGTCCTCCGCGATCGGCACGACTGCTGCCATCCCCGTATCAGCAGGTGAGGGCAGCCGGTGGCTGCCGGCTGCCCTCGCACATCTGCCCCCTTTGGAAGGAGATGTGGATGCCATCTTCCACTCCCGGTCTGGTTGTTCTGCTGGTGGCCCTTGGGTTCGCGGCCGGTAACCTGACCGGTTTCATACTGTGCCTGTTCACCGTCTGCGGCCGCCGCCGCACACCACCTCCCTTTGGCGTAGCCGCCCCTGGCCCCCAGGTCGGGCTGCCCGGCCGGGCTGCGCTGATGGCCACGCTGACAGCCGTCGGCCGCACCGGCTCGACGCTGGCGATCGTCAACCTCGACCGGTTCGCCGCGATCAACACCGACCTCGGCCACCGCGCGGGTGACCAGCTGCTGGTACTGCTCGGCGGCAGGCTGCAGGCAGCCGCAGCACGCCGCGGCGCGGCCGTCTACCTGCTGGGCCGTGACGAGTTCGCGGTGCTGTGGCCTGGTGCCCGAGACAGCCTGATGGACGATGTCGCCGCGCTGCTGCGCCGCCTGAGCCGGCCAGCCGAACTGCACCTGCTCGGCCGGACCGTGACGGTCGAGGTGAGCGCCTGTGCCGGGCTGTGCACGCCCGGGGAGCTGGTCGAGTCAGCCACAATGCTTCGCCGGGCCAACACCGCGCTGCAGCACGCTAAAGACCTCGGACCCGGCACCGTCAAGCAGTGGACGACCGGCCTGCCGCCCCGGTCCCGGGCGCGAGACGACGAGCGCAGCTACGCCCTGATCTGCTGGCCCGACCCGGGTATGCGTCCGACGCTGGTCAGCGGCCGCAGCCCCCGAGCCGTCGATGAACTCGCCGCTCAGGTCGTCACCGACACCACCGACGGCCAGCCCGGCCCTCACGGCCGCAGCACCTTAGCCGTGGTGATCGGCCAGGATCCCAAACCAGCCGGCGGCGCCGACACCGGTTGGTGGCTTCGCCGCACCCTTGCCCGGGCGTCGGGCTCCTACCTGTCGGTGGCCGCCGACGACGTCCACGACGCCGACCGCCGACCACTGCCCCGCCCCGTGCAGGTGGCACGGCCACCGCGGCAGGTCGGGTCCGGCTCCCCTGGCCGCCGCAGGGCCGCGTGATGCGCCCCGACGTCCCGCGGCGGCTGGCCGCACGGCCGGTCGACGCCCGCCGCGGACTGCCGGTCCCGTATGGGCACGCCGAGCCGTTCGGCTACATCGGTGGGTGCCTGCAGCAGGTCGACGTCGCCACCGGCCCGTTGGTCGATGACCTGATCGCACGCCTCCGGCGGGTGCACGGTGGCTGAACCGATGCAGACACCACACGGCCATGCCACGCCGATGCCGTACATGCCGCTGATCAGGCACCCGTTCATGATCGCCATGGAACTGGGCGGGCAGTGGGGCTACCAGATCGACACCGGCCTCGAGGGCGACGGGATCGTCTACGGACCGGGACGGTGGCCGTTCTACCGCAACGGCAGACCCGCCGCCGTGCGGCTGTCGCCGGACGTCGCATATTCGGCCTGGCATGTGCACTACGTGCTTGCCAGTCCCGCCGGGTTCGACCAGGTGCAGCTGCTAATGCACTGCCACGACGACACCATCGGCAGCCGGATGGCCTCTGTCTATGCCCACCTGGATCTGGCCCGCCGCCGGGTCGTGGTTGCCGAGGCGCTGACAGATCACCTGCGCTGGCAGGCAGCAGGCAAGGCACGCCGCGTCCTGGACTACGTCGACGCCGCCTACGCCGACCGGCTGGTCCACAACCGCCCGGTCACGGCCGAGATGCGCGCCGCGGCCACCGCGACCCGCACCTACACCTGATCTCCCGTGCCTGCCCCGTCCGGCGGGCAGGCACGGGTCCGCCCGTGCGCACCCGCTGCGACGGGTGCGCACCACACCCCTGTTGGAGGACCACGCCGCCGGCGACGCGGCAGACATTGAGGAGGAACCCATGCACCCCCGACACCTGGCTGTGGCGATATGACCGCCCGCGCCGTCAGCGCCATCATCACCGTGATCATCGGCGTCACCGTCTGCTGCGTCGGCGGGCTACTCGGCCTGACCGGCGCCGCATCGGCCTGCGTCCCGATCACCACCGCCACCGTCTCAGGCTCGCCCGGCACCGGCGGCTACGACAGCGAACAGACCGGACACGTGGCCACGATCGTCAGGGTCGGCGCGGCCAAGAAAGTACCGGTCCGCGGGATGGTGATCGCGGTCGCGACCGCGATCCAGGAGTCGGGACTTCGCAACCTCGGACACCAGGGCGACAACAACGACCACGACTCGCTGGGCCTGTTCCAGCAGCGGCCGAGCCAGGGCTGGGGCACCGCGGAGCAAGTCATGGACCCCGTATACGCCGCGGGGAAGTTCTTCGACAAGCTGCTGCGCGTGCCTGGCTGGGAGCAGATGCCGCTCACGCAGGCGGCGCAGGCAGTGCAGATCAGCGCCTATCCGGATGCCTACGCGAAATGGGAGCCGGATGCGACCGCGCTGGTCGCCGCTGTAGGTTCCGAAATGGGATTAGCAATTCCAGATGCCCTTGAGCAGTGCGTGAGCACTGGCGGCTGGGTGAAGCCCGTGGATGCCCGGCTGACGTCCGGCTTCCGCACCGAATCGCGGCCCGGACATGACGGGGTTGATCTCGCCGCACCAAAGGGCACGCCGATCCGCGCCGCGGCGGCTGGCAGGGTGATCCGGGTGAGGTGCAATGCCAGCACCGCTGACGGACGGCCTTACTCGTGTGACCTCGATGGAAACCTCAGCACGCCCGGTTGTGGCTGGTACATGGAACTCCTGCACGTCGATCGGACGGTGACCCGCTACTGTCACATGCTGCGCCGCCCCTACGTCGAGGTTGGCCAGCAGGTCGTGGCGGGCCAGGTGATCGGCCTTGTCGGCAGTAGCGGCCATTCGTCCGGACCACACCTCCACCTGGAGGCGCACGCCGGACAGCCCGTAGTCGAGGCCAATGCCCTGGACCCGGTCATCTACTTCCGGCAGAGAGGCGTTAATCTTGAGGTTCCTTGATCTTGTAGATTCTCATTGGGTTTCTCGGTTTCTCAAGATTCTGTCGGTGCAGATGTCGGTTCCGACACTTTTTTGAGAGGCGCCGACACGTCGACTCCCGCTGAGAAGTCCTCGGCTGGAAGATTGCCCACGTTCGAGCTCGAGCGGTTGAGCATTCCCGCATCCGCTCGTGGACACCCTATGCGAATGAGCAGGCGCGCATAGCAGTGTCAAACCAAGTGCTGCCCACCAGTTGTAGCTTCGTTGTCACAACCCTGCGTTGGCCATCGGCAGTTGTCACGGAAAGATCGACCGGCAACACCGCTGGGGCGACGCCCTCCGAACAATCAAGTACCGCAGTCGCCTTGAATCGGCGAGTCCCGCCTGACGGAATCGGCCGCTCCCCCGATAGCGAAAAGACGCCAGAGGCCGCGTCGCCGGCTACGGTGACCCGCATAGGCCCAGCGTTCACCACTGCGACACTGCCCTCGATCGTCACGCGGCCAGCTCCGCCCCCTCCGGAGTCCAGCCCAGCGACAGCGACAAGCAGCGTAACCTCGGAAGCCTGCCGAGCCTGGTGGCGCCATGCATCCCACTGGCGCATACCGATGGCGCCGACCAAGAAGCCAGCAAGAACCGTCGCCACCAACACGTACACAGGCACCCGGTTGGAAAGCCAAGCACGCCACGAGCTGCGGACGAGCAAGGCCGGCTTAGTCGGCCGATCAGAAACGACGCCCAGATCAATTGCGCCATCAAGTTGGGGCTCATCCACGGGAGTGCGCATGGAGCCACCGTATCGACGTCGGCTCAGTCTCAGGCACCCTTGTCAAGACCACCCGACCATGCCGCTGCCAGCCGCCACCAGAAAGATCCCGAAGATTACGACTGATCGGGAGAATCGCCACCGACGAACCGGCGAGAAGCGCGGAGAGAATCCCAGCTCAGCGTTGTCGACGCCGAATTCTCCAACGGGAACCTGCAGATCTGCGGCGCTGGCTGCGGGTGACGCCAAAGCCCGTACGGGCGCACGTTGCCATCAAGGCTGTGCGCTAGATCACACATTCAGCGACCCAGCTCAATGCCGCTACGTTGCGTGTGCGACCGGCGGCCAGACGTAACCCTTGTCCGGAATCTGATCACACTCTGTGGGCTGTGTGTGCGTGCAACATCTGCCCGCATCAACATCCTATATGGAAAGCAGATCCTGCCTGTCAGCGTGTTCTGGTACGAACTTCGATGTGGATGCAGTTGGCGGCTGCGGTGGTCGCACACCACAGCCGCCTTGTCCACGTCGGTTCCAGCCCAGTCAAAAGGAGGATCCCGTGCGGATCAGAACAAGCGTACTCGTGCCCTTACTCGTCGCGGTGTTGGGCGGCGTGCTGGTGCCGGCTTCGCCGGCGCTGGCCGAGCCCGTGGGCGGCGAGGTGCGCATGGAGGCGCCGATGGTGCGCATCGGCGTCGACCACAAGATCGCCGAGGCCAACGGCTACGTGGTGCGCGTGGACAGTAACGGCGTCGAGTACTCGGTCAAGAAGGGCGCGATCACGCCCTTCAACGAGGTCTGGGGCGAGTGCGGCAGTTCCTTCGTCTACCTCACCGCGGTGGACACCAAGAAGCACTACACCTCGATCTACACGGGGTTCACTCTCGCGGCAGGCCGCGCAGGTGCCGTCTGGGTCGACTGGAACGTGTCCATGATCGACAACTACGGCGCCAGCGTCAAGACATGGGACCAGCCCGAGGCCTCGGTGCATGACTGGAGGAAGACCAAGCCTTTCACCTCCAGCGGTCCGGGCTGGGCGTACGCCAAGGTTCTGAACACCAGCATCGTCACGCTGTGGGACGGCACGATCTGCTGGTCGTACGGCCCCCAGGCCGAGGCGTACCTGTAACAAGTCAGTGCCGTTAGCGGCATAAGAGCGGCAGTTGGGAGTCTTCGACATGTTTCACGTTCCGGGTACACCTGATGGGCACAGTGGTCCACCGCGTCCACCTACACCCGATCTGGACGAGCTGCACCGATGGTTCGGTACACGTTTCGCGATGTTGGAGACTCCCGGCTGCCGCGTCCTGTCGGCTGGGCGCCAGTCCGAGGCGAGGAGCACGATCGACGCCGAATCTGGCCAGGTCATGGGACCGAGTGTCGCAGTCGAGCTTTGTATCAGGCACGACGTTGGCGGTGCGATTGTCGATGTGGCCACAGCCCGGGACCTGACCGGTGAGGGTTCGGTGCTGCATCACATGTGGTCGTCGCTGATCAACTACCAGCTGTCGTCGGCGGGTCGCAACGGCGGGGTTCCGTGGGGAAGCGGTCCGCCTCCGCCCGCTTTCGAGCACCTGATTGACGCCAATAACCCGCCGGAAACGCTCGACAGTTGTGCAGTAGCCGCCGACGGCGTCAGGACGGAGTGGCGCCGGATCGTCTGCCCGGACATGGCCACGGGAGAGCTCGTCAGTGCGTGTGGCGCCCGGATCGGCGGGTCGCTGGTCGCCGTGTGCGGCCCGGCAGGCATGGCCGATGTTGCCGTGAGGATGTGGCCCTCGAAGGAGCAGGCCAGAATGTCCAAGTAGTTGCTGCCACATAGGTTCGCGTCCACGTGACTTCACGATGGGCGGGTCAAGGTGCGGCATGACGCCGCCCAGGGTTGCCCGCACGACACATCGACCGCCATATGTTAATTCGGTGTAATATCCGGCCTGCCGGGCTGGCCTGGCAGTATCGGTGCTGGTCGAATGTTGCCATGGTCGTCTCGGCACGGGCTACGGCCGCCGACAGCGCGCCGGCCGAGGCAGTCCGCGTGGGGGCCGTCGGCAGTTTCGCGCCGGTCGTTGACGTATCAGCGGCGACGATATCCATGCGGCAGCCGGACGGATCGTTGGCGACGGTGCCGTTGGCCCAGCTCAGCGCCACTCACCTTGCCGGCTCGGTGCCGTGGCGGCGGTTTCGGTCCCGGCGGGATCAGCGGCATCTGCCCGGCAGCTACTGGTCGGCCACCACCGGCTCGCACGTCGTCTACGAAAGCCAGTTGGAGCTGGCGCGCCTGCTGCTGGCCGACTTCGACCCCGACGTATGCGGGATCTGGGCGCAGCCGCTACGGCTAACCGCCAAGGTGGCCGGCCGGACCCGCTCCCATGTTCCGGACTTCCTGCTCGTGTCGCCGACCGCACAGGTGACCCTGGTCAACGTGAAACCGGCTCGTCGGGTCGCCGACCCGAAGATTGCCGATCAGCTTGCATGGCCCGCTGTGCTGGCGCGAACGCGGGGTTGGGCCTACGAGGTCTGGTCCGGGGCGGACCCGGCGGTGCTGGACAACGTGCGGTTCCTGGCCGGTTACCGGCGGCGCAGCGTGGTCAGCCCGCAGCAGGTGCGGGTCGCTGCCGATGCGGTACACGACGGTGTGCAGTTGGCCGCGGTCGAGCGTCGACTGGCGGTGGGTGAGCCAGCGTATACGGCCCGGCCGGGTCTGCTGGCGGCGTTGTGGGACGGGCTGCTGGTCACCGATCTGACGCGGCCGCTGTCCGGGAAGTCGGTCCTGCGACGGGGTGAGCGATGAGCGCGGTCACGGCGGTGCTGCGGGTCGGGTCGCTAATCCACCACGACGGTGGCCGGTTCACGGTCGTGGAGTTCGCCGGCCGCCGTCTGCTGATGCGCGCCAATGGCAGCGGGCAGTTGCGGCAGGTGGACGTGGCGTGGCTGCTGGCGCATCCCACCACGAGCGTGTCGGCGCCGGAGGGCGTGACGCCGGTGTCGGCGGCGGTGGTGCTCGACAGTCTCGACGACGGCCAGACTCGACAGCTGCGGGAGCAGGTCGGCCACGTGCAGGAGGTGCTGACCGGCTACCGGCTGGGTGCCAAGGAGCTGGCCGGCCCCGACGAGCCTCGTGCCGAGTACGCGCCGGGCACGGCGAAGATGGGCCGCTACCAAGCCAAGGCCGCGGAGCTGGGTGTCGGGGTGAGCACGGTACGCCGGTGGGTGCAGGCGTTCACGGACTTCGGCCCGCAGGGGCTGGTGCCCGCCGGCACCGGCCGCGGCGAGGGACCGTGGGGCCGCACCGACCCACGCTGGGTCGAGGCCTGTCAGACGGTCCTGGCCGGGCACGTCAACGCCAGCCGTCCGACGAGGGCGCTGGTTCTGGCGCAGGTACAGGCGCTGCTGGAGGAACAGCACGGACCCGGTGTCGTGCCGGTCCCGTCGCGGACGACGGGCTATGAGCTGCTACGGGAGCTGACCCGGGGGACGAATGCGTTCACCGGCAGTGCCAAGGGCAAGCGTTCCATCGCCGGCCGCCCGCCGGGCGTCTACGGCCGCCTGCGTGCGACCCGGCCGGGCGAGTACGTGCTGCTGGACACCACCAGGCTGGACGTCTACGCGATGGAGCCGATGACGTGCCGATGGGTGCAGGTGGAGCTCACCGCCGCGATGGACTTGTACTCCAGGACGATATGCGGGCTGCGGGTCACCCCGGTGTCGACCAAGGCCGCCGACGTCGCCGGGGTCCTCTACGAGACGCTGCGTCCCGCGCCGCGCGACGGGCACGCGCAGCTGGCGTGCGGGGTCCCGGGTACGGTCGTGGTGGACGCGCGCCGGCTGGTCGACGCCCACGGGCAGCCGCTGCTGCCGTCAGTGGCCGCCGAGACCGTTGTGTTCGACCGCGGCGCGATCTACCTGTCCGAGCACATGCACAGCGTCTGCGCCCGCTTCGGCATATCGCTGCAGCCGGCCCGGCCCCGGAGGCCTACGGACAAGTCGCCTTTGGAGCGCTGGTTCAAGACCCTGGCCGAGGGGCTGCTGGTCGCGCTGCCCGGCTACAAGGGCTCCGACGTGCACAGCCGCGGCCTGGACGTGGAGGAACAGGCGTTCTTCTTCCTCGACGAACTCGAAGCGGTGATCCGGGAGTGGATCAACGTTTACCACCAACGCCCGCACGAGGGCCTGTCCGTCGCGGAGATCCCCGGGCTGGAGCTGAGCCCGCTGGAGATGTTCGAACACGGTGTCAACCGCGCCGGGCACCTGACGATCCTGGACCGCCCGGACCTGGCCTACGACTTCCTCAAGGTGCGGTGGACGCGCATCCAGCACTACGGCGTGGAGATCGACACCCTGCGCTACGACGCGCGTGTGCTGGTCAAGTACCGCAACGCCACCAGCCCGTTCACCGGAGTCCACGCCGGCAGGTGGCCGTTCGCCGTCGATCCCGGCGACGTCACCCGAATCTTCTTCCAGGACCCGGCCGACAACAGCTGGCACACGCTGTGGTGGGAACACGCCGCCGACCTCGGCCGACCAATGTCGTCCGAGGCCTTGGCCTACGCCCGCAGGCTCGCCGCGGCCACGCACCGGTTCCCTGACACCAAACGCGCCGTCGCCGACCTGCTGGAACGCTGGGGCGTCGGACTGACGGCCAACGCCTCCGAACGGCGCATGTCGCTGAGGCTGTCGGCGCAGCGGCTGCAACTGGTCGCCGGGCAGGACGCCACCGCACCGCCCGAGGAGCCTGAGGCCGATCCGGCGCCGCAAGCGCCCCGCCAGCGCGACGGCAAAGCAGTCACCGCCGTCGACGCGGACGGGCCTGCCGCGGCGACGACACCGCCGCGCAGCGCCGCCGACGCGGGAGCCGACTTCTACGCCGACGTCATGGACAGCGCATGAGCCTCGACGTCGACGGCATCGCGGCGCGGCACTACTCCCTGACCCGGCTGCTGGGCTGGCTGACCATGGTCGATTCACCGGTCCGGCGCCAGCCCGAGCCGCGCGACCGGACGCAGTTGGCCGCGTTGACCGCGGCGCAGCGCAGCGCCTACAACAACGCCCGCGCCGTCTGGCACGCCAACCTCGGACCGATCCGCACCCCGCAACTGCTGGCCCTGCACGAGAACCTGGCCGAGATCGTCGAGGCCAACCAGCAGGACGGCGACCTGACCAGACCCGCGGCACTGATCGACGCCTATCCGGGGTTGGGCAAGACCACCGCGGTCCTGGACTACGCCAAATTGTTCCACCGCCAGCAGATCACCGCTCTGGGCCAGACCACCGCCCACGGTCACCGGCGTGTCCCGATCATCTACGTGGCGTTGTCGGGCAACACCCAGATCAAGGGCCTCAACGAGACGATCTGCCGCTTCTACGGCTTGCCCGCCAATGGCACCGCCGACCAGCTGGCGGCCCGCGCCGTCGACGCCGTGCTCAGCATGCACACCACCGCCATGATCATCGATGATGTGCACTTCCTGGACGTTCGGCGCAGCGACGCCCGGGCCATGACCAACCACCTGAAGTTCCTGTCCAACGTCTTCCCGGTCACGCTGATCTACATCGGGGTCGGCGTCGCCGCCCGCGGCATCCTGCACGAGGGCCTGTCCCCGGCCGAGGCCCACTTCGCGCAGATCAGCCGTCGCACCACCGTGTTGGGCCTGGCACCGTTCCTGGCCGACACCGACCAGGCCCGCCACCAGTGGCGGCGCCTGCTGCTGACCATCGAACAGAAACTCGTCCTGGCCGACAAGCACCTCGGGATGCTGGCCGATGAGCTGTCCGACTACCTGTTCGCGCGCAGCACCGGCCACTTCGCGTCCCTGATGACCCTGATCAGCCGCGGCTGCCTGCGCGCGGTACGCAGCGGTGCCGAACGCCTCACCGCCGAACTCATGGACCGCGTCCGCAACGACGCCGCGGCCGAGAACGCCCGCCTCGAACTTTCCGCTGCCATCGACGCGGGCCTGTTCACCACGCGTCCGCGGGCAACTACGGCGTGAGCGACTGGACTGCGCAGCGCATCCCGATCGCCTTCGCCCCGGCCGCGGGCGAGGCGATCGACAGCTGGGTAGAGGGCTACGCCCGCCGGCTGCACACCGTCTCCCGCGACCTGCTCAACCACCTCGGCCTGCACCAATCCGCCCTCGCCCGGATGGTCCTCACCCTCCACCCCGACGAGACCGAAATCCTCACCACCGCAACCGGCCTGAGCGCCGCAGAGCTGGACGCCATGACCCTGCGCCGATTCGACACCATCGCGCTCACCATCGACCACCAGCGGCGCGTCGCCGAACACCCACCGGCCTGGCGCAGGCAGACAGGCAGCCGCTTCTGCCCCGACTGCCTGCGCGACGAACCCGGACGATGGCAGCTGCATTGGCGACTGTCCTGGACCTCGGTCTGCCAGCGCCACCACCGGCTGCTGGCCGACACCTGCCCACGCTGCCGCCGGCGCACCAGCGCCCACCGCGCCGGTGACCGCGGCGGCGCGACCAAACCCGGCGCCTGCCCGCTGCCCGTCATCGGCGAACGCCTCGGCGGCGGGAAACACAAGCCGTCCTGCGGCCACCCGCTCACCGAGACAGACACGCTACCCGTCGGCGGCCGCGTCCTGGCCGCCGGCCGACACCTGCACCACCTCATCGACACCGCCGCCGCCAACCCCGACCAGCGCGCCAGCATCCGCCGAACCCTCGACGAACTGTTCCTGCTGTCACACCGCGCTCTCGTCGGGCTGCACCGCGGACTCGACCACGCGCCCGCAGTCGTGCGGCAGATTATCGACGAGGGTGGCGGACGGCTACCACCGGTGTTCGTCCCCCTCGGGCAGACCCACGCCCACGCCGTGGCGGTCGCCACCGCCCTGGCCGTCGCGGCGCACACTCCCGGCGACACCGGCGACACCGTACTGGCATGGATCGTGCAGCACGGCCACGCCGTAAACGAGATCACAACCTTCATGCTCATCGACCGGTGGCGTGAATGCCACCCGGAGCTGCTCAGCCGGGTACTGGCAACGCTGGACACGCAACTTCGCATACACAGCCGTCTCATCTACGGCACCACCACCGCCGCACCGGCACGCCCGACCCGGACAGCCGAACACGCCGCCCGCCGCGCGGCAGCACTACCCTCACTGATGTGGCCCGCCTGGGCCATGCGGCTCATCCCCGCCACCACCACCGGCACCAACCGGCTCGCCGCCATGCGCGCCGCCCTCGCCGTGATGACACTGATCCCAGGCACCCGGCTCAGCTACCGCAAAGCCGTCGCCCTCCTCGGCGACTACACCACCACCGGCTCGGCACGGTCCCTGCTCACCCTGACGCCACCCGAGCACCTCGAACCGACGATCCTGCTCCTGCACCAACTGGCCGACATCCTCGACACCGACCCAGGCCCCATCGACTACACCCGACGGCGCAAGATCTTCACACCCGCCGCCACGACTATCAGTCGACGCGCCTACGCAACGCTGGCCAGAGCAAACGACTGGTGCCGCATCACCCGCGGCGGCCACCCGCACCCGCTGCACCTGCAGATCCTCGACCACCACCTATCCGTCCTGCTCACCGGCGCACCTTCCCGACGGCTTGACCGCCACGTGGCCAGCGCCTGGAACCCGCTGCTGCTGAGCCTGCCCACCGCCGTCCGCGACTTCGTCCACGACCAAGCCCGAAAGCTTCTGCAGACTCACGCCATCGACGAGCCCGTCACCTGGCAGCCACTGCCACCCCCGTCAGCCGCGGTGCCATGGCCCGGACTGGACCTCTCACAGATCGACCCGGACCAGTTCGCGCACGCGTTCGCCCAGCACGCCATGTCACGCCGCCCGATCGCGCGCCTGGCCGAAGCCACCGGCCTGCACCACACCCACCTGCAGCTCTACGCCCAGCACCAGCCCATCGACATGCCCGAACCACACTGGCGAAGCATCGCCGACACCCCGCCCAGCAACAGCGACCAGCAGATCCTTCACCAGCTCTACCACGACCAGCGCCTGCCGATCCAGCAGATAGCCCACCGATCCCTGCGCACCCCGCACCAGGTCCGTCAGGAACTGACCGCCCAGGGCACCACACTCCCACGCACCCGGCCACGACGCGTGAACCTCACCCGCGAATGGTTCGAACAGAACTACATCAACACCGGCAAAACCGTCCGGGCCACGGCGCGAGAAGCCGGATGCTCCATCACCACGCTGCGGCTCTACGCCCGCCGCTTCGACATCCCCTTCGGCGTCACAGCCCCACCCCACGACCCCTTCGCAGACTGGTCCGACTACCACAAGCCGCCACCCCACGTCGCCGCCGCGTTCGCCGGCCCACACGGCACCACCCGGATCCGCCAGATCCTCGCCATGGCCGAACACCCCACCCAACGCGCCGCAGCGGCCACGCTCGGCATCACCGAGCAACTACTCGGCCGGCACCGCCAATACATCGAACGCACCGCCGGAATCCAGATCTTCCACCCTTGGCTGCGGATGACACCCACACCAGAAGGCCGCGAGTTTCTGCACCACGCCGCCAAAGCCCTCCGCCGGCTGGACAAGCGCGCAACAGTGCTCAAGATCAGCTGAACAGCGTCAGCTCATATCACCCGGATCGGCTGCACCCCACTGCGCAGGATTGCTCACTCGGCACCGGACCCTACAACCGCCCTCGGCGGGGTGCTCATGGCATGCGACGGCTCGACGATCTCCGCAGCCGGATGGACCCACCCGCTGCCCGGCCACCCGCTCGTGTCCAGGTTCCGCACCGCCGAACGGCCAAGCCACAACGGTATCGACATTTCGGCACCGAAGGGAACCCCGATCCGTGCCGCCGCCGCGGGAACCGTCATCAAGGTCCGCTGCAACGCCAGCCTCGACGGTCGCCCAACATCGTGCGACCAGGACGGATCACCGTCCCACGCAGGCTGCGGCTGGTACACCGAAATCCTCACCGGCACACTCGTGCACCGCTACTGCCACATGCTCGTCCAGCCCTACGTCCACGTCGGGCAAACCGTCACCGCCGGACAGACCATCGGCATCGTCGGCACCTCCGGACACTCCAGCGGCCCGCACCTCCACTGGGAAATCCACACGGGCAACCCAGCCACCAGTGACAACGCCCAAGATCCGGAGATCTTCCTTCGCAGTGTCGGTGTCGCTCTCGAGAACCCCGACTTGTGATGCGGTTTGCTTCGACGACATGATCAAGGTCGCGTACCGATGATCGGCGTGGGCCCCGATCGCCCGGGTAGCCTTCGCTCGCCCGGGGATGTTGATCATGCGCCGAATCTCCGGTGGCGGGCAGAGTACGAACGCAAGGCTCGAAGGAAATCGATCTTCCGGAACCCCGGCCAGTACACGTCGCAGAAGTACAACTCCGAGTACGCCGCCTGCCACAGTAGGAACCCCGACATACGCCGTTCACCACTGGTTCGGATCACCAAATCCGGATCCGGCTGCCCGCCGGTATACAGACGCGCGGCGATGTGGTCGGCGTTCAGGCGCTGGCCGACGTCATCGAGCGTCGCGCCCGCGCGCGCCTCGTCCTCCAGCAGCGAACGGACCGCGTTGACGATCTCCTCGCGGCCGTCATAGCCGATGGCCACGTTGAGATGAAACTTGCAGGCCCGCTCCCGTGTCACCTCCTCCGCAAGCTTTAAGGCATTTCTCGTCGAGTCGGGCAACACTTCCAGGCGTCCGGCGAGATGCAGCTGCCAATGGTTGGCTGGGCGTGACAAGCGCTCCGCGACGACGTTCTCGATCATCTGCATCAGGTTGTCGACCTCGTCGGAGTCCCGTTTGCGCATGTTGTCAACCGAGGCGACGAACACCGTGACATGGCGGATGTCGACTTCAGCGCACCAGCCGAGGACCTCATCGAGGTGCTCGGCGCCGAAACGGTGACCGATCTTGGGATCGTCGAAGCCCATCTGCCGTGCCCACCGCCGGTTGCCGTCCATCACCATCGCCACGTGCTGCGGCAGGCCGGCATCAGAGAGCTGGGTACGGAGGCGATGGGCGTAGACGCGGTAGGCAGCGCGCCGTAGGGACTGCAGCATGATCCAAATCCAAGCATCCAACCGAGGTCCTCACCGCCCCCTCGGGCCAACGTTCACGAAAGCTCCACACACTTGGAGTCGGTGCTGGCACAGAACGTGGAATCAGCAACACCGATCACGGCGAACGCGCTTGATGCCTGGACAAGTCATGACCGCAACGCTTGCCATACCCAGCAGGCAGTGGTGTCCCGAACCGGCCAAGATCAGGTGCAGAGAAGGTTGGTACATGGACCTGCTGCACGTCGATCGGACGGTGACCCGCTACTGTCACATGTTGCGCCGCCCGTTCGTCGACATTGGGCAGCAGGTCGTGGTGGGGCAGGTGATCGGCCTTGTCGGCAGCAGCGGCCATTCGTCCGGGCCACACCTCCACCTTGAGGCGCACTCCGGACAGCCCGCCGTCGAGGCCAATGCTCTGGACCCGGTCATCTACTTCCGGCAAAGAGGTGTTGAACTTGCAGGTCGCTGACTTGTAGGTTCTCATTAGATCTTTCGGTTTCTCACGGTTCTGTCACTGCAGATGTCGGTTCCGACATTTCATTGAGAGGCATCGACACACCGCCGACTCCCGCCGAGAAGCCCTCGGTCGGAAGATTGCCCTCATTCGGGCTCAAGTGGTTGAGCATTCCCGCATCCGCTCGTGGGGAACACTATGCGAATGAGCAGGCACGCATAGCGGTGTCAAACCAAGTGGTGCCCATCAGCTGCAGGTTCGTTGTCACAACCCTACGTTGACCATCGACAGTTGTCACGGCAAGATCGACCGGCAACACCACGGGGGCGACGCCCTCCGAACACTCAAGTACCGCAGTCGCCTCGATTCGGCGGGTCCCGCCTGGTGGAATCAGCCGCTCCCCCGATAGCGTCACGACTCCGGAGGTCGCGTCGCTGGCTACAGTGACCTGCATAGGACCAGCGTTCAGCACCGCGATACTGCCTTCGATCGTCACGTGGCCAGCTCCGCCCCCTCCAGAGTCCAGCCCAGCAACAGCGACAAGCAGCGTAACCTCTGAAGCCTGCCGGGTCTGGTTCCGCCATGCATCCCACTGACGCATTCCGATGGCACCGACCAAGAAGCCAGCAAGAACCGCGGCCACCAACATGTACACAGGCACCCGGATGGAAAGCCGAGCACGCCAGGCGCTGCGGACGAGCGAATCCGGCTTGGCTGGCTGATCAGAAACGACGCCTAGATCAATTCCACCATCAAGTTGAGGCTCATCGACGGAACTGCGCATGGAGCCACCGTATCGACGTCGACTCACTCTCAGGCACCCGAGTCAAGACCACCCGACGAACCAGAGCTCATACTTGATCGGTCCGTAGGTTCTCATTAGACCCTTCGGCCTCTCGGGGCCAGCGCCTGCTCCAGCACCTCCAACAGCCGGCCGGCCGCGAGCTGATGGAGCGCTACTGCAACGCCAACGTCATCCCGAAACGCGGCAAGAAGGCACCGAAGACCACGCCGCCACCAGCAAGATCCTGAAGATTCCGACAGATCGGCGAGAAAAGCCGCGGACAGATCGGTGAGAAATCCGAGGACAACCCCTGGTCAGCACTGTCAGATCCGACATTTCCGGCGCAAACCCGCATAACTTGTAGGTTCTCAATCTCGGTGACCTTCTCAAGATCGTGTCACCATCGATGCCGCTTGCGGCATGGATGGATAACATCTCGGCATGGCGGCCCGAGTCGTTCCCAGGCTGCAATCTCGCCAACAGGTCGCGGCCCGGGAGCTGTCATCACAATTCGTGATCAACGACAGGTTCGGCCCGAGGCATGTCGACTTTGCCTTTGCTCACGCCGGAGAAAGGGCCACCCAGCACAGGCGACCAAACGCGGCCGGAATACAACGCTTGGGCGAGTGTAAGCAGCGCGTCCCGGCGTCGCTGCAGCCCAAGCCAGAACAGGACGCATGGAAGAGCCAGGCCAAGCAGCACCAGCGGCTGGTACAAGGCTGCAACGATGCAAACAAGTGTGGCGAGCGGCAGGCTGACGGCAGCGCGGAATTCGCCTTCTGTGTTCCGCCTGTCGACGGCACTGTAAAGGTCGGGCTCAGCACCGATGAGACGCGTGAGAACGAACGGGAGATCGCCTCGGAGGCGGTGCGAGATCTCGGAGGCCGTGCTGAATCGCGCTAGCTGGTTTGCGTCCCTTTCAACCTGTTCGGCGTCGACTTCCTCGTCAAGCTGCTGGGCAATCTGCCGGTACCCTTCCGTGAATTCCCTGTACTCCGAACTTGCGAGCACAGCCGACAGGTCGATGGCATCTGGCTGGTTCGCGAGCCACCGGTCCAGCCGGTTGTTCGCATTGTCGAGAAGTGAGGCGAGGTCGGCCTCCTCATTTCGCAATATCGTCCTATGAAAACCGCTGCCGTCGGCGCGGCGGACATCCAGAAGCACACGATCGTCAAAGCTTTGACTGAGCACAGCTTCGCCGTCGACGATGTGAGATCGTGATGCGGCCACTCGACCGAGAAGCCCGAAGTGATCTGACCGGGAGCCGCCAATCCAACCCTGCATTCGCCGGTTCCGCCATCGAGCTACGAGGTCGGTTGCAGAAGTCGTCGCAGCGACCGACAGCACGCCGATAAGGTACGCGGCGAGGGCTGTTGCTCCAGCCGCCGCCCACGGTCCAATCGCGCCGAGAAAATCACTCAAGCTCCTTCCGGCGGTCGACGTGGCAAAGGATGTCGTGTTACCGAAAACCATCCACCCGCAAGAAAGCCATAAATATCCGGCGGCAAGCGGCGTGCGAACCTCGCGGAAGCCAGGTAGGAGGTTGGCCAGCATGCCACGATTAGATCAGCTGGCGCGGATCTCAGCCATTGGCTGGTCGTCTGATCGCCTCGCCGGTGAAACGATATGATCTTGAGAAAGGCGCGGCGACCTCAAGCTCCGTAACCACGTGCGCTTGCTGATAGTGAGCGCGTCAGGCGAGAAGCGCCACGAGAACCTAAATGACTTGTAGATACTCATCGAGGATGGCACCTTCTCGCGGAAATGGCGCCCGAGATGGCGCTTGCGCCACTTCCAGGAGAACCCGGGCGGGGTGGTCTCAGTGCTGGATCAGGCCGCCGACCGGGACGGGAGCGACGTGGCCGGTTGCCGGAGCGGTCTGAGCCAGCGTAAGGCCAATGTCGACCAGCGATGACCGGCGCAGGCAACTGACGTCGGGTATCGGAGTCCAGACCGACTCAGCGGTGTCGCCGTTCGGCTCGGGCCGGAGCCGGCCGCCGGTGATACGGACGCGATAGAAGATGCCGACATTCTGGTGCTCCGGGCCGCCGAGCAAGCGTTCGGCCGCAGGTGTCACCCGCGAGTCCACACCCAGCAGGCATTCGACCATCGCGTCGCAGCCAGTCTCCTCGGCGACCTCCCGGATCACCGCATCGAACGGATCCTCCGCGTGCTCGACCTTGCCGCCCGGAAGAGTCCAGTGAGTGTCACCCTTCGGTGACACGTAACGGGCAAGCAGCACCCGCCCGTCCTCGATGCACACGGCATACACCGCCAGCCGGAAACTCATCACCGCACCTCCCTCCGGACCCTATGCCAATGCCAAGATCCGCGCATCGCAACCGTCGGCGGAGGTCGATCGCTGGCGCGAATTTCTGCACCACGCCGCCAAGCCCTCTGTCGGCTAGACAAGCGCGCGACAGTGCTCAAGATCAGCAGAACGGTAACTGCTCAGATCGCCCGGATCGGCTGAGCGCCACCGCGCAGGATTGCTCACTCGGCGGCGGACCCTACATCCGCCCTCGGCGGTGCGCTCATCGCATGCGACGGCTCGACGATCTCCCCAGCCGGATGGACCCACCCACTGCCCGGCCACCCGCTCGTGTCCGGATTCCGCACCGCCGAACGTCCCACCCACAACGGTATCGACATCTCAGCACCGAAGGGAACCCCGATCCGCGCCGCCGCCGCGGGAACCGTCATCAAGGTCCGCTGCAACGCCAGCCTCGACGGTCGCCCAACATCGTGCGACCAGGACGGATCACCGTCCCACGCAGGCTGCGGCTGGTACACCGAAATCCTCACCGGCACACTCGTGCACCGCTACTGCCACATGCTCGTCCAGCCCTACGTCCACGTCGGGCAAACCGTCACCGCCGGACAGACCATCGGCATCGTCGGCACCTCCGGACACTCCAGCGGCCCACACCTCCACTGGGAGATCCACACCGGCAACCCCGCGACCAGCCAGAACGCCCAAGATCCTGAGGCGTTCCTTCACGAAGTAGGCGTCTCCCTGGATGCGCCAAAGCCCTAACACACAGCCTCAGCATCGAAGATCGTGCGGCTGGGGGATCGGCATGGCGCCTCGACTCACATCGGCGCCCTCGCCTACAAGCGGAATCCGGAGCTTCTGAATATGTCGATCAGGCCCCACAACATCGAACTGAGCCCACCTGCGACCACCGCAGAGGCCAGGTATGCCCACCAGGACGCGCACGCTGGCCGACGCATCAGGAGAATCACGGTGACTATCAGAGATAGCGCCACGGTCGCCGCACTGGACACCACGATCACACGGACGAAGTCGTCGAGGATCGGCCAGCGAAATCGGCCGAGTTGGAACAATCCTTCAGCGGCCAGCAGGCCGAAGGCCAGACCTGCGGCGAAGGAGGAACGATAACGCGATCCGTTCCTGATGGCGTGGCCGAGGCGACCGAGGACGGGTCCCGCTCCGACGGCGATCAGCATCCAGAAACCCGCTGCCCGGGCAACTGAAAGCAGCCAAACAACGTCTCCCGACGAGTCGTCGTTCAGGGTCGCCCAACTCCACCGCTGCGACACGACCAGGACGAGGCCGTAGTACACGGCCGTCGCGACCGCCAGCAACGCGGTTGCCACCACTGGAGCCCGGCGAGCGGCGCGCACAAAGTATCCCGCCACTAGCGCCGCTGCGCCCCAGGCGAATCCATTGCTAGTCAACGTCAGCACGACACGGCCTGCTGCTTCCGGCAGTACGTCGCCGAGAAACGCGAAAGCACCCAAAGGCACTCCCGCCGACCAGACAAGTGACCAGTCAAGTGGTCCGTCGATTACAACACCCGGCGCGGGCGCGGCAGGCGTCTCCGCTCCGGCCTTCGGTTCCGACCCAGGCCGCTGAATGAACGCCACAACCTGTCGTTCTACCACCCCGAGCCGCCAACCAGGGGGCGCGACCTCCCCATCAGCCGAGGAACACGACCGACCGCTGACCAAACTCGGTCAAAACGTGTCACCGGCAGCGCCGCCGAGCCGCGAAGCCCAGCCATGCGTCAGCCCACCTAGCCCCCAGCCTCACCAACACGGCCGGATCAGGGATCACAAGCGGCAAGATCAGGTGCAGAGAAGGTTGGTATGCCGAGATCTTGCACCTCGACCGGACCGTCACGCGGTACTGCCACATGCTGCGCCGCCCATCTGTCGAAGTCGGCGACGATGTCATCACCGGGCAGATCATCGGCCTGGTCGGCAATAGCGGCCACTCCTCCGGCCCACACCTGCACCTGGAAGCACATTCCGGACAACCCGCCATCGAGGCCAACGCTCTCGATCCGGTCGGCTACTTCGCCGCCCGTGGGGTCGACCTGACCCAAGATACGCGCTGAGCAGGGCGTTCCTCACGGGTTGGCGCCCGGGCGCGCCAACCCGGAGGATGCCGTCAGCGGCCCCTGCGGCGCCTCACCTTCGCAGGAGACACCGTGAACCCGATCGGTCCGCCAGCTCCGCGGCCGTGCGAGTCGTGCCCGTACGCACGCGGCGTCGCGTCCGGGATCTGGGCCGGCCACGAGTACGACAAGCTCGAGCCCTACGACAACGACATCGCCCACCAGCCACAACAGGTGTTCGTCTGCCACCAGACCGAACGCGACAGCCCGCAGGTGAAGGTCTGCGCCGGGTGGGTCGGCTGCCACGGCGCCGACAACCTGCTGGCCCTGCGCGTGGCGCCGCTGGTCGGCCAGATGACCGCCCACGACGTCCGCACGGCCAGGGCCTACGTCTGCTCTGTGCCCCTATTCGCGTCTGGGCACGAGGCCGCCGCCCACGGCCGCGCCTCGATCGACGCCCCAGACGAACGCGCCCGCCGCGCCATCCAGAAGATCACCCGGACGCGCAGCGACCTGAACGCCTGACCTCACCCGGCCCACCGCCGGCGATACCGCACCAGTGGGCAGCGAACCCGCTCCGATTCCACGCCGTCGCTACGACGTGCAAACCCCGGTGCCGATGCTGCGCACCCGGCCGCCGCGGTGGCCGGGATCACCTTGGGCGCCGGGATGATCATCCAACGGTCCGCCTCCGAAGGACAAAACATGGGCTACACCCACACCTTCCGGATCCAGCCAGGCAGCCCCGAATACGCCGACGCCTGGCCGCACCTGGTCAGCGACACCGCTCGCATCATCTCCGCCGTGACCGAAAGCCACGGCATCGTCATCACCGGCCCATCGGCGGCCGCACCGCCGCGAATCGACGTGGCCAAGGGCATCTGCTTCAACGGCGACATCGCCAACAACCTGCACCTGGACACCTTGACGATCAACCCGCCGGGGCGAGTGCACAGCCAGACACCCGACGACTGCGCCGTATGGCGCTTCGTCAAAACCGAACAGCTCCCCTACGACCTCGCGGTCACCGCAGCCCTTCTACGGATGCGGCAGCTCATGCCCAACGCCTGCGCGATCGGCAGCAACGGCACCTGGCATCAAGACTGGGCCCCCGCCCGAACGCTCAACTGGCGGATCTTCGGCACCGACCGCGCCGAACTCGCACAGGACCTGCTCGTCGACACGACCGAAGGCATGGCCATCACCCTGCAGGGATGGGTCGACCCGCGACTGGCGTCAACACAGATCCTGCCGCAGCCGTGACCGGCCCCACGCCAACCCCGCTGCCGGCCCAGGCCGCAGCAGGCACCGCCACACCGATGGTCATCGTCATCGCCGCCGAACGGGCCACGGCCTACATCGCATCCGCGGCGGCGTTCGACAGCGAGCACACCAGCGCCTACGCCCGGGAGGAGGCCGACGGCGAGATGCCCGCCTCGGCGTGGTCGGCGATGGCCGCCGCCGCCGAACACCTCGCCGGTGACGTCGTGCATCTGTTCACCTCCGCAACCACCTTCACGATCGACGAGCACGCCGGACCCGACGGGCAGCGATGCCCATGGTCGCAGGCGCTGGTCGACGCGAGTTCGCCGCCGTGGCAGCACCCGGGCTGCCCGAACCGCTGCCCTGGATCCACCGCCACCACCAGCACCGCCATCGGCTAGAACGCCTCACCGCTCCTACAGCATCGACCTGCACCCCGATAACGTCGGCCGGCTGAACGAAGCGCTCAAGCCGTTCATCACCGTTGCCCGCCCGCTGACCCCCGCCGCACGCAAGCGCCGCACCTGACAACGCGGCCCGCCATGCAAAACCTGTTCCCATACCAGCTGGCATAAGCCGGTCTGAGCCGCCGCATCACGGCCGCTGACACCCATCAGGGTGAGCGGCCGAGGCCGCTCACCCTGTCCGAGTACAGGGAGAACAACAGTGCGAAAGATCCACTCCTGCACCACCGCGTACCTACGCGCCAATCCTTCGGTCCCCGCAGCTGATCTGTCTGACGCGGTGGTATCCGCGCAGCGGCTGGCGGGCATCGCTGCGCAGCTGCGCCAGAGCCTGGCCGAGGGCGCCGACAAGCTCAGCGAAACCGAACTCGAGCAGGTCCTGCTCATGCTGAAGACCGCGATCGCCGACATCGCGTTCGCCGCAGACCGGCTGCGAAGCACACCTGTCGAGCAGGACATCATCGTCGCAGCACAGCCGACCGCCGGCGACGAACCCGATACCTGCACGCCGGACACCGGCGATCGGCAGACCCCGGCCGCTGCCTGCGAGCCCGCCAGGAGCGAAGAACCGAGCCCGCAACGGTCGCCGACGGCCACAGCCCAGCAGGCCAAGCCCACGGACCCTGAGCCGCAGTCCTCGCTGACGACTCAACCGCGAATCGTCGCTGACGCGGCCAGCCTCGCCAAGCAGGCCAGAACGCTGCGGCGGCTGATCACCGTCCCGGCAGTCCTCGACGGTGCCGGCCACCTCAACCGGCTCAACACCGCGCTCATCGCCGCGGCCGAAGACGTCGACGCCATCTTCGCCATGTTCGCCGACGCGCCAGCCGCCACACCCGGCCGGCCGCGCGGCGTTCGCCGCCGCCGTCGTCGTACGCAGGACGGCGGAGTCCCGGCAGCTGCGGTTACCGTGCCGGAATCGCGGCCGTTGGCGGCCGCAGGGTCTCGGCCCACGCCGCGGCTGCTGGCCGAAGGCGCTCACCGCCTGCTTGCGGCACCCGGACGTCGCGCCCAGTCGCAGCCCGCGGGCACCTCGCGATGAGCCGCCAAGTCGGGCCCGATATCCGTCAGCTCAGCCGCGAAGAAAACCGAAGCCGCTTTCAAGATCTCGTTGGCGCGGCGCAACTCGGCGACCTCTCGCCGCAACCGCTTGATCTCCGCGGACTCCTCGCTGGTCACACCCGGCCTCGCGCCTGTGTCGACTTGAGCTTGCCGCACCCATTTGCGCAGCGTCTCGGCAGTGCCGATGCCCAGCTTCTGAGCTACCGCGGTGATCGCGGCGTAGTCGGAGTCGTAGTTCGGCCGCACCTCGGCGACCATCCGCACCGCGCGCTGACGAAGCTCAGCCGGGTACACACTCGAACGTGACACGGCTCGATCCTCCACAAGAGGTCGGGCCGCTACCAAACCCGGTGCGGTTCATACCACCGAATGTGAGCCAAAGCTGTTCGTTCAACAGTCCCCACTGTCGTGACACGAGATCACGTGTCTCAAAGATTTACTGTTCCACGATGGGGTTCCGTGGTTGTCAGCGGCGCGTCTTCCGTTGGCCCTCAATCGTTGCGTTGGTTGTTCCGGCTCCTGTCGTGCAGTTGGTCAGTGCTCGTCAGGCTGGATTAACTCTGCAAGTTCTCCTAGGTTGCTGAGCGTGGGGGCGAGGCGGGCGAGGGTACGGAGCCGGATTGCGTAGGCGCGGCGTTGGATGTCCGTGCCGTGCTCGGCGATGGCCTCGGCATGCTGGCGGGCCTGGTCGGAATCGCTGTGGGCCGCAGCGGATACTGTGGCGAAAAATGCTCCGGTGATGCCAGTAAGTACGTCCGGGCGGGCGTCTAGGACGCGATGCATGAATGGGACATCTGCCTGGTCTACGGCGGTGAATGCCTGATCGATTGCGACGTCCCGGTCGGTGACGATCTCGTAGATCTCGTCGTAGGTGAGAGTTTCGGTGAGTTGGAGAATGGCGAGGTGCAGACGCGCGCTGGGTGCGTCTGTCCCGGCGAGCAATGCCTGGACTTCTCGCGTGCGTAGTTTGCTGCCGTGTTCCTCGAGGAAGTCTCTGGACTCGGCCCAACTGGGAGTTGCGACCCACTCGCGTAGTAGCTGGGGTACTTCGTAATGGGCCCTTCCACGGTCCAGGACGATGTCAAAGCCTTCCGTATCGGCCTGGCCAAGGAAGACAGTGAGGTTGTCGATGGCCGGGTTGTGGGGGAAGAGAGCCGCAGCCAGTTCCAAGTGATGGCGGAAGTCCGGTTGTAGGAGCCGCTCGGCGTGCGCGCGTAGGAATGCTTCGGTGGCGGACCAGCCGGCCACCTTGGCCCATTGGTTGAGAAGTTCGACAACGTCGTCGGGTAGGGGGTCACGAGCCCAGTTGGGCAGCCGCGGATCTTGGATGCCGAGGCTCGTTACGGTACTCCGTACCTGTTGCCGTGCCCGGCTCAGGGATGATGGATCGCCGACAGCGCAAGCCAGCGCCGCCCGTACGAGCTGTTCTACGGCAAGAGCGACGTCAGCATGTGCAACGAGATAGTCGGAGTAGTGGACACGAAGTTCCGCTTGGGCGAGCGGGCTGAGTTCCAAGTCAATGATGGCCTCCTCCCAGGCGGCAGACGGGACTTTGGCCCCGTTCTGCAGGTCGGCGAGCTTGTTCAGGCATATCGCCAGGTTGGGGAGGTGGGTATCCGAGTCTGTCTCCGCTAGGGTGCAGTAGTAGTCGACGGCCTCGGTGATCGAGGTCAGAGCCGCCGCCTGATCGCCGACCCCGCTCTGCCGGATGGCGAGGTTGTACAGGCTGCCAGCGAGGTTCGGAAAATAGACAGCCGAATTTGCCTTCGTCAGGGTGCGGTAGTAGTCGACGGCCTCGGTGATCGAGGCCAGAGCCGCCCGCTGATCACCGACCTCGCTCTGCCGGATGGCGAGGTTATTCAGGTACATCGCGAGGTTGGGGAGATGGGTGGCCCGGTCCGCGTCCGCCAGGGTGCGGCAGTAGTCGACGGCCTTGGTTTGCGAGGCCAGAGCCGCTTCATGGTCGCCGACCTCGCCCTGCTGGACGGCGAGGTTGTTGAGGCTGTCGGCGAGTTTGGGGAGATAGGTGGCCAGGTCCACTTGGGCGAGGGCGTGGTAGTAGTCGATGGCCTTGGTTTGCGAGGCCAGAGCCGCTTCATGGTCGCCGACCTCGCCCTGCTGGACGGCGAGGTCGTTCAGGCTGTCGGCGAGTTTGGGGAGATAGGTGGCCAGGTCCACTTGGGCGAGGGCGTGGTAGTAGTCGACGGCCTCGGTGATCGAGGCCAGAGCCGCCCGCTGATCGCCGACCTCGCTCTGCTGGATGGCGAGGCCCTTGAGGTACATCGCGAAGTTGGGCAGATGGACGGCCGGGTTCGTTTGGGTGAGGGTGCGCTGGTAGGCGACGGCCTCGGTGTGCGAGACCAGTGACGCCCGCTGATCGCCGACCTCGCTCTGCCGGATGGCGAGGTCGTTCAGGCTATCGGCAAGGTCAGGGAGGTGGGTGTCCGGGTCGGTCTTCGCCAGGGTGCGGTAGGAGCCGACGGCCTCGGTGATCGAGGCAACAGCCGCCCGCTGATCACCCGCCTTGCTCTGCCGCCTGGCGAGGTTCTTCAGGCACATCGCGAATTTGGGGAGGTGGGTGTCCGGGTCGGTCTTCGCCAGGGTGCGGTAGTAGCCGACGGCCTCGGTGTGCGAGACCAGTGACGCCCGCTGATCACCGACCTCGCTCTGACGGATGGCGAGGTTGTTCAGACCGTCGGCGAGGTCGGGGAGGTGGGTGTCCGGGTCTGTCTTCGCCAGGGTGCGGTAGTAGCCGACGGCCTCGGTGATCGAGGCCAGAGCCGCCCGCTGATCACCGACCTCGCTCTGCTGGACGGCGAGGTCGTTCAGACCGTCGGCGAGGTCGGGGAGGTGGGTGTCCGGGTCTGTCTTCGCCAGGGTGCGGTAGTAGCCGACGGCCTCGGTGATCGAGGCCAGAGCCGCCCGCTGATCACCGACCTCGCTCTGCCGAGCGGCGAGTATGTTCAGACTGTCGGCGAGGTTGGGAAGATAGGTGGCCCGGTCTGCTTGGGCGAGAGCACGGTAATAGCCGACGGCCTCGGCGTTCGAGGTCAGAGCCGCTTCATGGTCGCCGACCTTGGTCTGCCGCCTGGCGAGCCTATTCAGGCTGTCGGCGAGGTCGGGGAGGTGGGTGTCCGGGTCGGTCTTCGCCAGGGTGCGGTAGTAGTCGACGGCCTCGGTGATCGAGGCCAGAGCCGCCCGCTGATCACCGACCTTGCTCTGCAGGATGGCGAGCTTGTTCAGGTAGTCGCCAAGGTTGGGGAGGTGGGTGTCCGGGTCGGTCTTCGCCAGGGTGCGGTAGTACTCGACGGCCTCGGTGATCGAGGCAACAGCCGCCCGCTGATCACCGACCTTGCTCTGCCGAGCGGCGAGGTCGTACAAGCTGTTGGCGAGGTTGGGAAGGTGGGTGTCCGGGTCTGTCTTCACCAGAGTGCGGTAGTAGCCGACGGCCTCGGTGATCGAGGCAACAGCCGCCCGCTGATCACCGACCTTGCTCTGCCGAACGGCGAGGTTATTCAGGGACATCGCCAAGTTGGGGAGATGGACGGCCGGGTTTGCCTTCGCCAAAGCGCGGTAGTAGTTGACGGCCTTGGTGATCGAGGCCAGAGCCCCTTCCCGATCTCCGATATCACCCTGCCGGTTGGCGAGGTTGTACAGGCTCTTGGTGAGGTTGGGAAGGTGGGTAGCCGGGTCTGTCTTCACGAGGGTGCGGTAGTAGCCGACGGCCTCAGCGTTCGAGGCCAGGGCCCCTTCCCGATCCCCATCCGCACGCTGCTGGATAGCGAGGTTGTACAGGGACGAGGCGAGGATGGGGAGGTGGGTGGTGGGGGCTGTCTTTGCCAGGGTGCGGCAATATTCGATGGCCTCGGTGATCGAGGCCACAGCCGCCCGCCGATCGCCAGCCTCCCCCTGCTGAACGGCGAGGTTGTTCAGGGATATCGCGAGGTCGGGAAGGTGGGTGGTGGGGTCTGTCTTCGCCAGGGTGCGGTAGTAGCTGATGGCCTCGGTGATCGAGGCCACAGCCGCCCGCCGATCGCCGGCCTCGCTCTGCTGGACGGCGAGGTTGCAGAGACCGTCGGCGAGGTCGGGGAGGTTGGTGTTCCGGTCTGTCTTCGCCAGGGTGCGGTAGTAGTCGATGGCCTCGGTGATCGAGGCCAGAGCCGCCCGCCGATCGCCGACGTTGTATTGGCGGAGGCCGACGCGTTGAAGCTGGGCAGCAATGTTGGCGGGTTGAGAGGTGTCATCGGCCCGCAGGATCGAGAGCCGTCGCAGATCGGCATGCAGGCCGAGTTCGGGCAGGCCGATCGAAGTGAGCGGGATGGCGCTGGAGAGTTCACCGAGCCAGGGCACCGCCGGGTCTTCGTCGATAAGTCGGTGGAGCGCGGATAGTGCGGTGCCGCCTTGCTCCATAGCGATAGGGAGGAGGGACTTCCAGCGGTCTGTTCTGGCACTGACCCACGCCGTCACCATGTCTGTGGTGCTGTCGGGTGCAGCTGCGGCAGCGCGGTTGAGCTGGCGCAGGGCGGACAGAAGATGGTAGCCCTCAAGACCGTCCAAAATGCTGGTGAGCAGAGCTCCGTCGTCGTGGAGTTCGTGGAGGGTGAGGTGGTCAGCGATGGGGTCCGGGCGTAGGACGAGGGGCTCGCCAGGCCCGGGTTGCAGGCAGGTGGTCAGTGTGGTGCGGACTGTCTCGCGCCATTGTGTGTCGTCGCGGAGCTCTTCCACGGCGCGTAGCGCGGCGTGGACTTCTTTGCGGGTGGTGGGCGCACGCAAGGTGAGGCTTGCGACGGATCGGTTGAGGACGTCGAGGGGAGCGTCGGCGTCTTTAGGCAGGCCGGCGAATCGGTTGTAGGTCTGGGTCCAGTAGGTGCGTTCGTGGGCAAGGACTTCTTCGTAAAGCTCCTCGCGTGTGGTGGGGAGCTGGTCGGGGCTGCGGGCGGCGAGGAGGGCCAGCAGGATGTAATCCAGGGTGGTCCAATCGGCCGGTGCGGCCTGGTCGGCGGCCTCAAGATCAAGGTCGGTGTCGGGCCTCTGGTGGAAGATACGGGCGGCGCGACGGAAGATTGCGGCGCCGGCGGGGTGTTCAGGCGGGAGGTGCAGGGGGTCGCGTTCGCGGACGAGGTGGCCGTCGCGGTTCCATGTCCTGCGTAGAGTGGTGAGCCATTGGCCGTTGATGGCGCGGGCGGTCATGATGACGATAGCGGGCGCGGCGCCGCGGTCGACCCGGCGTTTGAGGATGGTCAATAGGTGTTCGGCGTCGGCGGTGCGGGCGTCGGCGTAGTCAAGGACGATGAGGGTGGGGGAGACGACAGTGCCCAACCAGTCCCGCCCGGTGGCGCCTTCGCGCAAGTAGCCGGTGTACCAGCCGTCGCGAGTGGCTAGTTGGTGGGCGAGTTCCAGAGCGAGTCGGGACTTGCCCGCGCCCCCGACGCCATGGATAACGGCGATGCCGGTGTAGGGTCCGGCGGCGGCGGTGCGGCACCAGTCGGTGAGGATGGTCAGCTCGTCCCGGGCCTGGAAGGGCACCACCGCGTGCTCGGCTTGCAGCACCTGCAGGGGCCGGTGCACAAGCGGGTCCAGCGCCACATACGGCGGGCGCAGCGGCTGGTCGTCAGGGCGGTCAGCCGGAGCATGGGTGTCGCGGGCATGCCAGGCACGGCCGATGTCGACAGCCAGACGCCAGGTCCACTCTCGGGCGTAGCGGGCCCCAGCACGCGCAGCATCGGTGAAGGCGGCGCTTGTGCCGAGGATCGGTGAGGAGGGCAGGGCCTGCGCAACGCCGATCGGGTCCAGCAGCAGCAGCGGCCTCCATGGCCCCGTAGGGTCGGTCTGGACCAGCTCGTCGAAGCCTCCGGGGCGGTTGGCCCATACGTCCATGTCCGGGATCTGGATGCCGTCGGAGTCGTCGGAGCCGAGGTCGTCGATCCACACGCCGAGCAGGGCGTGGGCTGCGCCTCCGGGCTCGGGCGGGTCGAGGATAAGGACGAGGGGATGCAGGCCAGAGTGGAGGCAGGCGCCAGCCAGGATCAGGGCGAGGTCCAGACAGGTGGCGTGCTTGGGGCACCACAGCACCTCGCCGGGCTGACGGATGACCTGGCGGTCGGGATCGTCGGAGGGCTCCTCGTGGGCGTAGGTGATACCGGCACCGCTCAGTGCCTCGTACACCGCCTGGGCCTGCCCAAGCCGGCTGTCGGCCGGGGGTCCGGGCAGGTGGAGCAGGGCTGCCACCTCGTCGGGCAGCACGTACTTGGCCAGCGCAGCCGGTTCCCCATCGAGGGACCAGCGGGGCCACGAACCGGCAGAACTCATGGAACCACCACCGCGAGGGTGTCGGACGTGGACAGGTCACCGACGCCGGGCACGGCCCGAACACTCACCCGCACGTCATACAGACCGGGCTCCTGGCCGGGCAGTTCCGTGACGTAGCTACCTCCGTCACAGTCCCACTCGAGCCGAACTTCCGCGACCGCAGACCGTGGGCCGCGCACCGGGCGCACGGTGGCCCAGACCGCGAGCCCGGCCGCGCCGGTGGCCTCCGGCGGCAGGCTGCCCCCGCACAACCACACCCGAAGCGGGATCGTGGCGCCCTGGGCGTGGAGTTCGTCCACATCCAGGCCGAGGGCGGCCTCGCGTTCCTCGCCGCGAGCCGCGGTCAGCCTCTGCCGTTCCTCGTAGACCTGGACGAGGCCGGCGATCCAGTCGGCGGCGACAATGGGGCCGTGGCGGTCGCGGGCCCGCCAGCCGGAGGTGTCGTGGCCGTCCATCTCCACCGGCACGGCCGAGATCGCCGGTACGGTGCCGTCGCCATCATCTTCCTCCCAGCCCGCCAGCTCCAGCCAGCCCGGCAGCGACTTGCTGACCTTCAGCGCGTGGCCATCCCAGACCGCCGAGGCCGCAGTGCGGTGGCTCCAGCCCAGCCGGGGCACCACCTGTGGCTCGGCGCCGCTGCGCGGCATCGCCTGCCACGCCTGCTCGATCTCCTCATGCAGCGCGAAGCCCTGCTTCGCCAGCAAGCGCAGGCTGTCCAGGGGCACATCATGGGGGTAGAGGGGAGCCGCGGCGGCGGTGTCCCAGACCATCGGGTAGCGGGGCAGCAACTCGGCCATCGACGGCCACTGGCCCAGCAGCTCGCTCACCCCATCAAGCCGGATCCCCGCCACCCGTACACCGTTGGCCAGCAGCTGCAATGCCTTCGGGGCGCCCCGGTGAGGCGTGCCCAGTGTGATCAGAGCCCGGCACAGCGACCAGCCTTCCAACGGGCCCAGCCAGTACCGGGCGACCAGACCGCCCATCGAATGGGCGACCACGACGACCCGCCCCGCCCGCTCGGACGGGGCGACATCCTGCAGCCGGTCGTGGACGTCGGCGGCGAGCAGCTTCGCGGCGTGCCTGACGCTGAGGCGGAAGTCGTACGGGAACAGCACCACGTTCGCGTCTGGGTTCCGCCGGTCTGGGTGCCCAACGTCGATGACCGTACCGGGCAGGGCCTGGAGGTTCGCCACAAGCCGTTCGTAGCCACGGACAACAGTCCAGCCCGGCAGCAGCCGCTTGGAGCCAATCAGACCCACCGCCCGCAGCGGCTCATCCATCGACAGTCGGCGCGGCCGCGACAGCAGGTCGGCGATGTCGCAGAAGCCCGCGTCCCACACAGTCTCCGGCTGTTTGAGGCCGTCCTCGGGCCGCCGCTCCAGCACGCTGCCACCGATCCCGGGCAGCACGTACACCAGATGCCTGCGTCCCATTTCCCCAGCCTCCCCCGCCTGGGCCGCATCCACCAGTCCACACCAAGCCGCCTCTTTTAACAGTAAAGGTAGATGGCGGGAGTGCCGGCAAATATCAGCCTTTTTGAACCTCTCGACTCGCGCGGTTTCTGCAGACGCGGCAGAGGACAGCACGGCGCTGACGCGGCCGTACCCGGCGGAGGGAGGCGTCAAGCACCAACGGTCGCACTGCCTCCGGCACCGACGCCCGTCCGTGGCGCGCGGCGCGGTCGGATCTCTTGAAGAGCGATCGGTACAGCCGGTGTCGCCGCAAATGGCACATGAGACAGCCAGAGGTTCTTGTCCTAGGGTGCGGCCACCCAGTCGATGCCTGGGATCTCCAGCAGGGCGAGACAAACGGTGTAAGCCCCTCCAAAGGGAGCACCGAATGATCGATGCACTCCCCGCCGTCGTTGATGACGACATGGCGAAGAGCAGGCCGACCGGGCCGGACAGCGACGGAGTCGACGCCCAGCTGATCGGGCAACTAGTGGAGCAGGCCCGTGCGGCCGGGCTGCAGCTGACCGGTGAGGGCGGCCTGCTGGCCCAGCTCACCAAACGCGTTCTGGAAGCCGCGCTCGAAGGCGAGATCACCGACCATCTCGGCTACGAGCGCGGCGATCCGGTTGGCAACAACGGCGGCAACTCCCGCAACTGTGAGTATGTGGGTGTGCCGCTGCGGTTCCGTGGACTGACCCGTCCCGCAACTGGCGTAGATGCCCTGGTCCCGAACTGTCGTCCATGGCGGTCGAAGTGGTGCTTGACGACGTCGGCCCGGTGCCGCGTGTCCCGATAGGAGCCTTGCACCAGGCACCACCACGGTTCTGACCGCGGCCCCCGGTCCGGCGTCGGCCATCGCCCCTGACGTCGAATCGAGGAGCCGTATGACCACCCCCATCATTCCGGCGCCGGCCGCCGCAAGCCAGGACGAAGTCGTTCTGGGAGTCGATACGCATAAGGACGTCCATGTCGCAGCCGTGACCACAGTGTTGGGTGAGGTGCTGGCGACCGGGTCGTTCCCGGCTACCGCTGTTGGTTACCGCACGCTGCTGGCGTGGGCGGCCGGCTTCGGTGTGGTCCATCGGGCCGGCCGGACTCGCCCAGATCGACTTGCGAGGACTCGGCGCGATGCCAGCCGATCGTATAAGTCCGCGTCGCGATCGGCCCGCATAGCTGCAGGCATGGCAGGTCGAGACCCGCCAAACTGGAGCGTACGTCCGTCAAATGCGGGTCGATCAAAGTTCGCGAGAGTGGCTATACCGGCAGGATCTCAGGTGAGTCTGCCATTGCCCGATTGATCACGTTCATTAGTCGGCAGTGAGGATCTGTGGCACCATTCTGTCCGCCAGGCGTACCAGTGTTTCTGCGTAGGCTCTGGCGTGCTGACGGTGGACCTGGCCCGCTGATCCCCGTTGGTCGCCGGCAGCGGCGCGAGCACACACGAAGGAGATCCTTGTGGCACGTCGCACCATCGTCGTCTCCACCGACGACCTCGACGGCTCCGATGCCAGCGTCGAAAGCACCCGCTTCAGCTACGAGGGCGTCGCCTACGAGATCGACCTCAGCGCCCCCAACCGTGCCTTGCTCGCCGCAGCGCTCGCGCCGTTCATCGCCGCCGGCCGCAGAAGCCTCGACGGGAACGGCAAGGGCCGCGGCGCGCGGCCCACGGCCGACGGACAGGCCGCATTCAATCGGCGGGTTCGTGACTGGTCGGCGACCCGGGGTGAGCCGGTCGCCGAGCGCGGGCGCATTCCGCAGAAGACGGTCGACGCCTACCTCGCCGCCGGGCTGCGCTGAGCCAGCCATCCATGGCGACCTCTTGCCATCTCCGCACGCCCACAGGCATAATCGATGTAGTTGAGCAGGGTGCGAGCCCGGCGTGGTGGGAGTGGCAGTCTGATGGCGCTCCCACCACGCACGCAGCCACCCTTCGACGTGTCGCGACGGACGCGGTTACAGCCAGTCCTGTCCACGGCAGGGACCTGCGACGGGTTGTCCACTTCCACTAAGGTCCGGCGCGGATGTCGTCGCGCAGGTCGGCGTACTCCCCCGTCGGGTCCGCCCGCACCGTGTGGTGGTGCCGTTCGACCCACTCCGGCCCGATCTTCGGGTACGCGGGTGGCAGCACCGGCCAGGTCGAAGCAGGTCCGCGCAGTACGATCCGCGGCACCCGCTCGTAGCTCTCACCGGCGCGCTCGCGGACCTGCCCCGCCGGCACCCACGTCGTCAGCAGCGCGCGCAGCGGCTGGCCCCGGAAGATGCGATAGATCCAGGCGATGCCGGCGTGCCATCCGTCGTCGCCTTGCCCCCAGAACAGCAGCGCCGCCGGGACGATGCCTTCGCCGACGCCGGACACCGTCACCAGCGGTGGGACCGGCCGTGCGAGGTCTGCCAACTGAGCGGTGGTGGGCATCGGACCGTAGGCGGACTGTCCCGGCATTTCAGCCATACCCGCGCGCCGGGCCGCAGTGTCGGCGCGTGCTCGCCTGACGGTTCATGACCTGCCCAGCTGCCGTAACGATCAAGGTCAGCTTGATCGTACATCAGTTCGAATCATCGGTACGGACAACCCGCCAAAGCGCAGGCCCGGTGCGCTGGGGGCGCCGGGACATGACCGTGGCACCGCAGTCACGCAAGGCTGCTACGCGCAAGGATCTTGACGACGCATCATGCGCTCAGCGGTGGTTGGGCATGGGGCCGTTGCACCTGCTGAACTGGGTCAGAATGGGCCGGCCCTGCTGTACGCCAGGTACGGACTCGAAGGTGAACGCTGCATAGACGCCCTGCGGACCGTTCACTGTGACCTGCCGGTAGTCGCGCCGGGCATACACCGTCACCAGTTCCAGGGCGGCAAGCTCCGGCTGGCCCTCGAAGGTCAGCACATCCGACACAATCTCTTCGGGCGTGCGCAAGTCGGGAGTCTCGGAGCCCCCGACGGCGTAGTCGAGGGTGCTTGAGACCACGCCGTTGCCGGGATCGCAGGACAGAAGCTCGGAGTCGGGTCGCAACTTGTCGCCAACCTCCGCGACCGCACCGGACCCGGCCGGCAGGTCCCCTACGGCACCGCTAACGGCCACCACGATTGCGACCAGCAGCGCGGGTGCGCTGATGAGCGTGGCCAGTCGGCGCCTGCTCACGTGTATCCCCCACTCGCAGCGAGCGGCCACCTCGGCGCGGCCTCATCACGTACAACGTCCCTGTGTTGCCGTGCGCCTCTGTCTGAGGTGGCTGCCGTGCTGTCGCGATCTGGTCAATGGCGTGCGGGCCAGCCTGCGTATGGCATGACGGACGCCGTCCGGCGCCCACTGCCTCGCGGCTGCGCGGCCGGCGGGCACCTGCGGGCTAGTCGGCGGTGCGTAGTGCCCGCGCCGGACGGTCGGGCTCGACCGCGTTCCATGGCAGCAGAACGCTGCTGGCCAGCAGCAACAACGCTGCGACACCGATCGCCGCAGCAGGGCCGAGTAGCCACGCCAAGACACCGCCGGCTGCGATGAACAGCGGCTGCACACACCTGGTGCCCGCCGACCAGGTGGTCAGCACCCTGCCCAGATGGCCGTCGCCGACCGCATCCATCCGGTAGGTCACGAACAGGGGCCCGAACACCCCTGCGCACAAGAGCAGCATCGTGTCCGCCACGATGATCAGAACCAGGCCAGCCGTGTCCGGCGGCGCGAACGGCACCAGCACCATCCACACGGTCCGGGCCGCGCCCGCGCCCAGCAGGACCCGCCGTGACCCGTACCGGCGCACCAGCGGGCCGGTCAGCAGCGACCCGACGATTCCACCTAACGCCGGTACGCCGACCGCCAGGCCGTACTGCCAAGGTGCCAAGCCCAGCTCACCCAGCATCAACACCGGCAGGATCGGCGACGCAAGCATGATCGCCCCACCGAAGATCTGCGAATTGACGAACAGAGCGCCTAGATCAGCGCGGGCGTAGATGTAGCGCCATCCGGCGGTGAGCTGCGCAGTCCACGGCTCGTCGTGGCGCGCTGCCGGTGGCGGTTCAGGGGTGCGGATGCGGCGGATCCACGCGGCGGATCCGAGGTAGCTGACCGCGTCGACCGCGGCCGTGGCCAGCGGCCCGACCGCCGACACGATCAGCCCTCCCAGCGGCGGCCCGACGCTGATCGCGGTCCAGAACGTGGCCTCCATCCGGCTGTTGGCCCGCGTCCGCAGCTGCGCAGGAACCAGGTTCTTCAGATGGGCTCCGCTTGCGGCGGCGAACGTCATCGCCGCGGCGGTGTTGACGACGCCGACCAGGCACAGCTGAGTGATCGTCAGGGCTCCGAGCGCGGCGGCGGCGGGCAGGCTCGCCAACGCCGCGAACCGCACCAGATCGGCGCCGATCATGTAAGGGCGTTTACGGCTGAGATCGATGCGGCTGCCGACCGGCAGGGCGATGGCCGCGGCGATGGCCGCGGCGACGGCCGCTGACAGCGCCGCGAGCATCGACACCTGCCACGCAGGCGAGTCGAGCACGATGATCGCGACCAGCGGCAACGTGCCGGCCCCGACGGCGCTGCCGAACTCACTGATCGCGTAGCCGGCCCACAACCGGCGAAAGTCCCGACCGAGCCCGGCAGTCGACGTCATGGCCGACATTGTCGCCAGCCGACTCCCCGGGGTCCCGGTCGGCAGGCGAGAATCAGCAGATGCGCTCCCCCGTCAGTACGCGCGAGGCCGTGCACGCCCTGGTCGCCGAGATCAGTCCCGTGGACGCTGTGGAAGCCGAGCACCGCGACACGGTCCTGGCCTGGATCAGCAGCGATGCCCCGCTCTACCGGGTGAGCAAGCCCGACAACCCGCCCATGCACCTGGTCTCCTACATGGTCCCAGATGCCGATCGACGATCTCGACCCGCACATGCACCGCTTCCTCACCAAGATCGCCGAACCGCGGCGGCGACACACCCTTTAACCGCACCAAAAGAGCGCCCGAGCGCGGCGGCCGCACCGCTCAGCGAGGCGTCTGAACACCCGACGGCGCAATGCTTGCGGGTCCCTGCCGCTAACAATTGCCACCCGATCGGGCGACACGCATTCCACAGAAACAGCCAGGGCCGGAGCGCGATCTAGGGTGGAGCAAGTGACCACGCTCCGACTCGGCACCCGCGGCACCATCCTCGCCCTGGCGCAGGCCACCCACGTCGCCGACGCCTTGCACACCGCACACCCGCGACTGCGGGTCCAGCTCGTCACGATCCCCACCCACGGCGACCGGTGGGCAGACAACCTCGGCGCCGGCACCGGAATCAAAGGCGCCTACATCCGCGAGATCGACCAACAGCTCGCCGACGGCGCGATCGACCTGGCAGTGCACTGCCTCAAAGACCGCCCCAGCCACGCCGCCGAGCACCACGGCGTGGTCCTGGCCGCGCATCTACGCCGCGACGAGCCCCGCGACGCCCTGGTCACCGCCACCGGCTCGACCCTGGCCCTACTACCACCGGCGTCGGTAGTGGGCACCAGCGCACCGCGCCGCCAGGCACAGCTGCGCCGGCACCGCCCCGCCCTGCGGATCAAACCAGTGCGCGGCAGCATCGAAGCCCGGCTGCAGCGTGTCGACAGCGGCGAGCTCGACGCCGTCATAGTGTCGGCCGCCGCGCTGCACCGCACCGGCCAGGCTGACCGGATCACCGAATTACTGCCGCTGGACTCGCATCTGCCGGCCGCCGGCGCTGCCGTACTGGCCGTCACCGCCCGCCCCGGTGATGAACGAACCCGGGACCTCGTTGCTGTTCTGGACCACCCCGACACCGCCACCGCAGCCACGGCAGAGCGCGCCTACCTGCGCAGGCTCGGAGCCACATGCCGCTCCAGCATCGCCGCACACGCGACCGTGGCCGAGGACATGGTGACACTGCGCGCCAGCGTCTACTCCCCCAGCGGAGACCGCGTCCTGCACACCGTCGTCGGCGGGGCCGTAAGCCAGGCCCGCAAGGTCGGCCGGGACGCTGCCGAGCAACTGCTGGCACTCGGCGCTCGCAAGCTCCTCAATACCGACACGGCCTGACACGCCCCTGCTGTCCGCACCGCGCTGCCAGAGGGTCCTAGTCCATGCCTGCGCTGCTGCGGCAGTGTCTGCGATTGCCAACCACGGCATACACGTACGGCCATGTCGACGAGGCCATAACCAGGCCTGGGCGCTCAGGTCGGCCAGTCCAGCTGTGCGGTCGGCACGCCCACCGACTCCGCATATGCCCTGACCTGGTCGTTTTGGTTCTGATCGCCGAGGCGGATCACGAACCGGCGCCCGGCAAACACGACGTGCCGCGCGTTCGCCACGGCATAGTCGGCGTACCACGGACCGGCCGCAAGTGCCGCCGCAAGCTGGTCACCAAGTCTTTCGACCTCGTCATCCGCGCAAGCGAAGTCGATTAGAGTCCACTGCTCGGTGTAGGTTCTCATTGCCCTTGTCCAGACCCAGCGTTCAGAGCTGCAGGCTTCGCGACGCTTTCACCGATGTCACCTTGGCAATTCTCGCCAGCCCTGTCATTTCCCGACGCCTGCATTTGGTCACGATGTGCATGATCCTTCAGCCGACAGCGCACAGGGGCTGCTACAGCGTGCTTGGACGCGGCTAACAACTGGGCGTCGGTGGCAACGACCCTACCGTGATCGAGCTGAGCTGTGACGCCGCCGCCATGATCGGCGATCGTGCGCAGGTGTGCATCGTTCCCGACGCCAACCACCTGTTCAGCGAACCCGGCGCGCTGCAGCAGGTCGCCGAGCCGAGCTGGCGATCGGATGGTTCTACCTGCATCTGGCACCAGCGGCAGCGGCACAGCTGCCGCAGGAACGGTCCGCGCCGCCGCAAGGCGTGTCCCGGGACAACTTGACGGCAGCATCGCAGCCTTGCCAGACGGAGTCCCGCGACCAGGCGAACCATTGACAGGGGCGGCTAATGGTCGGAGCGGCCTACGGAAAGGTCACCAATGAGTTCCGGAACCGGCTACTCCTCGGGGTCGGCCAGGGCGTGGAACCGGTAGAGCCACCTCGGGTCGCCGCCTGGGTTGGGTTCCCGGATGTAGACGGCCTCCCAGGGATCCTGCGCTCCGGCGGCGGCGAGGGGATCGTCCGCAGGCAGCCAGATCGAAACCGACATCGGCGGATCGTCGGCGTCCGGTACGTCGATCTCCTCCAAGGACTCAGCCGCGCCGTGCACGAACTTGACGGTGATCTTCTCCATGGCGCCCTTCCTGTGAGCAGTGCTGGCGCGGGGTGAACGCCGTCAGAGACGGTGCGTTACCGAGGTCCCGTGCTGTGCGGCCCGGTCACACATGCCGACAGGGTTTGCGGCTGGGCTCAGGCCGGTGTCGCGTCGGACCCGGTTGCCGTCACCTACGCAGTCGGGGCAGCGGTGGGCTGGGTCGGGGCCGGTCGGAGCGTCCCATCCGGCGAGTACGGCTTCCAGTCGCAGGCTTGCGTAGTGGTAGCAGCCGTCGTCGAACGCCGTGAACCGGGTGCCGCAGTCGTCGCAGCTGATCGCGAAGTACTGTCGGCCTCGGTGGTCGCGTTTGAGGTGCAGCGCCATCGTCGGTCACTCCTGCGGGCCTCGTTTTGGCTGCTGGTCCTTGCGGCGCAGCAGTTCGATCATCGCGTTGGCGGCGGCGAGTTGGTATTCGAGGCTGACGATGCGCACGGCTGCGTCCAGGCGGATGCCGTCGTCGACCAGGGCGCGGGCGCGTTCAGCGCGGTGCAGGTCGTCGCGGCTGTAGCGGCGGTGTCCGCCCTCGGAGCGGTGCACTTCGAACAGCCCGGCTGTTTCGGCTGAGCGCAGGAAGGCGGGGGTGACGCCGATGGCGGTCGCGGCCGCGTTCATCGCGTAGCCGGGATAGCTCGCGTCGCCCAGCGCTGCGGCTCTGTTCAGCGGGCGGGGAAGGTCCGCCATCGCCGTCACCTCCATCGTGTCTGGTCGCTGTTTCGGGCTGGCCCGGCGTGGCGCGGGCGGGAGGGGTTTCCGCCCGCGCCACGCCGGGCCCAATGATCTTCCTGCCGTCACCGCTTTCCGCGGCGGCCCGTGCCCCGCGTCAGCTGGTCGCGCCGACCTTCTCTCGGTCGCTGGTGGCCTCAGTGCTCTGCTCGCCGGAGTCACCGGTGATCATCTTGTGGCCCTGGTGCGATCCGATCTCGGTGGGCTGAGTCCGCAGAATCTCGATCTTGCGTGGCTTGGCCTGCTCCGCGACGGGGATTGTGAGGGTCAGCACCCCGTCGGTGTACTGGGCCCGGATGTCGTCGACGGCCAGGCCGTCGCCGAGGACCAGTTGGCGGCTGTAGGCACCCGACGGGCGCTCGGAGACCAGGTAGGTCGCGCCTTGCGGGTCGTGGCGGCGCCGTTCGGCCCGCACGGTCAGGGTCTGGTTCTCCGCCGACACGTCCAGGGAGTCGGGGTCGATGCCGGGCAGGTCGAACCGGACCACGAACTCATCGCCCGCGCGCAGACAGTCCATCGGCATCAGCGACGGGGTGCGCGCGGTTCCGAACACTTCGGCGGCCAGCCGGTCGAAGTCGCGGAACGGATCGAAACGAAGGGTCTGCATGACCAACACCTCCTGATGTCCGGGGCGCCAGTGCGCCCGCGTTGCATGTAGGGCTTAACGCTTTGAGCAATCCGGCGCTCGCCGGGGCTCAGTGTCGCCGGTTCGGCGGTCTGCGGCAGTCCAGTCGCGCCCGCCGACGGCGGTGGTAGTGGGCCGGAACCAGCAAGGCCACCGTGATCACCCCCTTGTGCGAGCTGCCCTCACCAGGAACCATGACCCAACTGACACAAGAATTTTATGTCCACGACCGCAGATTCTGTCAAGCGGTGGACGGCCTTTTCCTGTCTGCGCTGGGGGTGGGGCAGCCCGGACCGGGGCGACACGTGCAGGTGCCGGCGGGCGGGCGCTCCATTGCTGCGGCGCTATCGGCCCAGCAGCGTGGACAGGTTTGCTGCCTGAAGGGTTCTGCGAAGCCAGGGCTGGACGTGCACGCACCGCATGGCGATGTCCTGGCTGAGCGCGTACTCCTGGATGCGGGCCAGCGCGGTCAGCGCGGCGGGTTCCAAAACCAGTGCGCAGCCCAGGTCCACGACCAGGCGGCGGCAGCCGGCCCCGTCCAACGCCCGGCACAGTTCGCCGACCACGACCTCGACGTCACCGTCGATGATCTCGCCGACGACCTTCACCGTGCACTCGTCGCCGTTCACGCTGACATCGCACCTCGCGGGCACGGCTCCTCCTCTGACTGCGGCTTTCACCATCATGGCCCGCCGACCTCGCCTGTGGTACGGGTCCGGTGATCGCCCTGCCGCCGCACCGTGAGCCTGGTCGTCCTGCCCGCCGCCCTGCGACCGGGGTGATGGGCCGCCTGCCGGCCGTCCGGTCAGAAGGGTTAGGCGCCGCGGGTCGCGGACGTCGCCGCCCCGGCCCCGCATGCGATCGGCGCGTTCACCGTGGCCACCGGCTTCGACGCTTGGGTGGTGTGCAGGCGTGCCGGCGCCGGTGCGCCAGTGGCCGCAGCGCGCGCATCTGGCAACCGCGGCCTGGTAGCGCTGCTTGTCTGGTTTGCGGGCGAGCTAATGCGGCGATTTCGGCCGTCTGGCGGATGTTCCCGCGCGCGCCGCGTGCGACTGTGGTCGTTTGGCGCTTCGTGCCGGAGGTACCGAAAGGAACGCGTGGGCGTCACCTGCGATGACATATTGCACAGGCTGGAACGGCTTGCCGATTCCGGCGCCGGGGTCCTTGCCTGTGCCGTGCGTGACGCCATCGCGTGCAACGTACCGCTGGAACAAGATCGCACAGCGGGCGAACATGCCGTTGGAAGACATCCTGGCCGTTTTCGACCGGTAACGGCGACGGTCCCCCGCGCATCGGATGCCCGAACTGTGCACGAACTGCCGTGCGTCACCCGGCCGGGCCATCGTCGCCGCACGGCCCCGCGGATTGCAGCGTGACGACTCCCGTAACCAGGTAAGCGCATTCTCGTCGGCGAGTACCAAGGTCCACTGCCTGATGACATCGACGCCAGCCAGTGGCGTGGAGTCGGCGCCCGAGCCGGGCAGCGCCACGCAGATCCAGATCTGCTCGCCGAGCGCTTGGGCCGCCTGGCGCAGTTGCACGGCGACAGGGTCGAACATGATGCTGTATTCCAGCCCCACACCGGTGAGGTCGACTCCGTAGCCGGGCGGCTGCTCGTGCGTCCCCACCAGGCCCGCGGTGAGCGTCACCGCCAGGTGCGGGCGCTGCTGGGCCGGGGCAGGCAACCCGGTGCCACGCTTGCCGAACTGCTCCCACGCGGCCTGCGGGTGCATGGACAGCATGTCGCCCAGTGCCCACCAGTCCATGTCGGCGGCCAGCGCGTCGCGCACCACCGCCTTGACGAGGTGACGGCCGCCGTCGCTCAGCCGTTGTCTGGCCAGCGCCGCCTCCCGCAGCCGGCCTTGCTCAGCCGCCGACGCCGCCGTGCTCAACGCCTGCATAAGCTGGCGGTGTGCTCGGCGACGAACGCCGCAGCGTACGCGCCGATACCCGTAGAGCTCATGCCAGGTCCCGTTCCCATACCGGACGCCCCGTCGAGCGCCGCAAAGGCTCAACGCAGACCCGGCCGGGTTGATGACGAAACGCTCAGCCCGGCGATGCTGGCGCGGGGCCGGGGGACGTGCTGCGCCGCGCCGGCCCGGCGCGGGCAGATGAACGAACAGAGACGGGCCCTCAGCCCGCGCACCGCATGGTCGCGCCTGATGTCAACGTCAAGGCCGCCAGCGGGCCGTCGGCGCGGAACCCGCGCATGCCCAGCACCCGCCCCAAGAGTCGGATAACATCCGAATGCTGCGGTTTGCCGTATTCCCGCCCCTGGTGGTGCGGGCTCCGCGGGCGCGTCTTCGGCTCGCGGGGGCGCGAGAAAGGCCGGGCTACGGGGGTGCCCGGCCTTTCCGCCGTCGCCAGGCGCGGCCCGCTCCGTCCGGGTCGTCCCGCCGGCCGGGCATCTTCAGCGGCCAACACCCCCGCTACGCGCAAGCCTGACCACTCGGCACGCTGTTGCATCCACGGACGTGGCGCACTCCGGCGACCCCCCCAGCAGCCGCGGGCCGAACCCGCGTCACAGCCACCCTCCGCCAGGTCTTGACGCGCCGCAGTTGGGCGCGGTAGCTGTGGATGTGGCGGGGCGTGCCCGCCCCTGTGGTGCCCGGAGCGGCGGGAGGAGCCGATGCCCTTACGGCCAGACCACTACCAGGTGCTCCAGATCGGCCAGCGGGCCAGCATGGACGACATCCGGCGCGCCTACCACCGCCTGGCACGGCACCTGCATCCCGATGTCACCGCTGACCCAGCGGCGCACGAGCGGTTCCGGGCCGCTAGCGAGGCCTACGAGGTGCTGTCGGACCCGGCCCGCCGCTCGCGCTACGACCGCACGGTGGCCGAACCGGCGCCTGGGATGGCCGACGGCCCGCCCGGGGCATCGGCCGTCGAACACGGCGGCCGGGCGGAGCGAAGGCCCTGGGACGACATCGCCGCCCTGTGGTCGGGGCAGCGCCCGGCGGTGTGCGTGCCAGTGGACCTGACACCCGCGCAGACGCGGTCGGGTGCGCGGCGGCTCATCTGCCTGCGCACCCGTGACCGTGTGGTGACCTGGGAGGTCGCCGTGCCGCCTGGCGTCGCCGACGGCCAGCGCCTGCGCTTGGCCGGTGTACGCGCCGTCGACTCGCTCGGGCGCGACGCTGATGTGTTCGTCGTCGTGCACCTTACGCGCGGCCTGAGCTGGTGAAACACTACCTCAGCCACGATCGAATTAGTTCATCGGTCGGTTCAGTATCGCGGCCCGGGGGTGTGTCGGACGGCCGGTAGTCACGACGGCCCTCGTTCCGGCCTGCTACCGGGGTGCGGCGCGCTGTCGGTCTGACGTGCGACGGAGGGCCGCGTGCTACGGGCCGCACGGGTGTGTGCAGTACCAGCGGGAGGCGGCTATGACAGCGCTCAAGCATTGGACTTTGAATGTGACCATCGCCGAGCAGGACGAGCGGCGTACCAGCGCGGTGGCGGTGCTGGTTGACGACAAGGGCCGGATCCTGCAGTCGCAGGCCACCGCCTTGCGGGCACCGGTCGATTCGTACGTGCCTGCCGTCGGAGACGAACTGGCCGCCGGCCGGGCGTTGACCGCGCTGGGCTGGCATCTGCAGGCGCAGGCCGAAACCGACCTGGACCGGTCGCGGGGCTGAACGCGCCCGCGACGTCGGGTGCCGCGTTCGAGGGTCGGGCGGGCCGGGCGGCGGCGATGATGATCGGGTGGACGTGGCCGAGGTCCTGCTGCCCGGAGTCGGGGTGCGTTACGAGTTCGTCACCGAGGCGGGCGACCGGCTGCGAATCGTCGCGCGCCGCGACGGCAGCGTGGACGTGCTCGGCGGCGGCGGCGACCCCGACGCGGCGGCGACGCTGTTCACGCTCACCGCCCAGGAGGCCGACACGGTCGCCGAGCTGCTCGGCGCGCCGCGCATCGCAGAGCGGCTGGCCGATCTGACCCGTGAGATCCCCGGTCTGGAGGCCGGGCAGGTCACCGTCGGCGACCGGTCGCCGTATGCGGGCCGCACGTTGGGCGACACCAGGGCCCGGACGCGGACCGGGGCCTCTATCGTGGCGATCGTCCGTGGCCGCGACGTCGTCGCGGCACCGGCGCCCAACCAGCCGCTGTACGCCGGTGACGTGCTCGTCGTGATCGGCACCAGTGACGGCGTCGCCGCGGTCGCCGACCTGGTCCGGGGCTGAGGCGTGCACACCTCCACGGCGCTGCTGATCGAGCTCGGCGTCGTGCTGGCCGCGTTGAGCGTGCTCGCCGGGCTGGCCCGCCGGGTCGGGCTGTCGCCGGTGCCGCTGTATCTGCTGGCCGGGCTGTGCCTGGGCCCCGGCGGGATCGCGCCGGTGCCGGCCGCGGGCGGGTTCGTGCAGACCGGTGCAGCCCTGGGGGTGGTCCTGCTGCTGCTGGCGCTGGGCTTGGAGTTCACCGCGGCCGAGTTCGCCGACAGCGCCCGCCGCCACCTGCCCTCGGCCGGTGTCGACCTGGCGCTCAACGCCGCGCCGGGGCTGGTACTGGGCTGGGTCGCCGGTGCCGGGCTCACCGCCACTCTTGCCCTGGCCGGGATCACCTGGATCTCGTCATCGGGCATCGCGGCGCGGCTGCTGGGCGACCTGGACCGCCTCGGCAACCGGGAGACCCCGGCGGTGCTGTCGGTGCTGGTGCTCGAGGACGTCGCCGTCGCCGTGTACCTGCCGCTGTTGGCGGTCCTGGCCGCCGGCGGCAGCTGGTGGCACGCCGCGGCCGCGGCCGCCACCGCCGCCGGCGCGCTCATCCTGGCGTTCACCGCCTCGTATCGGTTCGGTGGAGGCCTGGCCCGCGTGGTGCACAGCACCGACCCCGAGCAGCTGCTGCTGCGGGTGTTCGGGCTGACCTTGCTCGTGGCGGGGCTCGCGGAGCTGGTCAACGCCTCGGCCGCGGTCGGGGCGTTCCTGTTCGGGCTGGCGCTGACCGGGCAGGTCGCCGACCGGACCCGCCGGGTGATCGCACCGCTGCGGGACCTGTTCGCGACCGTGTTCTTCTTCGGGATCGGCCTGTCGGTCGACCCGTCCGACATCGTGCCGGTCCTGCCTGTGGCGCTGGCGGTCGCGGCGGTGGGCACGGCCACGAAGATGGCCACCGGCTGGTTCGCCGCCGCCCGCGACGGTGCCGGCACGTGGGCGCGGCTGCGCGCCGGCAGCGCGCTTATCGCGCGCGGCGAGTTCTCGCTGGTCATCGCGAGCCTGCCCGCGTCGGTCACCCATCCTAGGCTCGGCCCATTCACGGCCGCGTTCGTGATCGTCGCGGCGATCGCCGGGCCGGTCATCGCGCGGCTGGTCGATGTCGTGGAGGCCCGCGCCAGGGTGCGGTGACCGGGCAGGTCACCGCACCCGCCGGGCAAGGCCACGGCGCTGAGTGCGCAGGTGCTCGGCCGTCGCGGTCGGCAGATGCCGGGCGGGCATGGCACCGAGGGTGCCGGTGGCCCGGTCCCAGCCCGCGGCCAGGGCCAGGACGCGCGCGGCGATGCCGTCAGCGCCGCGGACGCGAAACGGGATCCGTGCCGCCTGCGCTGCGGCCGCGGCCTGGACCAGCACGCCGACGCCACCGGCGTCCAAGAACGTCACCTGCGCCAGGTCGACGACCAGGCGGCGGGGCCGCATGGCCAGCACGCGGTGCAGCGCTGCCCGCAGCCGCTCGTGCACGGCCAGGTCGATTTCACCGGCGACGTGCAGGCAGCCGCCGCCGCGGTGGTCAGCGAAGTAGCGGATGTGCAGCTGTTGCATCGCAGGTCACCTCCTGCGCCAGCGGTCTGGCCGCGTGTCAGCCGCTGCCGCGCGGTTGGTCCAACCGACGCTGCAGCACCTCGATCATCGCGTGCGCGGCGGCGAGCTGGTACTCGAGCTTGACGATGCGCACGGCGGCGTCCAGAGGCAGCCCGTCGTCGACCAGGTGCCGGGCTCGTTCGGCCAGGTGCAGGTCGTCGAGGCTGTAGCGGCGGTGCCCGCCGTCGGAGCGGTGCGCCTCGAACAGCCCGGCGGTCTCCACCGCCCGCAAGAACGCCGGCGTCACGTTCAGCGCGTGGGCGGCGGCACCCATCGCATAGCCGGGGTAGTCGGCGTCGCCGATGTTCGGCACCGGCACACCAGCTCCGGTCATGCCGCCCTCCTGTCGGTTCGGCCGGTGGCATCGGCCTGATGCCACCGGCACCGGGATGCGTCGGCTCGCCCCTGGGTCACCACCCCCCATCCCCGGCGTTCTCGGACCCGGCGTCCTCAGGCGTCGACCAGGTGCTTGTCCGCCTGCTGGTCGCCCTGCTGATCGGTCAGTGCCTTGCGGCCCGCCTCCGCCCGACCAATCTCGATCTTGCGTGGCTTGGCCTGCGGCGCGACCGGGATGTGCAGGGTCAGCACGCCGTCGGTGTACTCGGCGCTGATCGCGTCGACGTCCACGCCGTCGCCCAGGACCAGCTGGCGGCTGTAGCTGCCCGTCGGCCGCTCCGACACCAGGTATACCGCGTCGTCGGGATCGTGGCGGTGGCGCTGTCCGCGCACGGTCAGGGTGTTATTCTCGGCCGACACGTCCAGGGTGTCGGGCTCGATGCCCGGCATGTCGAACCGGACCAGGAACTCCTCGCCGCTGCGCAGGCAGTCCATCGGCATCAGCGCCGGGGTGCGGGCCGCGCCGAAGGCCTCACCGGCCAGGCGGTCGAAGTCACGGAACGGATCCCATCGCATCTGCATCGCAGCTCAACTCCTTTGCCTGTCTCATCGCTGCGGGCCCGGCGGCGCGACCGCGGCGGCCGGGCCCTGTTTCGTCTGCACCACAAATTCTACTGCGATGGATGCAGCTATCAAGGGGTGACCACTATATTTTCCCCGGCAGGCGTGCTGCTTTGAGAGGTCCGGCGCAGTCACGACGTGCAAACTATCGCTCCCGTCGCGGCCGGCGTCTTGCGGCGAGAGGGACATGCTGTATCCCCGTCACGGGGCTGCGCACCGTGACGGGTCGATGCCCGGCTGGTACGTCAGCGGGCAGATCCGTTCTGTGCCGAACGCGGCGACGGTGAGCCGCTGCAGCGCCAGCAGCTCCAGCGCGAACGGCAGGCGCCAACCAGCGTCGTCGAAGCGGGTCTCGACGAACCCCGCGCGGGTGAGATTGTCGGCGATGCTATCCACCGACTGGATCCTCGACCATGCGCTCGAGGGAACCTCAGGCGCGCGCGCTGCGCCGCAGCGGGTGATCGGGCTTCCAGCCCGCCGGCGGGCTGCCGAACCTGCTCAGAAGTTCCGAAACGGCGGGGAACTGTAGGGATCGCAGCAGCTCCTGGCCCTGCGGTGTCATTGTCATCGGCCGATCCGAGGTTGCTCGCCGGATGAGCGTGGCACCGATGTCGCGCTCGAGCCGCCCCAGTTGGGTGCTCAGGGCTGATGGGTTGGCGCCGATCTGGCGGGCGGCCTTGTTCAGGCTGGTGTGTCCGGCCATCTGCTGGAAGCGCCTGAGCCGTTGCCATGCCTTGGGCTGGCCCTGTACGGCTCGGCGCACGTCGGCCGGAATGGAGTCGTCCAGCTCGATCACGAGACTGCGATGGCCGTGGATGCTGTTGGCGCGCACTGGTATCCCGAACGCGCGCAGTGCCTTGAGGACTCGCGTGTCGGTGGTGCGCAGCTCGTTGGCGATGTCGCCGGCCGAGCGGTGATGGACCTGGTACTGCTGGCTGAGCCAGGCTTGGTCGATGGTCGGCTGCAGGGGCTGGCGCGCGTTGCGCAGCGTGAACCCGCAAGCCCTGGCGAACGCCGACAGGGTCCGGGCCGAAATGCCGGTCTCGCGCGCCATTTGCCGCAGGTTCTTACCGGCCTCGACGTACTCGCGCTGGATCAGCTCCGGGCTCAGGCCGGGTGGGTGCGCGGCGCTGCGGCGGGTGGACACGGTTCGGTTGGCCGGGCGGTGGACTTGCTCCAGCGCGAGACGGACGTGGTCGGTGGAGGTGTTCAACCGGCGTGCTGCGTGGCCGAGCCGGCGGTGTTCGTTCAGCAGCAGCCGGGTGACCTCGTCCAGGTCTATGTCGCTGGGGTCGCGGCCTGGCAGATCCAGGCCGGTAAGGCAGTCTCCTGGCGGCGCCCACCTGACGGGTTCGTCGATGCCGTGCAGGCTCAGGTATGCCGCGGCGTGCTGGTGCAGGGCCGCGCGCATCGGCGTGGTGAGCCCGTCGGTGAACTTGCGGTACCTGGCCCGCTCGGATTGGTTCTGCAGTGCCAGGCGGTGCCGGGGGTCGGTCAGGTCCGCGCCGGTGAGCAGTTGGTAGGTGTAGCGGCGGGCGTGGCGGTATCTGCCGCCTTGTCCGCGGTGAGTCAGCGTGGCCGTGCAGAGTCGGTCCCAGTCGTCGTCGGTGAGGACGTCGTCGGCGATGATCGCGCGTCGGCGCCGGTAGTCGATGGGGCTGGCGTGGACGTCGAGGTAGTCGGCCAGCCGGCAGATCGCGGTGAGGACCCTTGGGCCGTGGCTGGCGGTGAGGCGTCGCAGCGTGCCGTTGGCGTAGGACGGCCATCGGTCGCGTAGTTCCGCGACGACCTTGGCGTTGCTGGGCTGAGGGTGGCCGGGCAGCAGTAGGCAGCAGGGGATGATCGCGCGCAGGACGTCGGCGGCGTAGCCGCGTGGCGGCAGCAGCCGCACCGCCCATTCGGGCCACAGCAGCTGGGGAACATAGCGGGCCCGCTCGGTCGCGGCGGAGGTGGTGTCGGCCAGGCCCGGCTGCGGGGTGCAGGTGCGGTAGCGCAGCTGGTCGGCGGGACACATCTGCGTACCCATCGAGGTCAGCAGGCGCTGCTGGAGCGCGGCCGACAGCGTCGCCCACCGCGTGGGTTGGATGCTGAGCGAATGGTTGCTGCGGGTGACGCTGCCCGGTCGCGTGGCATTGCCCAGCAGGGGCCTCAGTTGGGCAAGGAGGTCGGGGCCCTGGTCACCGGCAAGCATCGCGAAGGCCTTGGTGGCCAGGGCCGCGGCGAGTAGTGGGTCCGCGCACTCGTCAGGGCGGCGGCCGTTGTGACGCTGGCTCGTGTACCGGTCGTAGGCGGCAGCCGTCTGCGTTCCGAACGCGGCGAAGTCGGCGCGGCCGGACCGGTGTTGGATCCACGCGGCGACCGCTTGCAGGTCCCGCAGGTCGGTGTGGGCGGCGGCCGAGACGGCTGTGTCGTCGGCCTGCATGCCGCACAGACGGTCGTTGATCCAGGCCTGGGTGGCCAGCCGACTGTCTCCGGCTGCCAACTCGGCCGCGTCAACTCTGGAGAGGTCACCGTCGCAGATCTTGCCGCGCCGCAGGAGGTTGGCGCAGGTTCCCGCTGGGTGGAGTCCGGTGATGCCGGTGATCGGGCGTAGTGGCATCCGCCCGCAGGCCGCGCATCGGTCCGGCAGCAGCGCCCGGTGGGTCAGGCACGCGAACACCCACGGCAGCCGCCAGACGAGCTGCCACCGGCCGCGGCTTTCGAACAGGCACCCCGGGCAGAAGCGTGAACCCCGTAGTGGCTTCCACCCCAACGGGTCGTACCGTTCCAGCACGGCGGCGTCGAGTCGGCCATCGGGCAGTCCGGCCTGACGTTCCATCTGCCGCAGTACGGGTGCGGGTGTGCCGCGCACCAGCAGGTGTTGGCGGTCGCCGCGAAGGCTGCGCCAGGGCTGGCCGAGCAGCGGCAGCGCTAGGCGCACCGGTATGTCGTACCGGCGTGCGATGTGCTCGCCCCAGCTGTCCAGGCTCTCGCCGTCGGCGATCGGCACTCGTAGCGGCAGGGTGCGTTCCGGTGCGACACCGCTGCCGAAGACCGTGGCGGGGTTCACCGCGAGGTTCGGGTGGTCAGCGCTCCGGTGGCCAGTGCGGTGTGCAGTTCCCGGCGTGCCTTCTCCGCCCCAGCGTCGATCTTGATCTGGTCGAGGAGGTCGACGTCCAGGCGTTCTGCGCTGCTGCGGATGGCCCGCTGGCATCCGCGGTTGATCAGGGTCATCAGCGAACCGATGTGCCCGCTGCTGCGCGCGAACAGGTAGTCCGACAGGTCGTCGGCGATCATGCCTGGGTGCTTGTCCGTCAGCACGACGCGCTGCTCCAGTGCCAGGAGGAGCTGCCGCCACTCACGCCGGTGTGTGTCGGAGCCGATCCGAAACGGTGCCAGGCCGAGCACGGTGGTGCGCCGGCCGGTCTGGGCCAGGACCGCGTCATGGTAGTCGCCGCCCTCGCTGAACAGGCCATGCTTGTCCAACCCGACTCCGACGAAGATCAGCGTGACGGGGAACTCGTTGGCGACGTACTTGAAGTGGTTGCTGACCTGGATGCCGTTGGTGTGGCGTAACCGCAGGAAGTGCAGGTCGTCGACTATCAGCAGCCGGGTCTGGCAGGCCAGTACACACTCCAGTGCCCGTTTGGCGAACTGCGCGGTCGTGCCGTGGTAGCTGCCCAGGTGGCCGAAGAACTCCAGCATCGCCTGGTTGAAGTCCTTCATCCCGGTGTTGCCGCTCAGCCCGACCCGGCAGACTGGCAGCCGTTCATGCCCGTCTGCGGTGAGCGGCCCGTTTTCGGCGAGGTCGCGCTGGTGGAACTGCTTGGCGAACGCCAGCACCGAGGTCGTCTTGCCCAGTCCGGGGAACGCGTCGATCGCGACGGCCCCCTTGGCCTTGTCGCCGTCCTGGACGTTGCTGTCGACGATGTCCCACAGGTCCTCGTGCAGCGCTGCCAGTTGCGGGGTACGGATCGGCCCGAGGTTGGCGTGCCACAACCTGCGGCAGGTGGCGTACTCGGACGCGGCTGCATCGCCCAGTGCCCGCAGTTCGGGCCGTGACAGCTGCTCGGGCTGCTGGCGGGCGGGGGTGTCTACGAACAGCTTCCAGCCCTCTTTGCGCGACAGCGTGAGGTTGTCCAAGGTAGCGGCAGCCCGCCTGGCCTCCGAGGACCGTGACCGGGTCATACGTCCCCCAGCGCGTCGGAGTAGAACTCGTCGTCATCGAAGTCGGTGTCCAGGTCGTCGTCACCCAGCTGCGTGTGCCCGCCGGTAGGCGGTTCGGCATCTGCCGCATCCGGCTCCAGGACGTGCCGGACCGATGCCAGGGACTTCACCGGGTCGGGCGCGACCGGTAGGTGAAGGCCCGACTGCGACCGGGCGATCCGCAGCGCGATGCGCCGCTCCTCGCGGGTGTGGCCGAGCCCGACGTTCCAGCGGTCGAGCAGTTCGGCGACGGCGAGTTTGTCGTTGGGATAGGTGTACTTCGACGCGGCCAGTTCGCGGGCGAAAGCCAGACCTTCTTCCGACAGCGGCATCGCGGCGTCCGCGGCGTGTTCCCAGACCAGTTCCGTCCAGGCCCGGTCCTCGGGATCGCGGAAGTAGATCCGCGTGATGTCGTCGACGTTGACCGCGAAGGGCCACTTGCCGCGCTTGCGGCCGGTGGCGCTGCTGGAACGGTCCCGGTAGCTGTTCAACGCCCGGCCGTTATAGCGGCGGCCACCGATCTCGACACCGTAATGCTGGATCGTGCGCCACTCCGTCTGCAGGAACTCGAACCCGAGGTCCGGGTCACGTGGCGCCATGACGTAGCCCGCTTTCGCGATGCCGTGCTCGAACATCTTCGCCGGGGACAACGCCAGCCCCGGCACTCCCGGATCGCGTAAGCCCGCGTGCGGCCGGTGGTGGTAGACCACCGCCACCCACTCCCGGATGATCGCTTCCAGTTCGTCGAGGAAGAAGAACGCGTCCCGCTCAGGGTTCAGGCCACGCGAGTGGACATCGGGACCCTTGTAGCCGGGCAGCACCTGCAGCAGGTCCTCCCGCAGGGTGCGGAAGAACCGCTCGATCGGGCCTTTGTCGCGTCCCGTGCGCAGCCGGGCCGGCTGTATCGAGATGCCCAGCCGCTGGCAGACGCTGGTCAGATGCTCGGAGATGTAGATGTTGCCGTGATCGATGACGATCGTCTCCGGCACGACCGCCGGGCCCGCCGCCGCCCGCAGCGGCCCCTCGACCGCATCGCGGTCGACCAGGACCGTGGCGGGGATCCCGTGCTCGGGCCACACCGCGTGCTGCGGCCACCCGCTGCTCGCCAGCGGAGGGCGGAACGCCTGGTAGAGGGTGACGCTGGCGTCCACCGACTTGGTCGACACGGGCGTGACCCTCACCCCCGTGACACAGCGGGTGTACCAGTCCATGGCCACCGTCAGCTCCGCCTGCATCCAGCGCAGCGTCAACGGATCCAGCGCGAACACGTCCAGGCGCGTGGTGTCCATCAGCATGTACTCACCAGGCCGGGTCGGGCGCAGCTTGCCGTACACATCCTTCGGGCGGGCGGCGACATCCCGGTTGCGTTTGGCGGAAAGCCGGAACGTCGGGTGCCGCCGTTCGAGGTCTTCGAGCAGGCGGTAGGCGCTGGCCTGGCTCGGCAGGCGCACCGCCCCGTCGCCGTAGCGGGCCGCCAGCCGCGCCTTGGTCCGCTCGATCACCAACAGACGGGAGGGCCGCGACTCGTCGGTGTGCTCGACCATCACCTCCAGCGCCATCTCGACCCAACGCTCGTCCACCCGCGTGCGCGAGCGGGCCACCCCACCGCGGGACGGCGCCAGACCGGCCTCGCCATACTGCTGGAAGCGACGCACCCACCGCTGGATAGTGCGGAACGTGACCCCGAGTTCGGCAGCCTTCGCCGAGTATCGCTCCCGCAGCGTCAGCGTCAGCGCATACTGCGGGCGCGGCTCATCCGGGCCTGCCAGCTGCGCCGACCCAGACCGGAACCCGGTCAGCACCTCCCGGACATCACCCGCACGTTGCGCGACCAGATGGCGTTCGGCGTCAGTGAGCTGGGCCAGCACCACGGCCGCAGAGTCGATGTCGTCGTCAGCGGCAGGCCCAGGTCGTCGAGGGATCAGCTGCGCCCTGCCGGAAAACAGCAGCTCCCGCACCGACAGCCGCAGCAGCTGCCCAGTCGCGGTCTTGCCGACCACCTCGTTGCCAGCCGCCGTCGCGACCAGCTCAACGACCTCCACGGTTTCACCGTCGAAGCGAAACAGCGTGCCGACCCCGACCCGCACGCCAGCCTCGCTCACGCCGGCCTCCGCAGCACCGTGGCACCCGACAGCCGCACGGCCATGTCGAACACGAGATGGCCCGTCCACATCAAGTGCAGCACCGCCGCCCGCGCCACCGGCGCGGGCCACCCCGCAGCGCACCCGGCCGCCACCGACACCGTCGCGCCATCCAGATCGGCGGCGCTCAACCGCGCCACCAGATCCGCATCGAACAACCAAGCACGTCGATACCCGGCCAAGAACCGGACATTGGCCAGCTCGACCTCGGGCGGTTCCGTCCAAACCTCGTAGCGCATCCCACGCAACGCGACGACCTCGGCTGTCCACGCCAGCGTCGCCGCGACCGTCGCATCGACCAGACGCCTGGCGGGCTTCACATCCACGATCACGGCCCGATCGTCGACGACCAGCAGGAAGTCGGGCACATGCCTTCGGTGCGCTCCGCCGACGACGGCATGCAGCAGAAACGGCTGCGCCACGATCGCGCTCACCCGCCGGTCGAAATCGGCGAACAAGAGCCGGGCCAGCTCCAGCCGTGACTCATAGATCACATGATCCCGCTGGGTTGCCGACCAGTAGGTGCCCGAATAGTGCCTCTGCCCCTGGTGCCAGCGAAACGTCCGCCAGGGTAAGGCCGCTATCAGTGCTGCGACGGGAACCGTATCCCACGGCTGGCCTTCGACCGTCCTGCCCGCCGGCCGACGGTAGTCAACCGTCACACGCTCAGGCTCACCAGCAAGCACGTTGGGCTCCAGTCGTCAGGTTCCCGAGCCCTCTCACCCGTCCGGAGATACGCAGGGAGCACGCCGGCCCAACATATCGATATAGCTACGTTAGTCGATAGTCACTCCCATTGGAGTACACCTGAACGGGTGAACCCTGGACACAGCTACTGGGCCCAGTCCAGCTGCGCCTCGGGCACACCGACAGCGCGGGCGTACTCCCTGACCGCCGCGAGCCCCACCGCATCCTGCCGATCGACCTTGAAAATCCTGCCCGCGAACACGACCTGCTTCGCCGGCCCCACCGTCCAGTCCGCGTACCACGGACCCGGCAGCAACCCGACGGACAACTGCGCCGCGAGCTCGTCCCCAAGACCCTCATCGCACGTAAAGTCCAGCAAAGTCCACACCTCAGGCTGTCCACCAACGCGGTCAACCGCACTGCCTGCCCTAACCCTGTGGATCCGGCGAATCACAATCGGAAGATCGACTACAGCGCCTGGAGCAAGACTCTCCGCCACCAGCGTGCCCACCACCGTCGCCGGTCCGATACCGCGCTGGACATCCTTAACCGTCATACGACAACCCCACGACATTCGCTGTGAGAAAAGGACACGGAACCAGAGAACCTACACTCGGGCTGGCCCGGAGCCGGGTTGGAGATGACAATCGCTGTAGCCGGCGCAGCGTCAGGGGCACGTCCAGAACCCCATCGGCTGCCAGGCTTTCGGCGATAAGCGTCCCGATCACAGGCACAGGGTCCTCCAGGTCAGGTTGTCCGGCCGATAGCTTAGCTCCGGTTCGTACACGTGTACCCCTGGCTATCGCGGCGTGTCTGCTGACGGCGAAGGCGAGCGCGACAGCCTGCAGGTCAGAGCTCTCTGTTGAGCCGTCCCACGCGGCCCGCACCTCTAACTGCGGCTCCGCCCGGCCGCAGGAGACAACGACGGCAAGAATGGCTCAGCTCAGGCTTGGATCACAGCTGAGCGGGGCGCCGCCCTGCCGATGCCCACGCCGGCTGGCGGTGACGACGAGGAAGCGTAGGCGACAGCAGCTGAGATCATCGCTGGAAGGACCAGCTGAGCATCTCGTGGCCGTCATATGGCATTACGCCGTAGAACGGCTTCGTGTTGGTGTCGAAGACCATGGGCAGCCACAGTCGGTCACTTTCCCAAATAGGGCGGCTGGCCAGTTTGTCCATCGGCACCCACTCAAGGGTTCCTTCCTCGTTGCCGTTGTGTGGTGTGCCTGCGAAGACGTCGCATCGGAAGATAAAGCACAGGGCGTTGATGCGGTGGTGGCCGAAGCCGGTCCACATGACCGTTCCGCGGAGTGTCAGGTCGGATGCGGTGAGCCCGGATTCTTCGTTGACCTCTCGGCGGGCGCAGGTCAGCACGTCCTCGTCGGGCTCGACGTGACCGCCGAGGCTGAGGTACTTGCCGAAGTGAATGTCCTGCGACCACTTGTTGCGATGCATTAGCAGCACTTGGGTTCGGTCGGCGGAACGGACGAAGACGGCGGTCTGAAGAATGGGAGAGATCACGCTCGCAGTATCGCGGAGTGCAGCTGATGCAATGGTGCCGCGACAGGCCATTCCGCAAGCGTGATGATGGCCAGCAGACGCTGGCCGGGAACCTGTCCCTAACGGCGGCGACGGCCAAGCAGTAGCGCGCTCAGCGGCGCGGCTAGTTAGAACTCGGCGGTCTCGGCGTACTTGGCGGCCGTCAGGATGAGCGACGGGAGTTCAGGTGGGGTTGGCAGGTCGGCTACATCGGCCAGTGCAACCCAGTGGTATCCGTCGACTTCGTTCGGGTTGAGCGTGACATGCGATGACGTCGGCCGGCAGACGTAGACAAGGTCGATGTGGGTATGCGGCCCGACGGTCGGGTCTGCGACGTTGTCGATGACCAGGATGGTGAACGGCGGTTCGAGTGTCGCTACCGCGGGGTGGCTGAACTGCTTCTTGGCGAGGATCTCGACGGTGAGACCGACTTCTTCCATGACTTCTCGATGGATGGCGTCGGTAGGTAGTTCATGATCGTTGAGATGGCCGCCCGGAGGGAGGAACAGGCCGCTCTTGCGGTGTTCGATCAGCAGGACGTGTTCGTCGCGAAGAATGATCGCGGAAACGGTCAGGTGGCGGATCATGCGGCCTCCGGCGTACGTGCGTCTGGTGGGTGAAGTTTGCATCGCGGGTGAGGCGACCTACTCCGCCGGCACGCCGGCGCTGGCGTAGGCGTGTCGGCTCGCCTGATCGGGAGACCTCACAGGCAGCGGCGACGCGGGGCCTTCTGAGGGACTGACGGGCGGCCGGGACGAGGGCCGGGTGGTTACTTCCCGCGCGAGGGCTCGTGGCACGGGAAGATCCTGAACATGCCCCGGCTCTCGACCCGGCCGCCCGTCAGCGTCGACCGTGCCCACGGCTGGGAACGCCCAGTGTTCCTCGTAGGGCAGGTCGTGGGTCAGGCAATGGTGCAGGCGGGCCAGCAAGCGTGCGTAGACGCGGAGCAGTGCCGCGGCGTAGCGGTCGCCGTTTGCCCTGCGGTGGTCGTAGAGGACGCGTACACCGGTTGATCGGAACAGCGCCAAGAACGCCCGGTGGTGGCCCAGCTCGCCCAGCAATGGAGTTGGAACGTGGAGGCCGACATGTCGCAGACTTACCGGATGCCAGAAACGGTGCCAGCCACGGAGCCTGCTGACGATGACCCTGAGGTTCCCCCGATAACCCGGAGACTTTCGATCATGGTCTGATAGACCCTGACCAGGAGGTTTTCGTGCCCGCCCCTCGCAAGTACCCGGACGAGCTGCGCCAGCGCGCTGTGCGGCTCTACCGGG
>NZ_JAAOTI010000041.1:0-73163 GCF_011297315.1 Catellatospora chokoriensis
CCGGCTCGTGGCCCGAGTCGAGCAGGTACGAGGCCACCGTGCTGCCGATGAATCCCGCGCCTCCCGCGATGAGAACCTTCACGTGATGCCCTTTCCAGTGTGCCCCCGAGGGGAACGGCCCCAGCCGTGCTGCCAGCCTAGCGGGAGGTCCCGGGGCTGCCTGGCCAGCTGACGCCTCGTGGCGAGGGCAATATGCGCGGAACGGGAGGAAGCACCGTCAACGTGATGTCGACGGTGCTTCCTGCGACCTGGCGAGGGCGGTCCGACCGGACCTACCGATAGTTGGTGAACTGGAGGGCGACGTCGAAGTCGCCTCCCTTGAGCAGGGCGATGACCTCCTGCAGATCGTCCTTCTTCTTGCCGGTCACCCGGAGCTGGTCGCCCTGGATCTGCGCCTGCACGCCCTTCGGGCCCTCGTCGCGGATCTTCTTGGAGATGGCCTTGGCCTTCTCCTGGTCGATACCCTGGATGATCTTGCAATCGATCTTGTAGACCTTGCCGGAGGACTTCGGCTCGCCGGCGTCCAGCGACTTCAGGGAGATGTTGCGCTTGATCAGCTTCTCCTTGAAGACGTCCAGAGCGGCCTTCGCCCGGTCCTCGGTGTTGGCCTGGACGGTCACGCCCTCCTCGCCGGCCCAGGCGATGGATGCTCCCGTGTCACGGAAGTCGAACCGCGTGCCCAGCTCCTTCTCGGCCTGGTGCAGAGCGTTGTCCACCTCCTGCCGATCAACCTTGCTGACGATGTCGAACGACGGGTTAGCTGCCATGCGTACCGTTTTAGCAGATCCGGCGGCGCGCCGCGCTCATGGTCCAACCCGGTTGCACATCGTCGCCGGCATACCGCTATCCTTATCGAGCCAACATCGCCTGCGGTGCTGGCGACGCTGTACCAGGCGGGTTGCCCGAGCGGCCAATGGGAGCGGACTGTAAATCCGTCGCGAAAGCTACAGAGGTTCGAATCCTCTACCCGCCACCAACAGCAAAAAGAGCCCCTGACCAAGCGGAACCCGGTCAGGGGCTCTTTCGTGCCAGTCCAGCTACGTCCGGCGGAAACCGGCCGGATCTCGCCAGCCGCCCCCAATACGCCCCCGAGTTTTGGCGGCTACTTCGCGGCGGACCGCATCCCCTCAGCCAGCGCCTCAGCGATGCGCCGCAGCGCCAGATCGGTCTGCCCGTAGATGCACTTTGCGTACACCTTCAGCAACACCCGTACCGAGTTGCCCGCCCACTCGGCAACCTGTGTCGGCGCGACCCCCGCGTTGAGCCACAGACTCAGGCAGGCGTGCCGCAGGTCATAGGGCCGACCGGCTAGCGGCGACGCTGCCTCCACCGGCATGAGCACGCGCGCTCGCACCCGGGACCAGACCGTGGTGTAGCTGTTATTCGGGATCGTCGTGCCAGGCCAGGTGTCGAAGTAGCGGCCACCCGGGCCACGCCGCGACACGAACAACCGCCCATCGCGACCAGGGCGAAACTGCTCCCGATGCCGCCGCAAGATTGCGACCTCGGCAGGCGGGATTGGCACGCTGCGGGTGGCTTTCCTGCCCCGGTGCTTGAGCGACCGGGACTCATGCGCGCCGTCACCGTCTCCCCATCCCTCACCTACGGCGACGGTCGCGCCGGACAGGTGCCACCAGCCCCACGCCTCAGGTTCGCTGGCGCTGGGCAGTTCGCACTGGGCGTCTTGGACGTGCAACAACTCCTCCGGGCGCAGCGCGGAGTAGTACATGCCGGCAAAGAAGGCCTCCAGTTCGGGCGTGTCCTCGCGCACCCCCAACAGGAGGCGTTCGGCCTGGGCAGGGTTCGCGACCACCCGCCGGTCGACCTCGTCATCGTTCTGCGGCGCGATCCACTTCACCCCGTGCAGCGGGTGAACCGGGAGTCGCCCCAGCTCGACCGCGTACGCCAGCGCGCCGTAAAAGATCACGCGCTTGCGGGCGACGGTACTGGCCGCAGCAGCCGTGCCGTCCAGCTTGAGCGACAGCGCGTCGAGGGCCTTGCGCATCAGCGCTGGATCACACATCGCGGCCAGCCGTACCGTGTTGTCGGCCAGCCACCGCACAGCCGCCTCGTGCTCGGCCGGCGGCGGCCCCGCCGCGCGCTCGTTCGCCTTGAACGCCCACCCGTACAGCGCCGCCCGGACCTGCTCGCGCGATGGCCCGCCCCGGTCGCCGACCAGCAACGCTTCAGTGACTGTCGCCAGGGATTCGGCGATGCCCTTGCGGTGCTTGCCTGACGCCCGCGGCCACTTCATGTCCACGAACTCACAGGCGTGCTGATACCAGGTGCGGGAGTTCTGCTCCCGCAGCATCGGCTCAGGCAGGCCGCTGGCCGCGTCGAACGGCACACCCTCCCGCGCGGCGGTGAGCAGCTTCGAGCGGAACGACTCAGCAAGGCCCTTGGTTGTGAACGAGTCGCCATGCTTGACCCCTCCGGCGACCCACCGCACGCGATAGCTGGTCTTGCGTGCGCCCTTGCGCTCCTCGATGTCCCAAAACTGCACGTCGTATGTGGTCACGCGTTCTCCTCGTGCTCAGCCAGCCACTTGTCCAAGGCGCTGCGACGAATGCGCAGTTTGTTGTTGGGGTACTTGATCGTTCTGGGCGCTCGGCCGGTCGCCTTCCAGGCATAGAAGGTCGACTTGTTGACGCCCAGCACCTCTAGGACCTCCTCCAACTTCATCAGCGGGTCGCGCGCAACCGCGTGGGCCATGTGCCTGCCTCCCCAGGGGTTGTGGCCGCGAGAAGCGGCCTGTAAGCGTTTCTGCGCCAAGATCTGCGCTGGCTTGATGCCGAGGTGTGGGTGCGCCGCCCGTGTCTGCCACGGGCGGCGTCCCGCGTGGTCGGTGGTCGATATGGAAGGCGAGGGCGGTGACAGCGGTGACACGGTGACAATCGCCCTCGCTGGGCAGCGTTCGCGCTGGTCAAGTGGCCTGAAATGCTGTCACCGCCTGCCGGTGACAGGCGGTGACAGCGGTGACAGGGAAGATCAACGGCCGGTCGGTGTCGCGCCGTTGACGAAGTCGGCCGTGTCGGGGTGTAGCTCGTAGTCCCCCTCCGCGGTGGTGCGGACCCATCCGTGCTGGGCGAGCGTGGCCAGTACGGACATGACCTGCTCGGCGCGCGGCAGCTTGCGCTGTACGCGGCGGTGCAGTTCGCGCCGGGTGAAGGTGCGCATGTCTTTGGCGACCAGGACGGCGAGCACGTCGTGTGCGGTTTCGCCTGCGGGGTCGCCGTGGACCAGGGCGAGGGCGGCGGTGTAGTGGGCGATCAGCCACGCGGTGACCTGGGCAGCTTGAGCCATGGTCTCGCCGCTGATCTGGCGCTCCCACGCGTCGGTGGGGTGGTGGGCCAGGTGCAGCAGCCCGGCCAGGCGCAGCATCGCGCCGAACAGTTTGTTCGCCCACTCGCGCACGTCGTGCAGCGCGCCGCCAGGACGCAACTGCTCCTCGATGGTTGCCGCAGCTGCGGCGCGCACGCGGCCAGCCTCGTCGGTGAGGGTCAGCACGCGCGGTCCGTCCCACTCGGCCAGGGTGGTGGCCAGGATGCGAACGGTGGACTCGTATCGCGCCGCGACGGAGACCGGCACGGACGGCGAGTCCTGGTCGCGGTATCCGGCGAGGCTCCGCGGAAGGATGAACCAGAACCGGGCGGGCAGCCCGCGGCCGAACAGTTCGGCGTTCGACCCGAACTTGCGCAGCGCAGACGGCTGGGTCATCACCCCGACCGTGAGCGCGGGGTCCTCGATGGTCTCGCCTGCCCTGGTCTGCCGGTCGGTAGACAGGTGCCCGCCGCTGTAGCCCTTCAGGTACGGGTCCAGGTTCGGCGTGCCGGAGTATCGGCCGGCGAGGGTGTCGAAGATGCCGCCCTCATCGCTGATCACGGCCATGCGTCCGCCGTTGGCGGCCATCATGCTGACCAGCGCTTCGGGGGTGTGGTCGTCGCAGATCAGCCGTGGCAGCGTCGGCACGGTGATCTCCTCCACGGCCATCACCGCGGCCAGGGCTTCCGCTGTGGCCGCGTCGCGCTTGTCAGCGTCGGCCTTCGCGGCGCTGGCGCGGGCCTGCTCGGCGGCGCGCTGGGCGATGTCGCGCCGAGCCGCCTCCTGCTCCACCAGCGGCCGAACCTGGTCGGCCATCTGCTGCTGCGCCTGGTACAACGGCCGGACCAGCGCCCCATGCACCGGGCTCTTGCGCTCACCCGGCGCGGCGACGGTGGCTACGTAGCTATTGACCGGCTCGCGCCACCCCGGTTTGCCCTCCACGACCAGGCGGCGCGCCCCGCAGGTCGACAGCACGGACAGGAACACCCCCGCGCCCATCGCGGTGTCGGTCTGGGTGAACACGGCGACGCCTTCCACCATGTCGCGCGCCCACCCGGGGAGCACGTCGAGAGGGAACGGCGGCGGCGCGGCGGTGTTGGTCCCGACCGGCACCGGCACGTCCCAGCCCGCCTGCGCCGCTGGGTCGGCGGGGATGGCGGACAGGTGCCGAACGGTGGCGGTCATGCGGCCACCGTCCGGGGCCGGTGCGCTCCGGCGCGCAGGCCGGAGGCGATCGTGCGGGCGGTCTCTGCCGGCCGCAGGCCGATTTGGTAGGCAGCCTGCGTTAGCAGGCCTTCTACGTCTTGCGCCTTGACCGCCCCGCCTGCGGCGAGCTGTCCCAGCGCGACCGCGGAGGCGTACAGCGCGGCGTTGCGCCCACCCTTCGCGGCCTGCGCCAGGTGGCCCAGTTGCGCGTCGATCGCGGCGGACACGTACCGGCCCGCCCGGTCAGCGCCCAGCGTGACCGTCACCGGGGCCTGCTCCGGCAAGGGCGCCGGGGCCAGCGCCACGGCCAGCCATTCGGGCAGGTCAGCGACCGGACGCTCAGCGCCCGCCCGGTATGGGCGGCCGTTGACGACGCTGCCGGCGGCCAGGATGTACCCGCCGTGCGCGCGGGTGTCGATCAGCGGCCCCAGCTTCTTCGCCGTGTTGCGCATCTGCTCGGCCTGGTCGGGGTGGCGGTAGTACAGGTGCGCACCGCCGCTCCAGGTCGTCACGGTGTACGTGCGGACCGGCGCGATACCGGCGCGGCGCTCCAGCTCGGCCAGGACCTCACCACCGTGAACGCAGCACTCCCACGGCGCGGCCAGTTCATCATCCTTGAGCCGGTCGAGGTCGACCACGACCAGCCCGGACGGGCCGGTCGCCAGACCGATGTTGAACGGCCCGGCCGACCAGCAGCGCCGGATACGGTCGGGGTCGGTCGTGGCGCGCTGCTCCCACGCCCGTACCGCGGGGGTCTTGTCGTCGGGGGTCACGGGGAACACGCGCCACCCGCGTTCGGCGGCGGTCAGCGCGGCTTGCATCAGTTCGGTCATTGCAGGTCACCTTCCATTCGCAGCTGCGAGCACGCCGGTGCGCCACTGGAGCGCGAACGGCAGGCAGTTGGCACAGTTCTTGTGGCGCGCCCCGTGACCGGGCAGCGTCTTGTTGCGCTTCCGGGCATCGAACGACCAGGCCAGGGAGTCAGCAGAGGCGAGCTTGTCGCCGTGCGCCATCAGCCCGAGCGTCTTGAACCCGAACCCGTGCAGGTGGCGCACGCCCCGGGCGTGCAGGGCGGCGATGATCTGCCCTGCCTCGCCGGTGGCCTGGCGGCGACAGACCGACCCGAGCCCAACCAGCGGCATCGTGGTCAGGTCCACGCCGATCAGCGACTGGTAGAGGTCCACACAGCGCAGATACGCGTCGGTGGTGTTGCCCTGGACTACGGGGATGATGGGCAGGTCAGGGGCCAGGGTGGTCAGCTCGGCGTAGTTGAGCACCGTGCGGCGCTGGTGCTCAGCGACCGTCAGGTGCGTGCCGGCGAACCGCTGTCCGGCGGCCACACCGCCGTTGATGACGATCGGTTCGCACATCCAGTCCTGCGGCGCGGCCCACTGCAGGTGGCCGATCTCGTCGCGGTAGCGGCGCAGCCGCGCGACGTACTCGGCCGGGCCGACCGTCCACCGGCCGTACTTCTGCAACTCGGTGAACCCGCCGCTGTCGACGGCCCACGGCGCAGCTGCGCGGGGCAGGGTCTTGTAGACGCGCAACCGGCGGTCGCAGATGAACAGCGGCACACCGGCCTTGCCCAGCCATCCGGGCTGGTGCGAGCCGAGCAGGAATCGTGCTCTCACGGCTGCTCCTTCGGGCCGAATACGCGGTCGACGACTACGCGGGTCACGGCCAGCAGGTGGCGGGCTTGGGCCTGGGCAATGTCCTCGTCGTCGGCCAGGGCGAGCACGACGCGCAGCTCTACGCGGTCGTGTCCGGCCTGGTCGCGGTAGCGGGTGGCGACGAACCGGCCCACGTCGGTGACCCACACCTCCGGGATGGAGGCGTGCTCTCCGCCGGGCAGGCGGCGGGCGGTGCAGTGGTGAGCGCGGGCGCACCATCCCGGGCAGCGCCTCTCACTGTCCGGGCGGATCGTGCGCTGCCCGGTGGTCAGTGCGCGGGTCATGACGCGCCGCCGTTCTTGGCGCGGGCAGCGCGGGCCGCGTCGGTGTTGGCGTTGTGGACGGCGTTGTAGATCCGGCGTCCGATGCGCAGGCGCTTGCGGGAGCCGCCGCACATCCGGCAGGAACGAAGCCTGCGCATGATCAGGGTCTTGGCGGTGCCCGTTCCCGAGCACCAGCGGCAGCGACCGAACGGCAGCGCCCAACAAAGCAAGACATAGACGACTGCCACGGCGGCGAGGATCAAGGTAGCGATCAGTTCCGGTGTCACGAGGGGCCTCCCCAGGCCGATTCGGGGCTGGTTTCGGGCAGGGCGCTACCCGCTACCTGGTCGCGTCGTCGCAGGTAGTGGGTCGGATGGGAGGTAGCGGACCGGGTAGCGCCAGCGCTACCCGGTCGTGTGCCGCTACCTGTCGCGCTACCGCCCGTCCGGGCCGGTTCGCGCGGCGAGGATCTTGCCGATGTCGGTCCGGCGGTAGCCCTTGAGGACCTTCCCGCCGACCTTCACGTCCACCGACGCGACGCCCAAAGACCGGGCGATCTCCGACAGGGCGTCGGGGGTCAGCCCGGGGTACGCCTCGGGCCAGCGCTCGACCAGCGCCGGTGCGGCGGCGGTCCAATGCTGGCCGTTGCCGGCGGCCACGTCGACCAGGTCTGCCAGCAGGTCACGGGCGGGTGCCTGCGCGGCGGTGGCCTGCCGGTTGCCGCCGCGCAGCAGCAGCGCCCGGGCGAGGATCGCGGCGGCCTGGTCGGGTGTCGGGTACTGCGACCGCACGGCGGTCGGGGTCGGGCCGCCGGTCATGACGCCCCAGCCCGCGTCGACCACAGGCCGGTACACGGTGCCGGTGATCCCGCGCTTGTACGCCCCGGTCCCCAGGATCATGTCGTTCTCGACCTGACCAGCCACCGACAGGCACCACCGGTTGGTGACACACCGCGTGATGTTGGGCGGGAGGCTGGTCTTGTCCGGGATCTGGGTCGCCAGGATGACGACCATGTTCAGCGCCCGCGCCCGCTTGATCAGCCGCTCTGCCGCGTCAGCGGCGTCCTTGTCGGCGGCGAACAGCTCGTGCGCCTCGTCGATGACGATGACGACCGGGTGCAGCCCGGACCCGCGCTTGCGCGCCAGCTCGGGCGTGACCTTGCCCTCCGGGGCGTGTCCGGCCTGCTTGGCGGCCAGGATGCGCTTACCGCGCCGCTCGGCCTCGCCCAGCGCCCACGCCAGGATCGCCCCGCCCTGCCGGATCGCCTCCTCATCGACACCGACCACGTACGTCGAGCACAGCGGCTCGAAGTCGATGAAGTCGCCAGTGCCCTTGAACTCGGCAATCTTGAACTCCACCGTCGGATCGAGCGCCGCCATCAGCGCCAGCGCCCGCGCCGCGTACGACTTGCCCGAACCGGGCTGCCCACCGATCAGGAACGACCGGGCGAACAGGCTGGTCTTGACCGGCCGCTGACGCTCGTCAGAGCCGAACTCCTCCTCCTTGAACACGCTGGTCTGCGCGTTCGACGCGATCAGCGCCCACCGCGGGGTGCCCATCTTCGACGCGGGCTGGTAACCCACCCACAGGTCGAGCTGCCCAGCATGGTCGGGGCCAGCGCCCGGCCACACCTGGTCGACCGGCAGCCGCAGCGCGGACGACAGGTTGCCGCGCCGGTCCAGGACGCGCACGGCCTCCATACCGGCGGGCAAGTTCACCCGCGCCAGCCAACCCGGCCCGTCGCGATGGATGCCCGGGTGAACGAACTCGACCTGCGAGCCCTCCGTGAGGCCGGGCAGACGCAGCGACACCAGCGCCGCCCGCACCTGGTCAGCGGTTAGGCGAGTGAACCGCGGCGACGTGCTGACGCGGTCGGTGATCGGCTTGTCCGCCGGCCGGCCGACCCGCGCCGCCAGCAGCACCGCGCCAGTGAGGGCGGCGTACCAGCCGATCGGCGGGACCGCGTCCGACACCGCCAGGGCCGAACCCCCGCCGCACGCGGCCAGCGCCGCAGCGCCGACCAGCATCCATCGGGGCTTGGACTCCTTGGACCGGGTGCGGTTGAGCGACTGCCAGGTGTAGGCGTCGTTGCTGGTCGCGGCGTGCTGGCGAAGCGACCAGTTGCCCTCTTCCGCGCTGGCCCACCAGAGGGCACGCCCGACGATGCGGGCCGCGCCGCGAGGGGCGTACAGCGCCGTTTTGATGGCGTACTTCGGGCCGCGCAGGGCGTGGAACGCGGCGAAGTAGCCGACGTTGTCAGCCAGGGCGCGCAGCGTCGCGCGCCGGGTGTGCGCCGACAGCAGCCACGCGGGCACCAGCGGCACCCGCCGGCGCGCGTCGCCGCTGGACACGTCCGACCACGTCAGCGTGACCGCAGTGTCCGGCGCGTCAACAGGAACGCCCTGGTCGGGCCGGTACACGGTGTACGACTCGGCGTCGACCGGGCCGCCCGGGGCGGGCGCCGTGACGCGGGTGGGCTCGTCGTCGTCGCTGAAAACGACAGGGGTCAGTGCCATCGGTCTACCTCCGGTCGGCGTCGAACAGGGCGGTGATCAGGCGTTCGTGCAACTGGGTCAGCAGCCGGCCGCGCGGCATCGTGGGCCGCTCAGCCTGCTCACGCATCAGCGCCTCAGCGGCGGCGACCGCGCCGCGCAGCTCGGCGAGACGGGTGGACAGCCACGTGCACATCTGCTGAAGCTGGTCGATCAGGGCACGCTGGCGGACGATTTCGGCGTGCAGCATCGGGCACTGCCCGCACGGCTGCTGCTCGCTCACGCCGAACCCCCGATGGCAGGGGCGGTTGTGCTGGTCATACTGGGTGCGCTCCTTCTGTGAGGGGTAGCGGGACACGGCCTGTCCCTTGAGAAGCCGGGCCGTGTCCCGTGTGAGCTGGTCGCCGTTCTGGCGGCCACCGCGACGGGCCGGGGTGATGAGCCCGGCCCGCACGGTGGCGGTCAGTCGCGGAAGGTGCCGCGGATGTCTCCGCCGGCCTGGATGACGACCGCGCCGGGGCCGGTCGCGATGGCGGTCATGGAGCGGCGGGCGCGCTGGTTGCGGTCCCAGCGGCGGGCCATGTCGGCCAGGTGCTCCTGTACCGCCTCCACCAGCAGTTGCCGGTCGGTGTGCTCGTCGGCCAGCTCGTAGCTGATCCAGTCCACTACCTGGAAGAGCTGGGTGTACATGTCGCTGCCCGGTTCGATGATCGGCCGGTTCACTGCTCGGCCTGCTCGTCGTCGGCGCGGACCAGGTGCACCAGGCCGGAGGCCAGCCCGAGCACGATGACCGGCAGGCAGGACACGGCGGTGGTGATCTGCCACGGCGCGGTGGTGATGGCCTGCGCCTCCATGAGGTGGTAGGCGACCTGCCCGCACATGCCGACCAGCAGGGACACGATCGTCGACCAGCGGGCGAACTTGCGGGCGCGGGCCGAGATGCCGGGGGTGAACCACACCTTGAGCGCGAACGCGGCGTAGGCGTCCATGCCCAGCGGCAGCGTGATCGCGGTGTCAATCTTGAAGCTGTCCCAGATGCCCGGCAGCGGGTGAACGACACCGAACCCGGTCAGCCGTCCCAGCTCGACCCACCCGGCCCAGATCGCGATGAACGCGCCCAGACCCACGACCAGGATCGGCCAGGTCCGGATCTGAGGCTTGCGGCGGGCCGCGGGCAAGACCGCGGGCACCGGGGCTGATGCGGTGACGGTCAGCGGCGGTGCCGCGACGGGGATCGGGGCGGCGGCGGGCCGCTCGACCGGCGCGGCGGTGATCTTCGGCTCCGGTGCCACGTCAACCGCCGTCAGCGGCGACGGCTCGACCGTGATCGGCTCCGGGGTGATCTCCGGCTCCAGGTCCGGGCCGGTCGGCTCGGGCTGCTGCTGCGGGGCCGGGCCGGTGGTCAGGCGCTCGTCCGGCGCGGGCGCGGCGAGGGTGGCCAGGAGCGCTTTAGCCTTCTCGTCACCGATGCGGAACCGCTTCATCGTGGCGTTACGCGACGGGGCGGTGCCCAGCTCGGCAGCCCACGCGGTGAAGTCGTCGACCATGGCGGCGACGGCGGGCGGATAGACGCTGGTGGGTGCGGTCATTTCGTGCCTCCAGAGAGTGGGTGTCGGCGCTCGGCGGTCGCGTACACGCGCACCACGCCGGGCCGGGATGTCGGGTAGGGGTCGGAGACGCCGGTCAGGGTCGTGGCGTCGTCGAGGATGGTCAGCAGGTTGGCCACGTCAGCGGTGGGGCCGATCAGCCGCACCTGCACCGGCTCGCCCGGCGCGGCCAGGGAATCGAGGGCGGCGCGGTAGAGCGCGTGTCGCTGCCCGGCGCGTAGCCGCGCGATCAGCGCGGCGGCCTGGGCGGCGCTCAGCTCACCGCGGGCGGCGCGGCGGGCGATGTCACCGATGGCACGGCCAACACGGGTGCGGGGCATCAGACCTGCACCTCCTTGTCGGAGGCCTGGCGGTCAAGCTTGTGCGGCTCGCACAGGTACGCCTTGCCCGCGGTCGTCTCGCGGCTGCTGCTGGCCCGCCGTCGCAGCGGCACGCGCGTGCCGGCCGCGTTCGCGGCGGCCTGTGCCTGCCAGCAGTCGTCACAGTCACGCTGCCCGCCGAACGAGGCGTAGCGGACCTGCCCGCGCTCCAGCGGCGCTTTGACCGCCCGCCGCACCACCGGCGGCGCGGCGGGCCGGTCGGTGGCCGCGCCGGTGAACAGGTCGAGCTGACCGTTCACCGCGCCGCCTCCCGCCTGGCAGCGGCGGCGCGGGAGCACACGAACCGGTAGGGCCGGTTGCGGCGGGCGCGGATCGCGGCCAGGCGGCGGCGCACCTCGGCGCGCTCCAGCTCCGTCAGCTCCAGGTCCTCACCGCGCACCGCGCGCCGCACCGCGACCTCATCGACGTAGGACGGGTCCGCCTCCAGGTCGAGGGGCAGGCCGCATTCCAGGGCGAACATGAAGTCGTCGTGCAGGGCCTTGCTCCAGGACCAGCCGCAGGCGACCCCGCCGACCAGGTCGGCCAGGTCGGCCAGGTCGTGGGTGTGGTCGGCGCAGTTGCGGGCCGCGACGGCGGCCAGGGGGTGGGCGATGGTCAACCGGGCGTGTGCCGGTTCGTCGGCCGGGGCCGAAGCGATAGCCTGGGTAGGCATCGTGATTCCTCTCTGACCAGGTGGGATGGGGTGCAACAGGCCACGGCGGGGTTGCGCCCCCGCCGTGGCCGTCTTGCTGTGCGGGCCGTATCGCGGCCCGCGGTTGTCGGCAGCTCAGTGCCGGTGAAGGTGCTCGGGCACCCAGCGCCAGCCGTGCACCATCTCTTCGAGGTAGCGGTAATCCGGCGCGACCTTGTCGTTGCCGGGCAGCAGCCAGCGCAGCCGCACGCGGGCGGGCATGTCGTTGCTGTCGAACACCATGTCCGGCGCCCGGGTGATCTTGAAGGAATCGCCATCGGCGGCGGTGTAGATGCCCGCTTCCACGGGCTGGCCGTGGCGGTTGACCAGGTGCCACACCACGTCCGGGCGGGTCACGGTGATCCACGCGGGCGGGTGCCTGCGGTCCAGTTCGGCCAGCATCGCGGCGGCCAGCTCCGGGCGGCGGCCCGTGCCGGCCAGGACCCGCAGCGTCATCCGCAGCGCGTAAGCCAGCTCGGCCGGGGTGTAGTCGGGGGTGAAGCTCGCGGTCCACCGGTCCAGCTCGGCGGATGCCTCATCGGCCAGCGGCGCGGCCATCACGGTCATGTCGTCTGTCCCTTCCGGTCGCCTCGTTGGCGGCCACCGCGCGGGCCGGGCGAGTGCCCGTGGCCGCACGGAAGCCGTCAGCGCAGGCGAGCCCGGCGGGACCGGGGCTTGCGGCAGTCGTTGCAGCGACCGTCATCGGAGGGCTGCGTCACCAGGCGACCGCACTGGCACTCACGCCACGCGGCCGACGAACGGATCGAGACACGAACAGACGCGGCGAGGGTCATCACGTCCACCTCTTCCAGGTCAGATGTGGTCAGTAGCAAGTGCCAACCGGGCGCGGCCACGTGGACCGCGCCCGGGGCGAACACTCGGCCGACAAGCGGCCGATGGTCTGTGCAATCAGCGCTCGCTATCCGCTCGTTCGCCCTGCTCCCCCGGGATTTACCGGGATCGGCCACCGTGTGGCTCAAGGCAGGGTGTTGGCCGGAGCGGCTAGTAGCCAGCGCCTTTACCTGTCGCTATGAAATTCGCCAACGAACAAGCGGTTACCAGCAGGTGGGCGCGCGGCGTTAGCCGCCTTCCCTGGCCTGCCAGGCCATGGGCGTCAGGTGCGCCCAAGAGAATCCTTGTTGCGATTCCCTGTTGCGCAACACGGTAGCGAAACGCAGGAGGGTTGCGCAAGTGGGTACCGCTACCCTGATGCGGTGACTGATGTGCGAACTGAACTTGCCGCAGCTACGAGGCGCTACCGCAAGACCGAAGCGGACCACGAGGAGGCCCGCCGGGGTGCCATTGCTGCCGCGCTCGCGGCCTTACGTGCAGGGGTGGGGCCAGCCGAGGTTGAACGGCTCTCCCCGTTCACTGGTGCCTATCTACGCAAGCTCGCCCGTGAGGAGGGAATCCCGCCGGCACCCCCGGGACCGAAGCGTTCAGTCTGATGGGGTGTCCCAGTACTCATGTAGTCCGTCATGTATCGATCAAACGCTAGACATCGCGGGCGTTCCCACCGCGCGGGTTTCCCATCCCGGTGCATTTGACGGATCATGTTCATGTCCCCGAATGCCCCTCAGGAGGGTGGCCGTGTCCAATGGCGAATGAGCGTCTACGCAGCGTCATGCAGACTGCCGGGCTCACCACCCAGAAGTTCGCCAGCGAGCTTGGCGTAGATCCCAAGACGGTCGAACGCTGGATCACCCGAGACACCGTCCCGCACCGGACAACCGCGCTAACCGCCGCCCGCCTACTCGGCAGCCAGGCTGCCTACCTTTGGCCGGCGCTAGAGGACAGCCGCACTGCGGCGTCGGAAGCCGAGGTGCTCGGGTTCTACCCACACCGGCACCTGGTGCCGAAGTCGATGTGGCTGGACCTTCTCCGCGGCGCGCAGCGAGAGATCGTGCTCATGGCGTACGCCAGCCTATTCCTGCCGGAGGACAACCCAGAGTCCATCCGGTTGCTGCGTGAGAAGGCAGCGGCAGGGGTACGCATTCGTATCGCGCTGGGCGACCCAGAGACGCCAGAGATTGCTCTCCGGGGGGCTGAGGAACAGCTGTATGACGGCCTGGTCGGACGGGTACGCATGGCGATCGCCTACTACCGCCCGTTGCTCGGCGTACCGAACATCGACTTCCGCCTACACCGAACGACGCTCTACAACTCCGTCTTCATGTACGACGAAGAAATGCTGATCAACCAGCACGCCTACGGGGTGTACGGCTACCGGGCTCCGATCCTGCATCTTCGGCGGTGCGAGGGTGGCGATCTCTTCGACATGTACGCCGAGTCGTTCGAGCGCGTCTGGAAGACCGCCTACCCCCATCAGGCTGCCACGCCGCCCTCAGCGAGCGTCCAGGAGTCCGCGGACCGATAGGACAGCTTCGACAACACGGGACGTGTCGCGTAGGTCAGGCAGGACCACGTCAGCCCCAAGCCCGGCCAGGGTGCCCGCGTCGAACTTCCCCGTCGCAACGGCAACCACGTACGCACCTCCGACCCGGCCGGCTTCGACGTCACGCGGAGTGTCTCCGATGAGCACGGTTGTAGCTGGCGTGAACTCGATGCCGTACTTCCTCGCTGCCTTCGCGCGGGCGGCGGGCACCAACTCCGCCCGCACCTCGTGATCCGAACCGTAGCCGCCAACCTCGAAGTCGAGACCATCAGCCAGGCCAAACGTCGCAACCTTGGTAAACGCGTTAGGCCCGATGTTCCCCGTCAGCACCGATTGCGTGATGCCTATTTCTTCACCCAAGGCGTCGATCGCAGCGCGAGCCCCTGGCATGGCATGACCACGCTCGCGCAGCTGCGGCACCAGTGAACCCAAGGCAGTCGGCATAATCTCGTGCGCCCGAGCGGCAAGTTCAGGCGTGAGGACTAGGCCGTGTCGTTCGAAGAGCGATCTCATGATGCCCGTGTCGGTCATGCCGTCTGTGATCACCTTCTCCACGGGGCTCTTGCCCGTGAGGAGCTCGAAGCCCCGCGCGTACGCCTCCTTGCTCACTCCGCCGTTGTAGATCAGCGTGTCGTCAACGTCCCAGAGAACCAGCAGCGGAACAGCGGCAGCGATGTCATTCATGACGTAGACGGTAGGCGTCGGAGGAGTAGGAGAACACCGCATGTCGAGGACGATGGCGGACCTAGGGCCGAGAGCCGGTGTCGCGGAAACGCCCCGCAACGTCCCCCCGCGGGTTGTTTGAGGTGCGTCGTTGGCTCGCTCTGCCCAGGGCGCTTACGGACCTACGGAGTGCCCGTTAGAGCCTTAGCCTTCGCCGCGCCGACCTGGTCGAGCCAGTCCCATATATGCAGATGGATGTGGTCGACAAGTTTGATCAGTGCATCGATAGAACTGAGTAGATCCGAGTACGACTTCGACCGCCCCACGTCGACCGGGTCCATCTCCCAGTGCGCAACATCGTTTCGCTTACTGCTGATCTCGCTTACGAGAAACTGATCCTTTGCGTCATTTCGCCAATCTCCGGGAAGCTCCAACACGTCCCATAGAACCTTGAAGTGCCGCGTGGTTATGGTCGTACCATCGGCAATGATGAGATCCTGTGCGAAGTCGCTAACCAGGCGATTGTCCGATCCGTGACCTGCGATGCTTCGAATCAAACTAGCGCGCACCGAAAGGGTCGATGTAGTAGATGTAGCGCAGCGCTTAAACTCTGATGCTTCAAGGATCGCCAGGAGGCCAGCAGGTAGCTGACTTCTCAATACTGTCTTCGCTACCAGATCAGTAGACAACGCCTGAGGCAAGTCGCGCATAAGTTGCTCGAGAATCCCGCCGCAAACGACGTACGTGAGCGCCCTGCTCATTGCAGATACGCCGTCGCTATCAAAGAGGTCCTGAACGAGGTGCTGCCTAGCTTGATCGAGCGCGCTTAGTCGCCTGCGCTCCCTCTCGAGCTGCGTGATGGCTTTCCCGAACACGGTCTCGATTGCGTAGGTCATGACGAAAAGATCTCTTCAGCTCGCGTAACTCGGCCAACGAGACTCTTCTTCGTATTTGTCCCAGCCTTGCTGAAGCTAAGAAGTACCTCGTCGTCAAGCCAGCCAGCGGAGGGTGTGATCGGCTCTCTGCCAGAGCGGTAGATCCTGCCTAACCCGATCAAGACCGCTTCAAGCTGGTTAAGCGGAGTTACCTTGGTGTTCTCCCTGAGGAAAGGCTCCCCGCCGAAGAGTCCATCCAGGAATGAGATAACCTTCATGAAGAGTTGCCGCTTCTCCTCCAAATCCGACGGGTTAAGATTCGCCTTCATGTACTTATTGAGGAAAGTTGTCACCTTGCCATCGAAGCTATCGCCGGCGTCGAGGTAGGCGAAGAACTTGAGCGCGACTTCTGCGGCAGTACCGTTGCGCTGATCAATTGATTGCAACTTGAGGAGTCGACTGAATTCGGCAGACTCGGCAAGGTCACCCAACAACGTGTTAAAGGTTCCCTGAAAGATACAGGCACGCACTTCTTGTGCGGTCAGTTCGACAGCACCCGCATTCAGCCTTCTAAAGAGCTCGAACCGAATTTCTGTATTCGATTTGTCACTTAGAACCTGGACTCGCAGGTAGCGCTTGTCGAACGTCAGTTTGATCGGCCGTGGGAAGTCCTCGTAGACAAGTCCTTCGAACTCAGTAAGTGACTTCAGTTCGCGTAGCTTCAGAGGCTTTTCCGCAAAGTGAAGTTCCTCCGACTCTGGCGCGTCTAGGCCCATAAATCTAAGAATGGTGCAGATTCGCTGAAGGCCGTCCACCACTTCCCAAGTGCCATCGCTGTTTGTGGCGACGAAGATCGCGGGCACCGGCAAGCCCAGGAGGAACGACTCGATCAGTGCTGACTGAATATCGTCCTTCCATCGGAACTGGCGTTGATACTCCGGCGCAATCCGGATTTCTTCCTCGACTACCATCCGCGAGAGTTCGCGCAGGGATAGGTCGAAGTAGTCGACGTCTACAGCCTTGCGGAGATTGTCAAGTTGCGTCTGGAGTGTCCCTAGCTCTGGCACCATGAGAGCTTTTTACCACGTCCGAGGACTCTCGGGGTACCCACGATGGCGTTGAACATTTCAGCCGTCGTGGCTGCGGACCAGCGACGAAGAGAAGCGATGCCTGAGCGACTTTGCGAAGGGTCCCCTGCCCCAAATGCCCCATAAGTAGGTGGCAGAAGATTTAGTTGGTCTCTGCCGTAGCCGAGGGTGTGATCATGTACCACTCGCCTTGAACGGCAGCCGTGATTAGCGCAGCAAGATCGTTCATAAATTGCTCGCACTGCTTGACGTTTGACTCAAACTCGCCAAGTGGGATCTTCTCCTTGCGGCTGCCATGAGAAATGTCGTTGCGTGTCCGTCGAACAAACTCGACCGACTCGTAATAGCTCTTACGAACCTTGTCTTCAGGTATCGCCAGCCGGAAAAGCGTCCTCCGAAGTACATCTCGTCCGAAGTTCATGTCCATGGCAACAGCGTGCTTTGCATCCAACTGTAGTGGCAGCTTGTGAAGTGAACGGACCTTCTCGACGAAAGCAACTTGGTCTTGGGCGCGTCGTGTGAGCCTTCCGTGCTCCGACTCCTGATCGTTGCCTGGACCAAGTCGTACCGCATCGAACTCTGGAATACAGGCTGAGGCGAATAGCCCGGTCTGCAAAACATCTGCGGGCAACGACCGCGAATTGATGGCATCAACGTAGAGGGTAAAGGCATAGCGAGCGAAGCCCTCGAGGTGGGCATACTGCATGACCAGGATGGCGCGCAGTGCCGAAGCCGGCCAATCGTCGCGGTCGAGGTCGCCAAGCAGACTGTTTCGAAGGTGCCGTAACTCGCCGATGCGCCAAGAAAGATCTTCCTCTAACAGCGCACGGAGTTCAGTCGCGTTCAAGACTCCAGCACCGCCCTAAAGCGTGAGGCGAAGTACTCCCGTCGTTCGCGCAGGGGGATCCGGGAGTTCTTGCCGCCGCCGGTATGTCTTAGGAAATCTGGGTCACCCTTGCCCTTGCGGACGACTGCGGCTAGGCGTGCCACTAGTTCAGTATTCTCTAGGTCGACGGAGCCAATCACTGATTGGACACCGAGCACCAGGCCTTCATAGTGATATACGGAGAACTGCCCCCGTGGCTCTCCGTTGCGCGTCGTCGTGCCGAATATCTTTTCGCCAATGCCGCTGACTTCCGCAATGGCACGTAGGAGCGCAAAAGTCTTCGCAAAAACCGACTCTTCGGCCTCGTAAGAAAATGCGGTCATGTGCTCGACACCCGAAACCGACTCCATATAGTCGGTTAAAAAATTGGCCACGTCATGCCGGTATTCTTCAAAAGCGTTCTTCAGCGCGAATAGGCGCAGAACCAGCTCTTGGTCAAATCGCTGCTTCCATTGGTTCGGCGAAATGGTCGCAATGCAGAACTTAAAGTTGTCATCGGAAGACATCCGAATAATGAACTCATTGAAAGAGTTGGACATTAGTCGAATCGTTGCATTGCGAACTTCCTGCTCGGAGAGCGTCTCGCCCCCGGTATTGAGCCGTTTGAACATATAATAGCGGAGGCGGGGGTCGCTCTCCTTGCGTAGAATCTCGGCACGGATATAGCTACGCTTGAGTTTGATTTCGAGTGATCGCGGCAAAGTGTGATGGGTGAATCCGTTCAGCCCGGGGACGATGTCGCAATCGCTCAGCGTAAGCGGACCGAGTGGAGAACCGTCATCGTCTTTCAGGCTAAGCTGACCTCGGAAGTTCAGGTAAGACGAAATCCGCTGCAGCCCGTCAATGAGCTCATATATACGATCTTCTCGCTCGATAAGGAATATGGGAGGTACGGGCAGTTCCAGGAGGAGTGACTCGATGAACCTGGATTGCGCTCCCTCGGACCATCTGAATAGGCGCTGAAAGTCGGGGCTGATGTGGAGCTCGCCCATGGCGTACATATCTGCAAGTTCATTGAACGAAAAGTCAAGGCTTCTAGTTCTGACTGAACTAATGCTGTTATCGACCGCTGAGATTACCTGGTCGGCTGGTATGCCATCTTCCCGGTTCATGATCCAAGCTTCCTCATCGTAAGCACGGATTCGACAACCTTCTCCTTGGGATAAGCGCGTGCGGCCTTATTGAGGGTGGTGAGTGTGCGGCTTACCTCGAGTTGCTCTGGTTCACTGCAATGCCACCCAAGACGGTGGCCAGCCTCCATGCAGATGCCCGCTAGGTTGATCGGAATATCCTTGTAATAGGAATCCTGTACAACCATTGTCATGCGGGCGCCTGGCTTTGCGACGCGCGAAATCTCTTCAAAGCTGACATACAGGTCATCTAGGTACTGACGTACTTGTTTCAGGTAATAGCCGGACGATGCCTTACTTTTGTGCGAAGCGACGTCGGACACCAACTGCGTCGCTAGCGGGCCGTACCTGCTAGCCGCATGACCGCTGGCCGCCCGTATCAGAGTCGTTCCCATCAGGCTTGATCGCAAGGTCCTATCGCTTGCGATGTCAACGCCAAGGATCGCCAGTTCTCGCGCATACGCCACGGCGTAGTCGATTCTGGTCAAGTAAGGCGGCGAGGTAAGGATCACATCGATTGAGCTGTCCCTCAGCGGCAGCGCTGAGGACGATGCCGTCAAGAGTGCTACGAGGTTTTGGCCCGTGGGCGCTTCTGCCAGCCGATCCAGGATGAAGCGCTGGTCCTCGACGAGGAGCTCGTCGAGATCGCGGGGAAGGTAATCCAGCTGGCTCTGATCGGCTGATACCCGACGAACCCACGTCGGGTTGGTGCCCTCGAAGGACTTGGTGATACGACGAACGATCCTAAACAGCGCTACGCGCGCAAGTGCCGATGTCGCCGGGTCGGCCTGGTCGGCCGCCTCGGTCCAGTCACGTAGGCGGTTGACCGCACGGCTGCTTAGCCACGACGACAGCGGGTCAGTCGAGACCTTCTTCGCGCGGCGGGCTCCTGGCGGGCTAAGGGGAGTGGCGGCCGGCGTGACTTGGAGCCGGAGGCCCGCTACGACGTTGGCGATCGGGTTCAAGTCGATTCCAACAGCTGGCAGATCTAGCGATCGTGCTGCGAGCGTCGTGGTGCCGCTTCCGTTCCATGGATCGAGCACGACGTCCGCAGGCGTCTGGACCTGCGTTTGTAGGCGACTAACGGCCCACTCGAACGAAAAACCGGCGTAGTAAGGGAAGACGTCGGCCAGGCCTGCCGTCTCAACACGCGGGCGCTTTGGCGACAGTCGTCGGCTTGCGGTGTGCGTTACTGGGTCGGGGAACAGTGTGGCCTGCTGTGCACCGAGGTGCTTCGATGCCTGAGCCACGCGCCGCCCACCTTCTTAGCTCGTTGCCTTTGGTCCCGGATCATGCTACTCGAGGCAACGGACTTTGCCTGCCTCTGCAGGCTCGGGTATGACCCGCACCAACGGAAACGTGGTAGTGGTGAGCCGTGGGCCGGAAAGTTAACCAGGTCGGCTGGCAACGACGCCGACTGTCACCGTGTCCGGCGCGTATCAGGCGCTAGCTTGATCAGGCGGTTATCCACAAGCGCCCGGTTATCCACAGGGCACCGCACAACGGTGATGCTGAAGGCGTGCCGCGGGTGGGAGCCTGTGGGAGTCGTCGGCGAGGTCACTCCGAGCGGCGCTGGCCACGGCTGCGGCAGGTGGAGCGCTGCGAACAGCAGGCACCGGCGACTTACACGACATGTAGGTGCCGCTTGGTGGTCGGGGCTTCTTCTATGAGTGGACCGGCCCCCAGCGGGAGGCGGATGACGGTGCCTCGGGGCTTACCAGCGGAGCCTCTGCCGCGACTGTCGACGGTCACGTCGGTGTAGCGCAGGCGGCCGTGACCCTGGCCGAGCCCGTGCCATTGCCGGTCGGTGGCGGACAGCGTCATGTCGCTGGTGGGCCAGTCTGCTGTCACGGGCACCAGGACTGCTCCGCGCTGGCGGGCGCGGGCGGCCAGCAGTGATGCGACTCGATCAGTCGGCCGCGCCGGCGGCCGGACCATCACGACATCGAAGCCGTCGAGCAGTGCGCCGACGACCTCCAGCCATTGCGGGCCGGGGTGTGGCACCAGGGCGAAGCGGCTCAATTCCACGCCTGCCTCTGCGGCGGCGGCCAGGCCGAGATCGGGCATTCCCACGGCGGCGCACCAGGAGCCCTGCTCTGACGTTGCGCTGAGCATGGCCAGCGCCAGCAGCGTGGAACCGACCACCGACACCACCGACCCGCGGCGCAGGCCCTGCGAGGGCAGCAGCCCGCGCAGCGCGTCATGAACTGGGAGTGCGGGAGCAAGGCGGGTCTGGTCCAGCCCGGCGGCGCGGGCGACCGGGTGAGCCATGTCCGTGGTGTTCGCGCGCTCGGCAGCGTTATCGCGGATGAGCGACAGCGCGCGGCCGACGTCTGCGGCGTCGGCGATCCTGACTCCGGCGCGTGAACCGGGTGCGGGCATGACGGACTCCCTGCTCAGTGGGCGGCGGGGAAGGGCCGTTAGAACATGTGTTCGATCAAGATAGCAGAAGCGGCGACGGCGAGCGTTCGTGTTGGCCCGAACGGCTGGCCGCGCGCCTAGCTGATCTTCGCTGTCACCGTTGTCACCGCCTGTCACCGGCAAGCGGTGACAGGTTCTGAGCGGGTCTGACCTGGGCGAGAGCGACCAGGTGGGGTTAGTTGTCACCGTGTCACCGCCCTGGCTGGCCCCATGGACAAGGGCAAAGGGCTAGGGGGACTCGCTTCGCGAGCCTCATTCCTCGGACGCTGCGCGACCCGTAGCGGGCACGACGTAGCACGGCCTTCAACCCTTGCTGAAACACAGCAGCGGCCTGTGTGTTTCAGCAAGGGTTGAAGGCCGTAGAGCACAGGGACGGTACTTAATCAACTTGGTCATATATCGCGTTGCAAGTGTGAAAACGGCGGGCCGTGGCGATGCTCCGCCCCCAAGCCGCGCCGCCGGAGCCAATAACACCAGGTCACTGCGCATACAGTGCGCCGTCTGTAAATCCGTCGCGAAAGCTACAGAGGTTCGAATCCTCTACCCGCCACCAACAGCAAAAAGAGCCCCTGACCGGGAAAACCCGGTCAGGGGCTCTTTCGTGCCGGTCCAGCCAGGTCCGGCGGGGACGCCAGGGACTTCACCGTGGCCGAGATCCCGGCCGAGTTCGGGGTGTCACGCCCGACGATCCACCGCCACATCGAGAAGCTGACGCCGTCCGCACCCGGGCCCCAGGTGATCAGCGCACGTAGTCGCCTAGATCATCAGATGAGCCCCGGTGACACGGGCGTCAGGAGACCCCCGTAGCCCGCCGCTCGTGTATTACCGGTCGCCGCCTGCCAGCGGCAAGGACTCCAAAGCAGCCCGCCACTCCGGCCGTCAACAGCGCCAGCCCGGTGATGAGGTCGGCCACCCGGTTCGGCCAGGGCAGGATCGCGGGGGTGGTGAACCGGCCGACGATGAACGGCTCCAGCACGGCTCCGACAGGGACGACAAGGCGGGCCGCCACCCCCCATGGATCCGACCGGCGAGCGATCGCGCCCACCAGGCCGAGCGGTCCGCCCACGACCATCGCCGCCAGGAGCCAGTGCAAGTTGGCCGTCCAGACGTTCAGGTCGAACATTCCGAAGGCCATCCCCACGCCGTAGTGCACGACGCAAGCGGTGAGCAAGGCCACGACTCCGGCGGCAGCGGCCGGCGCGGGGCGTCGGACGAGCCACCCGGAAGCCACTGCCAGCCCCGCCCAGACCGTGCCCGCGTTGACCAGTTGGCTCAGGGTCAACCGTCCGGCCAGCAAGGTGTCCGCCTTGCCTTCGAGCTGGCTAAGGGTCGTCACGTTGGAGGCAAGTGACACCAAGGCCAGCACGCTGGCGGCGACAACGACCAGGCTCCATCCCCGTCGATTCATAGGCAGAGGCTACGCACTTTGCAGTTCGGCCGCTGCCGTGCTCCGGCTGGAGCGCATCGTCCTGGAGCACTACCGCGTTCTCGCCGACGCGGGGCGTAGGTTGCCCGGAGCTCCGGCTCGGGCAGTTCCGGATGCGGCTCTTTCGTGTCGTGCCCGATCATCGATCATCCGGCGGACGGCGAAGGGCCGACCATCGCGCACAGCGCCGGGACGAGGTTGCCGGCGTGGCGGAACTCCGCGGACTGCAGCTCCAGCTCGACCCGGGCGGCGTCGTCACCTGCCTGCGCGATGTCGGCGAGGGTGCTGTCGATCGCGGCGAGGTCGGACCGGACTGCGGCCTTCAGCCCCGGGTCGGCGATGGCCTCCGCGCCCGCACCGTAGGCGTCCCGGAAAGCCCTCAGCTCACGGACCAGGGCAGCGATGGCCTCCGCGGCCTTTCCCGGGTCCTTCTTGGCGGCGGCCAGCTGCGGCAACAGCATCGGCGCCTGCGCCTGCAACTCGCCGAGAGCCTGGCTGAGGCGGGGACAGTCGGCGGCGATGCCTCCCGGCACCGACGTGGCGGTGGTGGGGGCCACGGCGGCGCTCGGCTCGGCCGGGTTCTGGTTCGCGCAGGCGGTGAGGCCGAACATGGCCGCGGCCAGGGTGAGACAGGTGGCGATACGCATCTGACGGTCCTTGCGGTCGGTGACGCGCCGACGCGCGATGATCGACCTCATCGCGCGTCGGCGGCGGCTTCACTCGCCTGGGAGCTGCCTGCGGGTAGCGGGGATCGCCTGGTGACGAATGCCGGAGCCCGCCCGCCGGGCTCAGGCCGCGCAGAGCGCTTCGATCTTCTTGGTGGCCGCCTCGAACTCGGGGGCGTCCAGGGCGTTGCCGGCCTTGTCGAAGTCACCGGCCGCGGACTCGATCGCCGCGGCGGCGCTGGTCAGGGCCGCGATGTTCGCCTCAAGGGCGGCCTTGACCTCGGCGTCGGCGCTGTTGGCGGCAGCCGTGCCGAGGGCGGCGCCGAAGTCGGTCATGGTCTTCTTCAGATCGGCGGCGACCTGCTGGAGCTTGGCCTTGTCGTCCATCGACTTGACGGCTTCACCGAACAGGTTCACCACGGCCGTCTTGGCGGCGACCTCGGCCTTCTCGTACGCCGCGCAGGTGGTCTTCTTGTCGGCGGTGCCGGCCGGAGCGGCGGCGGCCGAGGCAGAAGGAGCAGCCGAGGCGCCCGGCCCCGCCTCGGTCGTGGGCGTGTTCCCGCAGGCGGCGGTGCCGAGAACGGCAAGGCTGAGGGACAGGGTCGCGATGACGCGGCGCATGACTGGCTTCCTTTGCTTCGAATTCCGGCGCCCGTACGCGGGCGGTCCGGAGTTGATCACCCGTGGCAGCCTAGGGTCGGCGTATCACGATTCGATCACCGAATTGTCACCCGGCGAGACGCAGACCTCAGCCCTGCGATCTCTCGGCTCGCTCAGGGGCGCAGGGCCGGGTCCAGGCCGATCGCGGCGAGTTCGGTCCTGGTGAACGGGCTGCGGGTCATGAAGGCGCCCGTCTCGTCGGTGTCGTGGCACTCAATGAGGACACCGATTCCGCCCGGCTTCGTCATGTTCAGCAGGTAGTCGTGGACGAGGACGTGCTCGCCGTGCGGGCCGCGGTACGGCGGGTTCTCGCCCTGTGCGGCGAGCTCGCGCTCCCGCGCGTCGGTCTCGTTGACCGGTGGGTCGGCGGGGTCGTGGTGGACGGTCGGGTAGATGTGGATCGTCACCGCGTACACCTTGCCGTTCTTTGCGAACCGTCCCAGCCAGCGGTAGCTGTGGGGGTCGTTGCCCCACGGCGGGGGGCAGGCCTGCGGCACGGCCGACGCCTCGTACGGGGCCTGGCTGATGAGGCCGTCCTTGGGCATGAGCTTGCCGGACGCCGAGGTGACCAGCTCGCACACGTCCATGTACCGGACCAGTGTCTCCAAGCCCGTGACCTGGGGGGCCTCGCGCGTGATCGCACCCCGGACCGCGGCCAGCAGCTGCTCGCCGCGGTCGGCCGGGCTCGCCGACGGTGCGGGCGCGGGAGCCGACGAGGTGACGGCTGCGGGCGGGGTGTCCCGGTCGGCGGCGGTGATCGCGAGCGGTGCGCCGACCAGCACGGCGGCGACCGCGGCCGCGGCCAGCGTGATTGCGGCGGTGCGGCGTCGGCGCCGGGCGAGGCCGAGCGCGCGGGAGGTCAGGTCCACGGGCGAGGCCTCGTCGGCGACGTCGGTCAGGGCGGTGCGGACGAGGGTTTCGAACGGACTGTTCATGGCGTCGTCTCCAACACGAGTGCCGTGGCGGGCAGCACTTCCCGCAGGCGGCTGACGGCTCGGGAGGTTCGGCTGCGCACGGTGCCGACCGAGCAGCCGAGGATGTCGGCGACCTGGGTCTCCGTCAGATCCTCGTAGTAGCGCAGCACCACGACGGTGCGCTGTGCCGGGGAGAGCAGGCGCAGCGCGGCGCGCATCGTCACGCGCAGGTCGGTATGGGTGCTCGGATCCGGCACGGTCAGGTCGGCCGGCGTGGGCAGGACCGATTCGCGGCTCCGGCCCAGCCGTCGCCACCAGCTCACCTGCTCCCGGTACATCACGGTGCGTACGTAACCTTCGGGATCCCGGTGGCGCAACGAGCCCCATCGGGCGTACGTCTTGGCCAGCGCCGACTGGACCAGGTCCTCCGCGGCGTGCTGGTCGCCGGTGAGCAGGTAGGCCACCCGGATCAGCGCCGGCGTGCGCGCCATGGCGAACTCCGTGAACACCGCTGTGGCGTCTTCGTCCACACCCACCCCTCTCGCTCGGTCTATTCCACAGCTACAGACGCCTGGGGGCGCCGAAGCTATCCGGCGGGACGGCGGATGCGCGCAACCCATCCGGTTACCCCCGGCGGGGCCCTTTTGCGTATCGTTCGTCCGACCTGGGAGTCGGCTGAAAACCTGCGCTGCGACGCGCGTGGTCGCAACTTCTCGCCATTTGATCGTGAAAGGTCTGCCGGGTGGCCGGGACGGTCCGCCGGCCGGTCGCGAAGATCCGCTCGGCAGTGGCAAAGCGTCACCGGTTATGTGCTTACCGCGATGAGTGCTGCCGGGACACACTGCCCCGATGACGCATCAGACCCCCGGCAACCCCCACCCGGCACCCTGGCCCGCCGCCCCCAAGACCGGCTTCCTGGCCGGCCTCGGCCCCGGGCAGAAGGCCGGTCTCTTCCTCGGTATCGGCTTCGTGAGCATCGTCCTGGCCTGCTGCGGCGGCTCCGCCTTCCTCGGCGCGATCAGCGGATCGCCGGACGCGAAGCCCACCCGGCCGGTGGCGGCCGCGGTGCCGTCCGGTGCGGCCGCGACGGCGGGTGTGGCAGCGGAGGGCCTCACCGTCTCGCCGTCCCCCGAGGCCGCGCTCGTCGAGCCCACCCCGGCGGAGCCGGTGGCCTCGCCCACCCCCGTGCAGCCCGTGGTCGAGAAGCGCACCGTCACCGAGACCAAGACGATCGCGCACGGGGTGAAGCGGGTCAACGACTCCACCCTGGCCAAGGGCACGACCCGGGTGAAGACAGCGGGTGTGAACGGAACCAGGAAGATCACCTACTCGGTGACGCTGACCGACGGGGTGGAGACCTCCCGGGTCCAGGTCCGCGACGAGGTCGTCAAACAGCCGGTCACCGAGGTGATCCTGGTCGGCACGAAGGTGGCCGCCACCTCGTCGTGCGACAAGAACTACAGCGGCTGCGTGCCGATCGCCTCGGATGTCGACTGCGCCGGCGGCAGCGGCAACGGCCCCAAGTACGTCCGTGGTCCGATCAGGGTGATCGGCTCGGACATCTACGACCTGGACAGCGACAACGACGGCGTCGCCTGCGAGTGATCCCGCCGCGGACCTCGGTCCCGCGCCGTCGCCATGACGGGGGCGCGGGACCGATCCCGAGCACGGTCGGCACCGCGGTGTCCGCCTTGACGGCGACCTGGATCGTCGGGCTGGTCAGGGCACCCGGCCCGCAGCGATCAACGCGGCGGTGGGCAGCGCCAGCCGGCCGCTTCCGTCCAGGTGGGGCGCCACGATCAGGTCGTACCGTGCCTTGACCGCGGCGACCTCGGCGCCGCTCAGAACGCTCAGCATCGCGCCGAGCACGCCCATGCCGTTCGCCGGCCCGGCCCACCAGTCCTCGGGGTCGGCCCGGTGGACCCAGGTGACGGTGTGCGCCGAGACCTCCACCAGCCCCGCACCGCGCAGCAGACCGGCCAGGCCGTCCTCGTCGCGGGTGAAGTTCAGCTCCTCGGCGACCGTGGGTGCGGAGTCCGGGCGGCGCAGTTCGCAGGCTGCCGCCACGGAGCCCCAGAGCTGCTGCAGCGGCGGGGCGGGAGCGGGCCATACGCTCACCGCTACCCGGCCGCCGGGGCGGGTGACCCGCCGCAGCTCCGCGGCTGCCGCGGCGGGGTCGCCGACGTGGTTGACGACGAAATTGCCCACGGTGACGTCGAAGCAGCGATCGTCGAACGGCAGGTCCGGCAGCACGCCGAGGCGCACGTCGGCCGCCGGCGCCTGGCAGCGGGCCGTGTCGACCATGCTCTGCTCGGCGTCGATCGCGGTGACCAAGGCGCCGCGCGCCGCAGCGAGCGCCGCGACGGTGCCGGTTCCGGTGCCGACGTCCAGCAGCCGCGTCCGCTCGCCGACGCCGGCCGCGTCGAGCAGCGCGGGAGCGGTGTGCCCGCACAGGGTGGCGAAGCTGCGCCGGTAAGCCGAAGCGCGGCCCTGCCACAGGCGGCGCTCGTAGTCGTCGAAGGGTGTCGTCACGGGCAGCACCCTACTGGCGGCTCCGCTCCCGCCACTCGGCGGCGAGCAGTGAGTAGACGTGGGCGTCGTGGTTCTCGCCGCGGTAGGGGAAGGCTTCGCGCAGCACGCCGTCGAGGGTCATGCCCAGCCGCTTGGCGCATGCGATGCTGCGGGTGTTGCCGGGCACGGTGCGCCACTCGACACGGTTGATGCCGCGCTCGTCCACCGCCCAGGCGATCATGCGCTGGGCGGCCTGCGTGATCAGACCTCGCCCCTGGGCGTGCGGAGCGAGCCACACCCCGATCTCGGCGGTCCGGAAACGGGTGTCGAAGGTGCGGAACAGCGTGCCGCCGACCAGCTCGCCGTCCAGCCAGATCCCGTAGATGCGGCCGCCGTCGCGGGCGGCGTCGTCGGCGTATCGCTGCAGCCAGGTTCGGGTCTGCGGCTCGTCGGTGAGGGTGGCCGCCCAGGGCAGCCACGGCGCGAGGTGGTCGCGGTGCCGTTCGATGAAAGCGGCGAACTGCCCCGCGTAGTGGGGCTCCAGGGCACGCATCTCGGCGGTGCCGGTGAGGGGGTGGGTCAGCACGAGCGCTCCTGTCACGTACCAAACGTTTGTTATGTATTCTGGCCGCAGCTTAACCGATGGAAGGGGAGTGGCGGTGCCCGCACGGGGTGACCATGACGCCCGGCGTCGCGACGTGTCGCAGGCGGTCTGGGAGGTGCTCGCGGCCGGTGGCTTCGGCGGGCTGACCCTGCGGGCGGTCGCCGCGCGCATGGGCGCCTCCACCGGGCTGCTCACGCATTACTTCCCCAGCAAGAAGGCGCTCATGCGGTATGCGCTGGAGGTCGCGCACGAGCACACCCAGGTTCTCGACCGCTTCCCGGCCGAGGGCGAAGGTCTGCCCGGCCTGCGGGCCGCGCTGCTGGACGTGATGCCCCTGACGGCGGAGAGCGCCGCGAGGAATCGGGTGTGGGTCAGCTTCTGGGACGCCGCGCTGGGCGACGACGAGCTGGCGGCGGCCGAACTGCGCCGTTATGAACGGTGGCGGGGCATGCTGCGCCCGCACGTCGACGCGGCGCTCCGGCGGGGACAGCTGCCCGCCGACGCCGACCCCGACGACGTCGTGGCCACCGCGGCCGGGTTCGGGCATGGCCTGGTGGTGCAGGCCCTCTTCGATCCGGCCCGGTTCCCACCGCAGCGGCAGGTCAAGCTCGTCGACGACTTCGTCGCGCTGCTGGCGGCCCGGCGTCGTCGCGGACCTCACCCGACCGGGTGATCGTGCGGACGCCGGTGACGCGGCCCGGCGGTGTCGCGGTGATGCCAGGGCGGGTGGGCACCGGCATGTCCGCACGGTATGGAGGACCGGCGCGTGCCGCCGCCCCGGCGACCGGCGAGGGGCCGCCCCGCGGTGGCGCCCCTTGGTGCGCGGTCAGCGGTGCAGGTGCTCCAGATTGCGCCATTCTCCCTGCGCACACAGGCCGTCGGCGACCCGCCGGGCCTCCCGCTCGGTGGCGTACTCCCGCATCACGGACCTGCCGTGCCGGCGGTGCTCCACCTCCCACGGGCCAGCCGGATTGACGCGCAGGAACACGTCCTGGCGGCGGTAACTGGCGGTGGTGCCGTTCCATCGGTGCTCCACGAGTCGCATCATGGCGCGTATCGTACACATGTTCTAACTGGCGGAGAAGGCTACCCGGCCGCGAGCCGGGGACGTACAGTGTTGCTTCGTGCTCCTGCCGTCAGCAGGGTTGGTTCGGGCGTACACGCGAGTCACCACCGAACGGCTAGAAATCCGCGTGTCGGCGGCGTGGCACGCCAGGCGGGCTTCCTCCGGTGCCAGCGACTGTGGCACCATCCATGTCAGCCCTTACTGAAACTGCTGTGCTGTGGAGTCGACGATGCGTACGAGCAGATTTGCCCGCCTGGTAAGCCGAGGCGCCATCCTCGCCGCCGCCGTGGGCATCGCCGCCGTGGGTGCCGCAGGCCCGGCCGCTGCCGCGGACGAAACCACCACGACGCACCAGACCGACACCATCGAGTGGTCGACCGTGTCCACTATCGAATGGTCTTCGATCCCGCTGCGCGGTCCGGACGGCAAGCCGGCGCACACCGGGCTGGAGGAAATGACCATCGAATGGTCTTGATTCGCCGCATAGGCGGCTGAATCCGAGGGAAATGGGCGAACGGCATTGGCACGACCTGAGCGGCGCGTCCAACGATCGCCCGAGCTGGCTTGGCTGATCACCGGCCCGTTGGTGTTGATGACCATCGGGCTCACCGCCCTGGCATTCGCCCGTTCCGACGAACCGCTCGGCGAGTGGTGGCTGGGACTCGTCTTCTTCGGCCTGTTCTTCGTCGCCGAGTTGACCGGCCTGCAGTTCGAGGTCCGCCGGCATGGCATGATCCTCACGCTGGCCGACGTGCCGTTCCTGCTCGCGCTGGCCTATCTGCCGCCCGTCACGCTGCTGATCGTCCGCCTGGCCGTGTACTCGCTGGCCCAGTGGCGGCGCGGCACCGCGCCGGTGAAAGCCGCCTTCAACATCGCACTGCTGGGCGCCAGCACCGCGTTCGCCAACCTCGTCGTGGTGGAGCAGGGACCGATCCAGTTCGACGATCCGCGCAGCTGGCTCGTGCTGGTGGTGGCCGTGCTGACCAGCGTCGTGGTGGCGGCCGCCGGTGTGGTGGGCGTGAGATCTCGCTGGTCCAGGGCCGGTTCGCCCCGCAGGAGATGGCGGTCTCCGTGCTGCCGAGCATTCTGGTGGCCGGCCTCAACACCGCCATCGGGCTCGCCGTGCTGCTGATCCTGCAACAGGGCCCGGGGGCGTACGTGCTGCTCGCGGTGCTGGTCGCCTTCTTCTACCTCGCCTACCGCTCCTATGCCGGGGCGATGAACCAGCACCGCACCCTCACCGAGATATACGACCTGACCGGTGCCATCTCCGACACCCCGCACGACGGCACGCTGCCCGACGTGCTGCTCGGCCGGGTGCGCAAGCTGCTGCAGGCCGAGTACGCGACGCTGTGGATGCCGGCGCAGGGCCGGCACCCTGAGGTGCTGCTCAGTGCGCGCCCCGACGACAGGGGCCTGCTCGACGTGGCGGGGTCCCCGGAGTCCCTGCGCAAGCAGGCCGTCGAATCAGGCCAGACGGTCGCGGGCGGCGCCAAGCTCGGTGACGACCAGACCCGCGCACGGCTGCGCGAGTTCGGCGCGAAGGACGCGATCGTCGTGCCGCTGCGGGCCAGCTCGGCGGTGATCGGCACACTCGAAGTGGCCGGCCGACTCGGCGACAACCTCCACTTCAGGCCCGGTGACGTGCGGCTGCTGGAAGCGGTCGCGGCACATGCCGCGGTCGCGGTCGAGAACAACAGGCTGGTGGACCGCCTGCGCTTCGACGCGTACCACGATGCCCTGACCGCCCTGCCCAACCGGCGCCGGATCAGCCAGGCACTGGAGGAGGCGGTCCGGGTGCGGGCGCCCGGCGAGGTGGTCGCGGTGCTGATGTTCGACGTGGACGGTCTGCGCGACGTGAACGACTCCCTCGGGCAGTCCGCGGGCGACCAGCTGCTGGCCGAGGTCGCCTCCCGGCTGCGCACGCTGTCGCCGCCGGCCGCGCTGGTCGGCCGGGTCGGCGGCGACGAGTTCGTGGTGACGCTGCGCCTGCCGCACGCCGAGGCCGCGTCGCGGCTCGCCGCGGAGCTGCGCCAGCAGATGCAGGACCCGATGACCTTCGGCTCGCTGACGTTGGACGTGGACACCGCGGTCGGCATCAGCCTGCACCCGGAGCACGGTTCGGACCCGGCGACGCTGCTGCAGCGCGCCGACGTGGCCACCCATGCCGCGAAGTCGCTGGCGGGCGGCGTGCAGTTGTTCGACCTGGCCCTGGAGTCGCGCTCGGTGCGCCGCCTCGGCCTGGCCGGCGACCTGCGCCGCGCCCTGGACAACGGCGAGCTGGAGGTCTACTTCCAGCCCAAGGTCACCCTGCGGGACCGCCGTCTGGTCGGCGTGGAGTGCCTGGCCCGCTGGGAGCATCCGACCCACGGCGCCGTGCAGCCCGAGGACTTCGTGGCGGTCGCCGAGCACACCGGTCAGCTGTCCCGGCTGACCGAGGTGGTGCTGCGCGAGGGTCTGCGCCGGGCACGCCAGTGGGTCGACGCCGGACGGCCGCTGTCGGTGGCCGTGAACCTGTCGCCGCGCACGCTGGTCGACCCGGCCTTCCCGGACCGGGTGGACGACCTGCTCCGGGAGTACGGCGTGTCACCCGACCGGCTGACCCTGGAGATCACCGAGGACGGCGTGGTGGACGGCGTGGACCGGCTCCTGCCGATCCTGCGCCGCCTCTACGACCTGGGCGTGCACCTGAGCGTGGACGACTTCGGCACCGGCTACTCGTCGCTGTCGTATCTGCGCCGGCTGCCGGTGCACGAGGTGAAGGTGGACCGCTCGTTCGTGCAGGGCATGGCGACCGATCCCGGCGACCTGGCCATCGTGCGGGCCGTGGTGGACATCTCGCGGCACTTCGGCCTCAGCGTGGTGGCCGAGGGCGTGGAGAGTGAGCTGACGCTGGAGCTGCTCGAGGAGATCGGCTGCGACATCGGGCAGGGCTTCCTGTTCAGCCGCCCGCTGCCGTACGAGCGGCTGGAAGCCTGGCTGGGCGCGCAGACCGACGCCGAACCGACCCCGCTCGGCGAGGTCCGGCGGCTGCGCGCGGTGGGCTGAACCACAGCACGCCGCGCCGGGGGTATCCCGATTTCCGCGGCGGCTCGTTGTTGTGTACTCTTACCAAGGCGCGCGACGAGGTGGGAAACCACCTGGTTACGAGCACGCCCCCTTAGCTCAGTCGGCAGAGCGTCTCCATGGTAAGGAGAAGGTCTACGGTTCGATTCCGTAAGGGGGCTCGACCGGACTCCCGGTGCATCCACCGGGAGTGCCCGCCACGGCGGTGTAGCTCAGATGGCAGAGCAAGCGGCTCATAATCGCTGTGTCGCCGGTTCAATTCCGGCCACCGCTACGTTGTGTTGATTCGCTGGCGCATGTCGCCAGTCAACGCGAGATCGCAGACCGGCGAGGTATTCCCTGGTCGCGGTGTAAGGATCGCCACGGCGACCCTTTTTGCATGTCTGGATGGACGTCGTCTATCTTGGTATGCCGGTAACTAAAGCAGCTTGTTCTAGAAAGGCACTCCCGTGGCCAAGGCGACTGACGTACGTCCAAAGATCACCATGGCGTGCGTGGACTGCAAGGAGCGGAACTACATCACCAAGAAGAACCGGCGTAACGACCCGGATCGGATTGAGCTGAAGAAGTTCTGCCCGCGCTGCGGCAAGCACACCGCGCACCGCGAGACCCGCTGACCTCTCCGGTCCAGCAGACGTTCCCAGCAGGGGGCGGCCCATCGGGCCGCCCCCTGCTGGCATAGGTTCACCGGTATGCCGTTGGACCAGTCATTCACCGGTCGGACCTATCCGCCGACCGAGCCCTACCAGGTGGGCCGCGAGAAGATCAGGGAGTTCGCCACCGCCGTCGGCGCCGACGACGCCCTGTACCACGACGTGGAGGCCGCGCAGAAGGCCGGCTACCGCGACGTGGTGGCGCCGCCCACCTTCCCGATAGTGCTGAGCTTCGCCGCCATGGAGCAGATCGTCACCGACCCGGAACTGGGTATGGACTACACCCGCGTGGTCCACGGCGACCAGCGCTTCTCCTACCGCCGTCCGATCGTCGCCGGGGATGAGCTGGTGGTCGTCAGCAGCATCGACGACATCACGCACCGCGGCGGCCACGACTTCCTGACCACCCGCGCCGAGCTGGCCACGCCGGCCGGCGAGCCCGTGGTGACCGTGGTGTGCAAGCTCGTCGTCCGAGGGCATGGTGAGTGAGATGGCGTTCGAGAAGGGGCAGCAGCTGCCGCTGCAGACGTTCCGGGTGACCCGGGCCGACCTGATCCGCTACGCGGGCGCGTCGGGCGACTTCAACCCGATCCACTGGAGCGAGCGCACCGCCGTCGGCGTGGGCCTGCCGGGGGTGATCGCGCACGGCATGTACACCATGGCGCTGGCCGGCCGGGCCGTGACCGGCTGGGTCGGCTCCGCCGACGCGGTGCTGGACATCGGGGTCAGATTCACCCGTCCGGTGCCGGTGCCGGACACCGACGAGGGCACCGAGGTGGAGTTCACCGCGGTGATCAAGGGCGTCTCCGAGGACGGACTGGTCACCTTCGACCTCACCGCGACCTGCGCCGGCGAGAAGGTGTTGGCGCAGGCCAGGGTCGTGGTCAAGCAGATCTGAGGAAGGCTCGGCTGGGCGGTCGACCGGCGGCGAGAGAAAATAGGGAGTGCCAGTTGGCCCACTCGCCTGTCTACCCGTACACTGGTCGGCCGTGGGGTTAGTGAACTCCGCCGGTGGTTTTCGGCCTTCGGCAGGGTGCTCTTTCCCGCACAGGGGTGTGGCGCAATTGGCAGCGCAGCGGTCTCCAAAACCGCAGGTTGCAGGTTCGAGTCCTGTCGCCCCTGCGGCTTTGGCCTACCGGCCCGCGGTGGGCGATCATGGGAATCGGCCCACCGGATGTCTTCCGCGACGTCCTCGGCTGGTGGACCATGGTCGTATGGCCCGTATCGGCCCCCACAGTCTGGGGGGCGGGCCAGATGTGACAGGTGCTCCTCGTGCGACTGCGTCGGGCACACGGGATCGTGTCCCTTCACGGTTCTGACACCACCCCGCGAGATGGAAGTAGGGCGAAGTGGCCGAGAGCAACCGACGTGGCGAGGACGCCGCGGCCGAGCACGTTGACGACGTGTTCGACGACGCTGTCGACGATGACGCCTCCGACGACGAGTCCGGCGTCTCCGGCGGTGGCACCGCGACCAAGTCGCGCAAGGTGACCGACGGCAAGGGTTCGCGCGCGGTCAAGAGCACGGAGAAGGCCGAGAAGGTCGGCTTCTTCGGCCGTATCGGACGTTTTGTCCGTGAGATCGTCGCCGAGCTGCGTAAGGTCATCTGGCCGACGCGCAACGAGCTGCTGACGTACACCGCGGTAGTCCTGATCTTCGTGACGTTCATGATGGCCATCGTGACGCTGCTGGATCTCGCCTACGCCCGGGGCGTGCTGTTCGTCTTCGGCGAAGCGAAGTAACACAAACTACGGAAGTGAGCGGCTACGTGCCTGAGTACGACGAGACGGCCCAGACGGAAGACACCGAGGTGACCTCCGCGGTCGCGGTGACCGACGAGCCGACGCTTGAGACGGCACCCGCTGACGACGAGTTCGACCCGGCCGCGGAGCTGCGCCAGAAGCTGCGGTTCGCGCCCGGCGACTGGTACGTCGTGCACTCCTACGCCGGATACGAGAACAAGGTCAAGACCAACCTCGAGACCCGGATCACGAGCCTCGACATGGAGGAGTTCATCTTCCAGGTCGAGGTGCCGACCCGTGAAGAGGTCGAGGTCAAGAACGGCAAGCGCACCCAGGTGCAGAGCAAGGTCTTCCCCGGTTACCTGCTGGTCCGGATGGACCTCACGCCCGAGTCGTACTCGTGCGTGCGCAACACTCCGGGTGTGACCGGCTTCGTCGGCGCGACGGACCGGGCCGACCGCCCGGCGCCGCTGAGCCTCGACGAGGTGCTGAAGTGGCTGCTGCCCGCGGTCGAGGCGCCCGGCGCCGGCCAGAAGAAGGCCAAGGCCGAGATCCGGGTGCTGGACTTCGAGGTCGGCGACTCGGTCACCGTCACCGACGGCGCGTTCGCCTCGCTGCCGGCCACGATCTCCGAGATCAACGCCGACCAGCAGAAGCTCAAGGTGCTGGTGTCGATCTTCGGTCGGGAGACCCCGGTCGAGCTGAACTTCAACCAGGTCGCCAAGATCTAGTTGAGGTCGCGGAGCGAGCTCCGCATGACAGCGTGATCACGCGGCGGGCGCCCCTCGGGGCCCCGCCGCGCGGCGTTTTACCGCGTCGCAGCTCACATCCGGTGCGAAGGTCCCACCTCGCCGGATAGGCGCGTACGAGTATGCGCTAACCTAGAACGTCCGGCCTGTGCCGCGCGCTGACCGTGTGCGCGAACGCACCGGCCGGTCCGGTGTAAACCACCCTGATCCGCCGAGACGGCGGGTCGACAAGTCCCAGGAAGTAGACATGCCTCCGAAGAAGAAACTCGTCAAGACGTTCACGCTGCAGCTGAAGGCCGGCCAGGCCACCCCGGCTCCGCCGGTGGGTCCCGCGCTGGGTCAGCACGGCGTGAACATCATGGAGTTCTGCAAGGCGTACAACGCCCAGACCGAGTCGCAGCGCGGTGACATCGTCCCGGCACAGATCAGCGTGTACGAGGACCGCTCGTTCACGTTCGTGCTGAAGACGCCGCCGGCCGCCCGACTCCTGATCAAGGCCGCCGGTGTCGCCAAGGGCTCCGGCGTGCCGCACACCACCAAGGTCGGTTCGGTTACCCGCGCCCAGGTGCGCGAGATCGCCGAGAAGAAGATGTCCGACCTGAACGCCAACGACCTGGACATGGCCGAGCGCATCATCGCCGGCACCGCCCGGTCGATGGGCATCACCGTCAAGGACTGAACGCCGCACGCGGCGTCCGCCGCCTGACGGTTCGATGTTTCGTGGGAGGGCCCGGAAGGGCTCGACACAACCACAGGAGATCTGAGAAATGAAGCACGGCAAGAGCTACAACACTGCCGCTGAGAAGGTCGACCGGGACAAGCTGTACACCCCCGTCGAGGCCATCAAGCTGGCGAAGGACACCACCAAGGTCAAGTTCGACGCCACGGTCGAGGTCGCGATGCGCCTCGGCGTCGACCCGCGCAAGGCGGACCAGATGGTTCGCGGCGTGGTCAACCTGCCGCACGGCACCGGTAAGACCGCCCGCGTGATCGTCTTCGCCTCCGGCGAGAAGGCCGCCGAGGCGACCGCCGCCGGCGCCGACGCCGTCGGGACCGACGAGCTGGTGGCTCGCATTCAGGAAGGCTGGCTGGACTTCGACGCCGCGATCGCGACGCCGGACCAGATGGCCAAGATCGGTCGGATCGCGCGGATCCTGGGCCCGCGCGGCCTCATGCCGAACCCGAAGACCGGCACGGTCACCATGGACATCGCCAAGGCGGTCTCCGACATCAAGGGCGGAAAGATCACCTTCCGCGTGGACAAGCACTCGAACCTGCACCTGATCATCGGTAAGGCGTCGTTCACTGCTGAGCAGCTGGTCGACAACTACGCCGCGGTGCTGGAGGAGGTGCTGCGGTCCAAGCCGTCGGCGTCCAAGGGCAAGTACCTGAAGAAGGTCTTCGTGACCACCACGATGGGCCCGGGCATCCCGGTCGACCCCAACGTGACCCGCAACATCCAGGAGAACCCCGAGGCCTGATCCGCCTCGCCACTCCACGCCGAAGGCCCCGCCCGCACCCGCGAGCGGGGCCTTCCGCATTCCCCGAGCAAGCGCACCCCTTCGAGACGAAGGAAGGGCACCTTCTTATCGCTATACGTAGAGGAAGGTGCCCTTCCCAACATGGCCGCCGGCGATGATCGCTGGTTCGGGTCAGAAAGCGTGGCTCAACCGCACTTTCCTACCGGAAACAGCGATCATTCCCAGCCGCCCAGCCGCCCAGCCGCCCAGCCGCCCAGCCGCCCAGCCGCCCAGCCGGGCCAGCCGGGTCAAGGGCTGGGCCAGGCTGCGCGGATCGCGGCGAGGGCCTCGTCGAGGTCTGCGCCGAGGGTGAGGGCGGTGGTGGTGTAGCCGTGTGCCGCCTGTGCCAGCGGCCCCCGTCGGTCCGTCGGCGGTGCAGGGGCTCGTGCGGCGACCACCGTGCCCGCCGCGCGCCGCGTGGTCACCAGCCCGGCCGACTCCAGTTCCTGGTAGGCGCGGGCCACGGTGCCGGTGGCGAGGCCCAGGTCCGCGGCGAGCTGCCGGATCGGCGGCAGACGGTGGCCGGGTGCCAGCAGTCCGCCGTTGATCAGCGCTTCGACCTGTGCCCGGATCTGTTCATAGGGCGGCACGGGACCCGGCCAGATGGTGATCGTGGGGATCACGCCACGGCCTCGGCCGGCTCCTGCTGCCGCGCGACGGCGCTCACCACGCCTGACGGGCCCGGGTGGATCAGCAGGTGCAGATAGTGCGCGAACACCAGGAACGCGGTGAGGCCGAGGGTGAGCAGGACGAACATCCACCAGCCCCAGCCGCCGACGAACACCAGCCAGGCGCGCTGGCTGTAGTAGAACATCGCGCCGGCCAGGGTGCCGGACAGCAGCACGCCGGTGGTGCCGAGCACCAGCCGGGACGCCCGCCGCCGCCACGCCTCGTCCGCGACGAGGTGCTGCGGGTCCAGCCCGGCATGACCGGCCTCGGCGATACGGCGGAGCAGATGCCGGGCGAGCAGGCACCAGCAGGCGAGGATCGCGGCGGTGGGCGCCAGGCGCAGCATGGCTTCGCGGCCGCCGAACTGCCCGGCCAGGGCGAGCGGGTTCGCGCCGATCTGCACCGCGATCGGCGGCACTGCCACCAGCACCGCCAGGCCGAGCCAGCGCAGGTGTGCCCGGGCCCCGGGCGGCAGGTACGCGTCGACGTCGCGAGCGGCGAGCTGTGCCGTCGGCTGTCCCGACCGGGACGGCCGGGGTGACATCAGCTCGCTGACGGCGACCCCGGCCAGCACGAACACCGCGAACAGGGGCACGGCGAGCGGGATCAGGGAACTGTTGGCCACCGTGAAGCTCAGCGCCCCGCCCAGGACGACCCCGGCCGACCGCACGTAGGCGGCTCCGTTCATATTGACCTCCCGTTGTATCAAGCAAGTGATACAAGTGAACGGCATCGCTACGCCTTGTGTCAATTGATTGATACAAGATAGGTCACACGACCCCGATTTGGCGGGCGTCCACCAGGTCACGTATCGTTCCTGTCAACAGTTCCACCCAAAGACCGCTGGTCATCTGATCCGGAGTCATCCGGAGACGATCGAAGGCCCCGTCGCTCGGCAACGAGCGGACCCACGGGCGGCCCGCGCAGGGAAGAACGGTGAGCCTGACGGCCCTGTGCCGTGCGAAGCCCCGTGCGCCCTGCGCCGGGGCGTTTTGTTTGTCCGCTTCTGTCGAACGCCGGGTCCGTGAGACCAGCCTGGAGTACGAGAGAGGAGGGGACATGGCGGACAAGATCCGTGCCGACAAGGCCGGCAATGTTGCGGAGCTCACCGAGCGCTTCCGCGAGTCGAACGCCACGGTGCTCACCGAGTACCGCGGCCTGACCGTGAAGCAGCTGACCGAGCTGCGTCGTTCGCTGGGCGGTGCCGAGTACACCGTTGCCAAGAACACGCTTGCCAAGCGCGCCGCGACCGACGCCGGTCTGACCGGTCTCGACGCTCTGTTCACCGGTCCTACCGCGCTCGCCTTCGTCTCCGGCGATGTCGTCGAGGCGGCGAAGGGCCTGAAGGAGTTCGCGAAGGCGAACCCGCTGCTCGTCATCAAGGGCGGCGTCTTCGAGGGCAAGGCGATCACGGCGGCCGATGTCGCCAAGCTCGCCGACCTCGAGTCCCGCGAGGTGCTGCTGGCCAAGCTGGCCGGCGCGATGAAGGCAAGCATGGGCAACGCCGCGGCGCTCTTCCAGGCCCCGCTGGCGCAGGCCGTTCGCACGGTCGCTGCCCTGCAGGACAAGCGCGAGAAGGAGGGCGCCGACGCCTGATCGGCGTCGACGTCGTCCGAACCATCCAGCTCGCGGCTCCCTGCCGCGGCATGTAGACCCGTTACGAAAGGACGCCTGACATGGCGAAGCTGAGCAGCACCGAGCTCCTCGAGGCCTTCAAGGAGATGACCCTGATCGAGCTCTCCGAGTTCGTGAAGGAGTTCGAGACCACCTTCGACGTGAAGGCTGCCGCCCCGGTCGCCGTCGCGGCCGCCGGCCCGGTCGGCGGCGCGCCCGCCGAGGTCGAGGAGAAGGACGAGTTCGACGTCGTCCTCGAGTCCGACGGTGGCAAGAAGATCCAGGTCATCAAGGTCGTGCGCGAGCTGACCGGCCTGGGCCTGAAGGAGGCCAAGGACGTGGTCGAGGCCGCGCCGAAGGCCATCCTCGAGAAGGCCAACAAGGAGACCGCCGAGAAGGCCAAGGCCAAGCTCGAGGCCGAGGGCGCCAAGGTCACCCTCAAGTGATCTGAGGTCGCGCCCGGCATTACGCCAGGAGCGTGACCGCATCGAGGGGCGGGCATCCAGTGGGTGCCCGCCCCTCACGCATGCTGGGCAAACGCGTAGTGATGCGAAGTTGACGCAGTGTTGGACACTGGAACCCGTCGCCGGGTCTTGACGTGAACGACGACGCCAGGCAGTCTTTCTTCAGTACGACCTTCCGAGTACGTAGCGGGCAGGGTACAGAGCGTGGTTGACACCGATCTGAAGGTGGTCCAGGACACGTTCTGCGGAAGCCTGCCGTGGGGACTCGACAGCGGTCGGTGCTTCTGCTACAGTGCTAGTTTGCGCTGCCCTTCGACTTTCCCCCTGCCCGGAATGCCGGATGTCTTTTGACGTCGGCTCTGGACCAGGGGTTGTCGGGTTGCTCGCGTAACGGCCGTTGCACCACCGGTCCTCGGAAGGACGTATCTTGGCAGCCTCCCGCCCTGCGAAGACCAGTCGATCGTCGAGCGCGTTCGCTCCCCGCCGGATCTCCTTCGGCAGGATCACCGAACACCTCGAAGTACCCAATCTGCTCGCTATCCAAACCGAGTCTTTTGACTGGCTTGTCGGCAATGAGTCCTGGCAGTCCCGTTCGTCGGCTCTCGCAGACGCCCGTTCGGGACTCGCGGAGATCCTCGAAGAGATCAGCCCGATCGAGGACTTCTCCGGCACCATGTCGCTCAGCTTCTCCGACCCGCGCTTCGACGAGGTCAAGGCCTCCATCGAGGAGTGCAAGGAGAAGGACCTCACCTACTGCGCGCCGCTGTTCGTGACCGCGGAGTTCACCAACAACTCGACTGGCGAGATCAAGAGCCAGACCGTGTTCATGGGTGACTTCCCGATGATGACGCCGAAGGGCACCTTCATCATCAACGGCACGGAGCGCATCGTCGTCAGCCAGCTTGTCCGCTCTCCTGGCGTGTACTTCTCCAAGGAGCCGGACAAGACCTCCGACCGCGATCTCTCCAGCGTCAAGGTCATCCCCAGCCGGGGCGCCTGGCTGGAGTTCGACATCGACAAGCGCGACACGGTCGGTGTGCGTATCGACCGCAAGCGCCGGCAGGCCGTCACCGTCCTGCTGAAGGCGATCGGTTGGACCAACGACCAGATCCGCGAGCGCTTCGCGTGGTCCGAGTTGCTGATGACCACCCTCGAGAAGGACCACATCGCCGGTCAGGACGAGGCCCTTCTCGACATCTACCGCAAGCTGCGCCCTGGCGAGCCGCCGACGCGCGAGAACGCCCAGACCCTGCTCGACAACCTCTTCTTCAACCCGAAGCGGTACGACGTCGCCAAGGTCGGTCGTTACAAGTTCAACAAGAAGCTCGAGCTCGAGATCCCGATCACGACGGGGACGCTGACCGAGGACGACATCGTCGCCACCGTGGAGTACCTGGCCCGCCTGCACGCGGGCGAGGAGGGCTACGAGGCCGACGACATCGACCACTTCGGCAACCGTCGCCTGCGCACCGTCGGCGAGCTGATCCAGAACCAGGTTCGGGTCGGTCTCTCCCGCATGGAGCGCGTCGTGCGTGAGCGCATGACCACGCAGGACGTCGAGGCGATCACGCCGCAGACCCTGATCAACATCCGCCCCGTGGTGGCTGCGATCAAGGAGTTCTTCGGCACGTCGCAGCTGTCGCAGTTCATGGACCAGACCAACCCGCTCGCGGGTCTGACCCACCGCCGCCGCCTGTCGGCGCTCGGCCCGGGTGGTCTGTCGCGTGACCGCGCCGGCTTCGAGGTCCGTGACGTGCACCCGTCGCACTACGGCCGGATGTGCCCGATCGAGACGCCGGAAGGCCCGAACATCGGTCTGATCGGCGCGCTGTCGACGTTCGCGCGGGTCAACCCGTTCGGTTTCGTCGAGACGCCGTACCGCAAGGTCGTCGAGGGCCGGGTCACCGACCAGATCGACTACCTGACCGCGGACGAGGAGGACCGTTACATCAAGGCGCAGGCGAACGCCGTGCTGATGGGTGACGGCTCGTTCGCCGAGGACCGCGTCCTGGTCCGCCGTAAGGGCGGTGAGGTCGACTACGTGCCGCCGGCACAGGTCGACTACATGGACGTGTCGCCGCGGCAGATGGTGTCCGTCGCGACCGCGATGATCCCGTTCCTCGAGCACGACGACGCCAACCGTGCCCTCATGGGCGCGAACATGCAGCGTCAGGCGGTGCCGCTGGTCAAGGCCGAGGCCCCGCTGGTCGGCACTGGTATGGAGTACCGTGCCGCGACCGACGCCGGCGACGTGGTCGTGGCCGAGGTCGGCGGCGTGGTCGAGGACCTGTGCGCGGACTACATCACCGTGCACCAGGACGACGGCTTCCGCCGGACCTACCTGCTGCACAAGTTCCGCCGGTCCAACTCGGGCTCGTGCGTGAACCAGAAGCCGGTGGTCCCGGAGGGCGCCCGCGTCGAGGCCGGTCAGGTCATCGCCGACGGCCCCTGCACCGACAACGGTGAGATGGCGCTCGGCCGCAACCTGCTGGTCGCCTTCATGCCGTGGGAGGGCCACAACTACGAGGACGCGATCATCCTGTCCCAGCGCCTGGTGCAGGAGGACGTGCTCACCTCGATCCACATCGAGGAGCACGAGGTCGACGCCCGCGACACCAAGCTGGGCCCGGAGGAGATCACCCGCGACATCCCGAACGTCAGCGAAGAGATGCTGGCGGACCTGGACGAGCGGGGCATCATCCGGATCGGCGCCGAGGTCGTGCCGGGCGACATCCTGGTCGGCAAGGTCACGCCCAAGGGCGAGACCGAGCTGACCCCGGAGGAGCGGCTGCTCCGCGCGATCTTCGGTGAGAAGGCGCGCGAGGTCCGTGACACCTCGCTGAAGGTGCCGCACGGCGAGACCGGCACGGTCATCGGTGTGCGCACGTTCTCCCGCGAGGACGGCGACGAGCTGCCCCCGGGCGTCAACGAGCTGGTCCGGGTGTACGTGGCCCAGAAGCGCAAGATCCAGGACGGTGACAAGCTCGCCGGCCGCCACGGCAACAAGGGTGTCATCTCCAAGATCCTTCCGGTCGAGGACATGCCGTTCCTTGAGGACGGCACGCCCGTCGACATCGTGCTCAACCCGCTGGGCGTGCCCGGTCGAATGAACATCGGCCAGGTTCTCGAGGTCCACCTGGGCTGGGTCGCGAAGACCGGCTGGAAGGTCTCGGGCGACGACGCCGAGTGGAAGAAGGCGCTGCGCTCGATCGGCGCGCACGAGGCCGAGGCCAACACGAACGTGGCCACCCCGGTCTTCGACGGCGCGCACGACGACGAGATCGCCGGTCTGCTCGGCAGCACCCTGCCCAACCGCGACGGCACCCAGCTGATCGGCGAGTCGGGCAAGGCCAAGCTGTTCGACGGCCGCTCGGGTGAGCCGCTGCCGGACCCGATCTCGGTCGGCTACATGTACATCCTGAAGCTGAACCACCTGGTCGACGACAAGATTCACGCTCGGTCGACCGGCCCGTACTCGATGATCACGCAGCAGCCGCTGGGTGGTAAGGCGCAGTTCGGTGGCCAGCGGTTCGGCGAGATGGAGTGCTGGGCGATGCAGGCCTACGGCGCGGCTTACGCGCTGCAGGAGCTGCTGACCATCAAGTCCGACGACGTGCTGGGTCGCGTGAAGGTCTACGAGGCCATCGTCAAGGGCGAGAACATCCCCGAGCCGGGTATCCCCGAGTCGTTCAAGGTGCTGCTCAAGGAACTGCAGTCGCTGTGCCTGAACGTCGAGGTGCTGTCCAGCGACGGGGTTGCCCTGGAGATGCGCGAGACCGACGACGAGGTGTTCCGGGCGGCGGAGGAGCTCGGTATCGATCTGTCCCGGCGGGAGCCGAGCAGCGTCGAGGAAGTCTGATGTAAAAGGCGTCCTCCGCGCGCTCCGGCGTGTGGAGGACGCCTCCACCATCAACTGACACTGATGAAGACACGAGCAAAGAGGGACATACAACGTGCTCGACGTTAACTTCTTCGATGAGCTTCGGATCGGCCTGGCGGGCGCTGAAGACATCCGGCGCTGGTCGCACGGCGAGGTCAAGAAGCCCGAGACCATCAACTACCGCACCCTGAAGCCCGAGAAGGACGGACTCTTCTGCGAGAAGATCTTCGGCCCTCAGCGGGACTGGGAGTGCTACTGCGGCAAGTACAAGCGGGTCCGCTTCAAGGGCATCGTCTGTGAGCGCTGCGGCGTCGAGGTGACCCGTTCCAAGGTGCGTCGTGAGCGGATGGGCCACATCGAGCTCGCCGCCGCGGTCACCCACATCTGGTACTTCAAGGGCGTGCCGAGCCGGCTGGGTTACCTGCTGGACCTCGCCCCGAAGGACCTTGAGAAGATCATTTACTTCGCCTCGTACGTGATCACGAGCGTGGACGCCGAGGCGCGTCACCGCGACATGACCACCATCGAGAACGAGATCTTCGCCGAGAAGCGGCAGGCCGAGAACGCCCGCGACGCCGAGATCGAGAAGCGCGCGGTCAAGCTCGAGGCCGACCTGGCCGAGCTGGAGGCCGAGGGCGCCAAGGCGGACGTGCGCCGCAAGGTCAAGGAGGCCGGCGAGCGCGAGATGCGCCAGATCCGCGACAAGGCGCAGCGCGAGATCGACCGCCTGGACGAGGTGCTGGACACGTTCCGCAAGCTCGACTCCAAGCAGCTGGTCACCGACGAGCTGCTCTACCGCGAGCTGCGCGACCGCTTCGGTGAGTACTTCACCGGCGGCATGGGCGCCGAGGCCATCAAGGCCCTGGTGCAGAACATGGACCTCGAGGCCGAGGCCGAGTTCCTGCGCGAGACCATCCGCTCGGGCAAGGGCCAGCGCAAGCTGCGCGCGCTCAAGCGGCTCAAGGTCGTGGCCGCGTTCCTGGCCACCGGAAACTCGCCGCTGGGCATGGTGCTGGACTGCGTCCCGGTCATCCCGCCGGACCTGCGCCCGATGGTGCAGCTCGACGGTGGCCGCTTCGCGACGTCCGACCTGAACGACCTGTACCGCCGGGTCATCAACCGCAACAACCGCCTCAAGCGTCTGATCGACCTCGGCGCGCCCGAGATCATCGTGAACAACGAGAAGCGGATGCTGCAGGAGGCCGTCGACGCGCTGTTCGACAACGGCCGCCGTGGCCGGCCGGTGACGGGTCCGGGCAACCGCCCGCTCAAGTCGCTGTCCGACATGCTCAAGGGCAAGCAGGGCCGGTTCCGTCAGAACCTGCTCGGCAAGCGCGTGGACTACTCGGGCCGTTCCGTCATCGTCGTCGGCCCGCGGCTGAAGCTGCACCAGTGCGGTCTGCCCAAGCAGATGGCGCTGGAGCTGTTCAAGCCGTTCGTGATGAAGCGGCTGGTCGACCTGAACCACGCCCAGAACATCAAGTCGGCCAAGCGCATGGTCGAGCGTCAGCGTCCGGTCGTGTGGGACGTGCTGGAAGAGGTCATCACCGAACACCCGGTGCTGCTCAACCGTGCACCCACCCTGCACCGTCTGGGCATCCAGGCGTTCGAGCCGCAGCTGGTCGAGGGCAAGGCCATCCAGATCCACCCGCTCGTCTGCACCGCCTTCAACGCGGACTTCGACGGTGACCAGATGGCCGTGCACGTGCCGCTGTCCGCCGAGGCCCAGGCCGAGGCGCGCATCCTGATGCTGTCCAGCAACAACATCCTCAAGCCGGCCGACGGCAAGCCGGTGACCATGCCCACCCAGGACATGATCATCGGGCTGTACCACCTGACCCACACCCGTCCCAACATGTTGGGCGAGGGTCGCGTGTTCAGCTCCGAGGCCGAGGCGATGATGGCCTTCGACAACGGCGAGCTGCACCTGCAGGCGCCCGTGCGGATCCGGCTCAAGGGCATCACCTCGGTGGACAACGGGCCGGCCGGCCCGGTCTGGGAGGCGCCCGAGGGCTGGGAGCCGAACGAGCAGGTCATCCTGGACACCACGCTGGGCCGGGTGCTCTTCAACGAGACCCTCCCGGTGGGCTACCGCTTCGTCAACCACGAGGTCCGCAAGGGCCAGCTCTCGGGCATCGTGAACGACCTGGCCGAGCGCTACCCGAAGGTCGCCCTGGCGGCGACGCTGGACGCGCTCAAGGAGGCCGGCTTCCACTGGGCCACCTGGTCCGGCGTCACCATCGGCATGGAGGACGTCATCTCGCCGCCGCGCAAGGGCCAGATCCTTGAGCGGTACGAGAAGGAGGCCGAGCGCTTCGACAAGCAGTACCAGCGTGGTCTGATGACCGCCGAGGAGCGCCGGGGCGAGCTGATCGAGCTGTGGACCAAGGCGACCAACGAGGTGGCCAAGGAGCTCGAGACGGCGCTGCCGCTGGAGAACCCTCTGTGGCGCATGATCCACTCGGGCGCTCGAGGCAACATGCTGCAGCTGCGCCAGATCGCGGCGATCCGTGGCCTGGTGGCAAACCCGAAGGGTGAGATCATCCCGCGGCCGATCAAGTCCTCGTACCGCGAGGGCCTGAGCGTGCTGGAGTACTTCATCTCCACGCACGGCGCCCGCAAGGGTCTGGCCGACACCGCGCTGCGTACCGCCGACTCGGGTTACCTGACCCGTCGTCTGGTGGACGTGTCGCAGGACGTGATCATCCGTGAGGACGACTGCGGCACCGACCGGGCGATCCCGATGCAGATCGGCACGCGTCACGACGGTGTGCTGTCGGTGCACGAGCACGCCGAGACCGGCGCGCACGCCCGCACCCTGGCCGAGGACATGTCGGACCCGTCCGGCAACCTCGTCGCGGCCCGTGGCACCGACCTCAACTCGATCGTCGTCGAGAAGCTGGTCAAGGCCGGCATCGAGGGCGTGCGGGTGCGGTCCGTGCTCACCTGCGAGTCCAAGCTGGGCGTCTGCGCGGCCTGCTACGGCCGTTCGCTGCCGACTGGCAAGCTGGTGGACGTCGGCGAGGCCGTCGGCATCATCGCGGCCCAGTCGATCGGTGAGCCCGGCACCCAGCTGACGATGCGTACCTTCCACACCGGTGGTGCGGCCTCGGGTGAGGACATCACCCAGGGTCTGCCGCGTGTCCAGGAGATCTTCGAGGCGCGCGTGCCCAAGGGCAAGGCGCCGATCGCGGACACTCCGGGACGCATCCGGATCGAGGCGGGCGACCGGTCGAAGAAGATCATCATCGTGCCGGACGACGGCAGCGAGGAGATCGTCCACGACAAGATCTCGAACCGGGTGAAGCTGCGGGTGCACGACGGCTCGCACGTGGAGGTCGGCGAGAAGCTCACCGAGGGCACCATCGACCCGCACGAGCTGCTGCGCATCATGGGTCCGCGCGCGGTCCAGGTCCACCTGACCAACGAGGTCCAGGAGGTCTACCGCTCGCAGGGCGTAATGATCCACGACAAGCACATCGAGATCATCATTCGCCAGATGCTCAAGCGCGTGACGATCATCGACTCCGGCGCGACCGAGTTCCTGCCGGGTGTGCTGGTCGACCGTGCGCAGTTCGAGGGCGAGAACCGCCGCCTGGTCTCCGAGGGCGGCGAGCCCGCGGCCGGCCGTCCGGTGCTGATGGGTATCACCAAGGCGTCGCTGGCGACCGAGTCGTGGCTCTCGGCGGCCTCCTTCCAGGAGACCACCCGGGTGCTCACCGACGCGGCGATCAACGCGCGCAGTGACTCGCTCATCGGTCTCAAGGAGAACGTCATCATCGGCAAGCTCATCCCGGCGGGTACCGGCATCAGCAAGTACCGCAACGTCCGGGTGGAGCCGACCGAGGAGGCGAAGGCCAAGGTCTACTCGATGACCTCGTACGGCGAGACCGACTACGGCTTCGGCCCGGCGTCGGGTGTCGCGGTGCCGCTGGACGACTTCGACTTCGGGTCGTACCGGTAATCGCTTGAAGTGAGATCACGGCGTCCCCCGTGTCGTTTACACGGCATGGGGGACGCCGTTTTCGTGTCCGGGGCCGACCGGGATCCGGCCGATCCGGAGCCGGTCGCCGACAGCAAGGCCACCGCCGCGTTCGGGCTCGGCCTGTTGGCCGCGGTGACCGGCCCGGCCGTGGGTGGGATCGTGCCCGCCACGATCGCCCTGGCCCTGGCCCGCCAGGCCCGCGAGGAGCTGCGTACGGGCGAGGGCTGGCGCACCGGCGCGGGCCGGGTGCGCTGGGCGGAGCGGCTGGCCTGGCTCGGCCTGGCACTGGCCGGCCTGAGCCTGGTCGCGCTGACCGTGTGGCTGTTCCTGCGCGGGGTGCACTTCGGCACCCAGGACTTCCCGCCCACCGTCGACTGACCCGCCCCGGCCTCGGACTACTCCCGTCTGGTTGATCATGAACTTAAGGCAGGGTTCGACGGCGTGGCGTAAGCACAACTCCATGATCGTTGCGGTGGATGGCGGCTGTCGCCCGCATGATCTGTTCTTGTGGACGCTGGAGGTTGCCAGAGCAGCGTCCGGCGTCCACGAAAACAGATCATGGGCCGGTCGGTGGCGGCGGGCGGGCGGTGGCCGGGACGTGGCAGGATCGGCGGCGTGACCTACCAGCAGCCTCCGGCGCCGCAGTGGCCGTCCGTGCCGTCGGGCCAGCAGCCGCCCGTGCCGCAGCCGCAGTGGCCGGTGACGGTCCCGGCGGGTCCGCAGCCCCCTTCGGTGCCGGGGCCGGCCGCGCAGGCCGTGACCGGGCCGCAGCCGGTGAACTACCCGCCGCCGGTGCGGGTCGAGGTCGTGCCGGGCACGCCGTACGGGTTGGCGGTGCTGGGCGCGCCGAAGACCGCCTCGGGCGTGGCGGCCAGCGCGCTGGTGGTCGGGGTCGGCTCGATCCTGGTGTCGCTGGTGGTGTGGTGCTTCGGCGTGGCAGGCGCGCAGCAGGGCTGGGGCGGGCTGGTCGCCGGCGCGTTCGCGGCGCTGGCGATCCTGCTCGGCGCGGCGGGTGTGCTGCTCGGCTGGCTCGGGATGCGCCAGATCCGGTTGGCGGCGGGCAACATGACCGGCCGCGGGGTGGCGATCGCCGGCCTGGTGTGCGGCGCGGTGGGCCTGCTGCTGGCCGCGGTGGGTCTGCTCACCGCGATCGTGCTCAGCTCCCGCTGAGCCGGCTCGGCGGCCGCTCCGCTGCGCTGCGCAGCCGTTCGCCGCTGGGTCTGCCGGTGCGAGCTACCTCACGGTGCGGTATCCCGTTCGGGCCCTGGGAATCGAAGAGGTAGACTGGCTGTCGGAGTTCGCACTGACGGCGGGCTGGTCGCTCGGAACGACTGGTTGCCTCGCATCGACGAGGGGTCGGGTCACCCCGTTTTGACCAGTGGGCCATCGGTTCGGTACTCTTTCCCCTCGTGCCCGGGCTTGCCCGGGCCCCTCGTGCGTGCGCCGACGCGGGCGAAGTCCGACCACTGGTCGGACGGCCCGTAGCACCACGACAACGACAGACTCCGACAGCTCGAGAAATCGAGCCGCCGGGCCCGTGCGCCGGACGACACGCCCGACCGCGGGGGTCGGCACTTGTCGCGGATCACTCCGAGACAGCGCCGATCGCAGCAGTTCGGGCCGCATTCGCGGCCACGGCCACACATAAGTTTCCGCGGCGGGAAGCCACGGAGAGGAAGCAAAAGGGAGCGGAGAACACCGGTGCCCACAATCCAGCAGCTGGTCCGCAAGGGCCGCCAGGCGAAGACGAGCAAGACCAAGACGCCGGCGCTGAAGGGGAGCCCCCAGCGGCGCGGTGTGTGCACGCGTGTGTACACCACGACGCCCAAGAAGCCGAACTCGGCACTGCGGAAGGTCGCTCGCGTCAAGCTGAGCAGCCAGATCGAGGTCACCGCGTACATCCCGGGTGTCGGCCACAACCTGCAGGAGCACTCGATCGTGCTCGTCCGCGGCGGCCGTGTGAAGGACCTGCCCGGCGTGCGCTACAAGATCATTCGCGGCTCGCTCGACACCCAGGGTGTCCGCAACCGCAAGCAGGCGCGTAGCCGCTACGGCGCGAAGCTGGTCAAGGAAGGGAAGAAGTAATGCCTCGTAAGGGCCCCGCTCCGCGTCGGCCGCTGGCCGCTGACCCGGTGTACAACTCGCCGCTGGTCACCCAGCTGGTCAACAAGATTCTGCTGGCCGGCAAGCGCCAGCTGGCCGAGCGTGTCGTGTACGGCGCGCTCGAGGGCTGCCGCGAGAAGACCGGCACCGACCCCGTGGTGACGCTCAAGCGCGCCATGGACAACGTGAAGCCGACCCTCGAGGTCCGCAGCCGCCGTGTCGGTGGCGCGACCTACCAGGTGCCGGTGGAGGTCCGCCCGGTCCGCGCGACCACGCTGGGTCTGCGCTGGCTGGTGACGTACTCCCGCGCTCGCCGCGAGAAGACGATGATCGAGCGCCTCATGAACGAGCTGCTCGACGCCAGCAACGGTCTGGGCGCCGCTGTCAAGCGTCGCGAGGACACGCACAAGATGGCCGAGTCCAACAAGGCCTTCGCGCACTACCGCTGGTGAACAACGTGGAGCCGGGCCGATCCGTCGGTTCCGGCTCCACAACCTTGACTTTCCGGGACTGAGTCCCACTCCGAAAGGATCGTGAAGTGGCCGCCGTAGACGCCGCCCTCGCCAAGACCCGCAACATCGGCATCATGGCGCACATCGACGCCGGTAAGACCACCACCACCGAGCGGATCCTGTTCTACACCGGTATCACGCACAAGATCGGTGAGGTTCACGAGGGCGCTGCCGTCATGGACTGGATGGAGCAGGAGCAGGAGCGTGGTATCACCATCACCTCCGCTGCCACCAAGTGTGAGTGGAAGGGCCACACGATCCAGATCATCGACACGCCCGGCCACGTCGACTTCACCGTCGAGGTGGAGCGTTCGCTGCGCGTGCTCGACGGCGCCGTCGCGGTCTACGACGGTGTCGCCGGTGTGGAGCCGCAGACCGAGAACGTGTGGCGCCAGGCCGACAAGTACAACGTGCCGCGTATGTGCTTCGTCAACAAGCTGGACCGCACCGGTGCGGACTTCTTCCGCTGCGTCGACATGATGATCACCCGTCTCAACGCCACCCCGCTGGTGCTGCAGATCCCGATCGGTCTCGAGGGCGACCACATCGGTGTCGTGGACCTGCTGGGCATGCGCGCGCTGACCTGGCGCGGCGAGACCCAGAAGGGTGAGGACTACGCGATCGAGGAGATCCCGGCGAACCTCGTCGAGCAGGCCGACGAGTGGCGTACCAAGCTGCTCGAGACCCTGTCCGAGGCGGACGACGCGATCATGGAGAGCTACCTCGAGGGTGGCGAGTTCACCGTCGACGAGCTCAAGGCCGCGATCCGTCGCGCCACGATCGCCGGCAAGCTGAACCCGGTCGTCTGCGGCTCCGCCTTCAAGAACAAGGGCGTGCAGCCGATGCTGGACGCGGTCGTCGACTTCCTGCCGTCGCCGCTGGACATCCCGGCCATCGACGGCACGCTGATGGACGGGGAGACCCCGGCCGAGCGGCACGCCGACTCGAGCGAGCCGTTCTCCGGCCTCGCCTTCAAGATCCAGACTGACAAGCACCTGGGCAAGCTGACCTACGTGCGCGTCTACTCGGGCACGCTCGACTCGGGCACCGCGGTGATCAACTCGACCAAGGACCGCAAGGAGCGGGTCGGGAAGATCTACCAGATGCACGCCAACAAGCGCGAGGAGCGCCCCCAGGCGTTCGCGGGCGACATCATCGCCGTGCAGGGTCTCAAGCAGACCACCACCGGTGACACGCTGTCCGACCCGGCGCACCCGGTGATCCTGGAGTCCATGACCTTCCCGGACCCGGTCATCTCGGTGGCGATCGAGCCGAAGACGAAGGCCGACCAGGAGAAGCTGGGTGTCGCCATCCAGAAGCTCGCCGAGGAGGACCCGACCTTCCGCGTGAAGCTGGACGAGGAGACCGGTCAGACGGTCATCTCCGGCATGGGCGAGCTCCACCTGGAGATCCTCGTCGACCGCATGAAGCGCGAGTTCAACGTCGAGGCCAACGTCGGCAAGCCGCAGGTGGCGTACCGCGAGACGATCCGCCGCACGGTGGACAAGCTCGAGTTCACCCACAAGAAGCAGACTGGTGGCTCGGGTCAGTACGCGAGCGTCATCATCGGCCTCTCGCCGCTGCCGCTGGACGCCCCGGCGCAGTACGAGTTCGTCAACGCCGTCACCGGTGGCCGCATCCCGAAGGAGTACATCCCTTCGATCGACGCCGGTGCCCAGGACGCGATGCAGTACGGCGTGCTGGCCGGGTACCCGCTGGTCGGTGTCAAGCTGACGCTGCTCGACGGTAAGTACCACGAGGTCGACTCGTCGGAAATGGCGTTCAAGATCGCCGGTTCGATGGCGCTGAAGGAAGCGGCCCGCAAGGCCGACCCGGCGATCCTCGAGCCGATGATGGCAGTCGAGGTCGTCACCCCCGAGGACAACATGGGTGACGTCATCGGCGACCTGAACTCCCGCCGTGGCATCATCCAGGCGATGGAGGAGCGTAGCGGCGCCCGCGTCGTGCGCGCTCTGGTGCCGCTGTCGGAGATGTTCGGCTACGTCGGCGACCTGCGGTCGAAGACGCAGGGCCGGGCTAGCTACAGCATGGTATTCGACTCCTACGCCGAGGTTCCCGCGAACGTGGCGAAGGAGATCATCGCTAAGGCCACCGGAGAGTGACCGCGGTGGTGAGGTCGGCGCGAGCCGGCCTCACCACGGCTGAGTTCTCCAGGTCTCAGCACAGCAAGGAAGCGCCGGCGACCCCGGCGGGCAAAGGTCCTAAGCGCCAGTCGGCGCCGTCGGGCGAACGAACCAACAGTCCACAGGAGGACACCAGTGGCGAAGGCGAAGTTCGAGCGGACTAAGCCGCACGTCAACATCGGCACCATTGGTCACATCGACCACGGTAAGACGACGCTGACGGCGGCCATCACTAAGGTCCTGCACGACAAGTTCCCGGCACTCAACCCGTACACCCCGTTCGACGAGATCGACAAGGCGCCGGAGGAGAAGGCTCGTGGTATCACGATCTCCATCGCGCACGTCGAGTACCAGACGGAGAACCGGCACTACGCGCACGTTGACTGCCCGGGTCACGCTGACTACATCAAGAACATGATCACCGGTGCCGCCCAGATGGACGGCGCCATCCTGGTGGTCGCCGCCACCGACGGCCCGATGCCGCAGACCCGCGAGCACGTGCTGCTGGCCCGCCAGGTCGGCGTGCCCTACATCGTCGTGGCGCTCAACAAGAGCGACATGGTTGACGATGAGGAGCTGCTGGAGCTGGTCGAGCTCGAGATCCGCGAGCTGCTGTCGAACCAGGAGTACCCGGGTGACGACCTGCCGGTCGTGCGGGTCTCCGCGCTGAAGGCGCTCGAGGGCGACCCGAAGTGGTCCGAGGCGCTCATGGGCCTGATGGACGCGGTCGACTCCGCGATCCCGCAGCCCGAGCGTGAGGTCGACAAGCCGTTCCTCATGCCGATCGAGGACGTTTTCACGATCACCGGTCGTGGCACCGTCGTCACCGGTCGCGCCGAGCGCGGCATCCTCAAGCCGAACGAGGAGGTCGAGATCGTCGGTATTCGCGAGAAGTCGATGAAGACCACCTGCACCGGCATCGAGATGTTCCGCAAGCTGCTCGACGAGGCCCGCGCGGGTGAGAACGTCGGTCTGCTGCTGCGTGGCATCAAGCGCGAGGACGTCGAGCGCGGCATGGTCGTGGTCAAGCCCGGCACGACCACCCCGCACACGGAGTTCGAGGCGTCGGTCTACATCCTCTCCAAGGAGGAGGGTGGCCGTCACACCCCGTTCTTCCAGAACTACCGGCCGCAGTTCTACTTCCGCACCACCGACGTCACCGGTGTCGTCACGCTGCCCGAGGGCACCGAGATGGTCATGCCCGGCGACAACGTCGAGATGTCCGTGAAGCTCATCCAGCCGATCGCCATGGAGGAGACCCTCCGCTTCGCGATCCGCGAGGGTGGCCGCACGGTCGGTGCCGGCCGAGTCACCAAGATCACCAAGTGATCTAGGCGGGCGCCCCGCTCTCGGGCGGGGCGCCCGCACTTTACGTGTACGCAGGTCGGGCCTGTTTTAGTGAGCCCCGGCACCCTGATTTCACAATGCCGTACCCGATACGGCATAATGAACAGGTTGCGTTGCGAGCGGTCGCGCCCAGAGCAGTTCAAGTTGCACCGGGTGTGCCGCCGCGTGGCGTGGGGGGTCTTCGGGCCTCTGACGTGAAGCTCCTGTGATCGGGCGTGATGCCCGTTGAGCCAAGGCAAATGACCTTTTAATAGGGAATCAGTCTGGTTCAGCGCGCGACACGCCCGACCGCGGGGGTCGGACAGGGGGCAGGCCCCACCGTCTGCCGCCGCAGGTAGCGGCTTGAGAGAAGGAAACAGAAGCCACCATGGCGGGACAGAAGATCCGCATCCGGCTCAAGGCCTACGACCACGAGGTCGTCGATTCCTCGGCACGGAAGATCGTCGAGACGGTGACCCGTACGGGTGCGCAGGTCGCAGGGCCGGTGCCACTGCCCACGGAGATCAACCGTTTCTGCGTGATCCGTTCGCCGCACAAGTACAAGGACTCGCGCGAGCACTTCGAGATGCGCACGCACAAGCGTCTGATCGACATCATCGACCCGACCCCGAAGACGGTCGACTCGCTCATGCGACTCGATCTGCCGGCTGGCGTCGACATCGAGATCAAGCTGTAGGGACCGGACTGATGGACAGGCAAGTTAAGGGCATCCTGGGCGCCAAGCTCGGCATGACTCAGGTCTGGGACAACAACAAAGTCGTCCCCGTGACCGTGGTGCAGGCCGGCCCGTGCGTCGTCACCCAGGTTCGTACCACTGAGAAGGACGGCTACCAGGCCGTTCAGCTGGCTTTCGGCGCGATCAACCCGCGCAAGGTGAGCCAGCCCAAGGCGGGCCACTTCGCCAAGGCGAACGTCGCCCCCCGCCGGCACATCGTCGAGCTGCGCACCACTGACGCGGACTCGTACGAGCTCGGCCAGGAGGTCACCGTCGACACGTTCGCGGCCGGACAGGCCATCGACGTGACCGGCAAGACCAAGGGCAAGGGCTTCGCCGGTGTCATGAAGCGCCACGGCTTCCACGGCCTCAAGGCCAGCCACGGCGTCGAGCGCAAGCACCGCTCGCCCGGTTCGATCGGCGCGTGCGCCACGCCGGGTCGCGTGTTCAAGGGCGTCCGCATGGCGGGCCGCATGGGTGGCGTGCGCTACACCGCGCCCGGCCTCACCGTGCACGCCGTGGACCTCGAGAACAACCTGCTGCTCGTGAAGGGCGCCATCCCGGGCCCCAAGGGTGCGCTGGTGCTCGTTCGCAGCGCCGCGAAGACGAAGAAGAAGGGTGGTGCCTCGAAGTGACCACGGTTGACGTGATCAGCGCTGAGGGCGCCAAGGCCGGCTCGGTCGAGCTGCCCGCTGAAATCTTCGACGTGCAGGCGAACATCTCGCTGATGCACCAGGTCGTGGTGGCCCAGCTGGCCGCCGCGCGCCAGGGCACGCACAAGGCGAAGAGCCGCGGCGAGGTCGCCGGTGGCGGCAAGAAGCCGTACAAGCAGAAGGGCACCGGTCGCGCCCGCCAGGGCTCGATCCGCGCGCCGCAGTTCGCCGGCGGTGGCGTCGTCCACGGCCCGGTGCCGCGTGACTACAGCCAGCGGACCCCGAAGAAGATGAAGGCCGCCGCCCTGCGCGGTGCCCTGTCGGACCGGGCCCGCAACGGCCTGCTGCACGTGGTCGACGCGTTCGTGGCCGGCGAGACGCCGTCGACGAAGGCCGCCCTGGCCACGATCCAGAAGGTCGCGGGCGACGCTCCGCGCGTGCTGGTCGTGCTCGGCGCCAACGACGAGGTCAACTGGGTGAGCCTGCGCAACCTGCCGCAGGTGCACCTGATCGAGGCCGGGCAGCTCAACACGTACGACGTGCTCGTCAGCGACGCGGTGGTCTTCACCACCGAGGCGCTCGAGGAGTTCCTGGGCGTGCCCGCTGAGGAGGGTTCCAAGTGACGACGATTGCCGACCCGCGCGACATCATCGTCGCTCCGGTGGTCTCGGAGAAGAGCTACGGCGAGCTCAACCGCAACTGGTACACCTTCCTGGTGCACCCGGACGCGAACAAGACCGAAATCAAGATCGCTATTCAGCAGATCTTCAATGTTCGGGTGCTGACGGTGAACACGCTCAACCGTGAGGGCAAGCGCAAGCGCACCCGCACCGGCTGGGGTCAGCGCAAGGCGACGAAGCGCGCGATGGTGAAGCTCGCCGAAGGCGACCGCATCGAGGCCTTCGGCGGACCGGTGAGCTGAGGGGTATAAGACAATGGGTATCCGTAAGTACAAGCCGACGACGCCCGGTCGCCGTGGCTCCAGCGTCGCCGACTTCACCGAGGTCACCCGGTCGACGCCGGAGAAGTCGCTCGTCGTTCCGCTGCCGAAGAAGGGCGGTCGTAACGTTCACGGCCGCATCACCACGCGGCACCAGGGCGGCGGCCACAAGCGTCAGTACCGGCTGATCGACTTCAAGCGGGTGGACAAGGACGGCGTGCCGGCCAAGGTCGCGCACATCGAGTACGACCCCAACCGCACCGCGCGCATCGCGCTGCTGCACTACGTCGACGGCGAGAAGCGCTACATCGTCGCGCCGAAGGACCTGAAGCAGGGCGACCCGGTCGAGTCGGGTCCCGGCGCGGACATCAAGCCGGGCAACAACCTGCCGCTGCGCAACATCCCGGTCGGTACGACCGTGCACTGCGTGGAGCTGCGTCCGGGCGGCGGCGCCAAGCTGGCCCGCTCGGCCGGCGTCGGCGTCCAGCTGCTGGGCCGCGAGGAGGACTACGCCACGCTGCGTATGCCTTCTGGCGAGATCCGCAAGGTGGACGTCCGCTGCCGCGCGACGGTCGGCGAGATCGGCAATGCCGAGCAGTCGAACATCAACTGGGGCAAGGCCGGTCGTATGCGGTGGAAGGGCAAGCGCCCGACCGTCCGTGGTGTCGCCATGAACCCGGTCGACCACCCGCACGGTGGTGGTGAGGGTAAGACCTCCGGTGGTCGCCACCCGGTGAACCCGGCTGGTAAGCCCGAGGGTCGTACCCGCCGCAAGGGCCAGGCGAGCGACAAGCTGATCGTCCGCCGCCGCTACGCCACCCGCAAGCGCGGGTAATAGGGAGAGCTGACAGATGCCTCGCAGCCTGAAGAAGGGCCCCTTCATCGACGACCACCTGCTCAAGAAGGTGGAAGTGCAGAACGAAAAGGGCACCAAGAACGTCATCAAGACCTGGTCGCGGCGTTCGACGATCATCCCGGACATGCTGGGCCACACGATCGCCGTGCACGACGGGCGCAAGCACGTCCCGGTGTTCGTGTCGGAGGCGATGGTCGGGCACAAGCTCGGCGAGTTCGCGCTGACCCGCACGTTCAAGGGTCACGAGAAGGACGACCGGAAGAGTCGCCGTCGCTGACGGCGGACCGTAATAAGGATTTAGGGGAAACACGATGCCTACGAATGACGCGCAGGCCGCGCCGGGCGCCCGTGCGGTCGCCCGCCACGTGCGCCTGTCCGCCAGCAAGGCGCGCCGTGTGGTCAACCTCGTCCGCGGTCTGCCCGCGAAGGAGGCACTGACGGTGCTCCAGTTCGCGCCGCAGGCGGCGAGCGAGCCGGTCTACAAGGTGCTGGCCAGCGCTATCGCCAACGCTGAGAACAACGAGCGTCTCGACCCGGACGCGCTGCTGGTCAGCGCTGCCTACGTGGACGAGGGCCCGACGCTGAAGCGGTTCCGGCCGCGGGCGCAGGGCCGGGCTTACCGGATCCGCAAGCGCACCTGCCACATCACCGTCGAGGTGGAGGCAGTCGCGCCGAAGGCGCCGGTCCGCAAGGCCACCGCCGCCGCGAAGGCGACGCCGGCCAAGGCCACCAAGGCCGCCGCGAAGCCCGAGGTTGAGGCCGCCGAGCAGGAGGAGACCAAGTAATGGGTCAGAAAGTCCACCCGATTGGGTTCCGGCTCGGCATCTCGACCGACTGGAAGTCCCGCTGGTACGCCGACAAGCTCTACAAGGACTACATCGGCGAGGACGTCGCGATCCGCCGCATGATGGCCAAGGGCCTCGAGCGCGCCGGTATCTCGAAGGTCGAGATCGAGCGCACCCGTGACAAGGTCCGCATCGACATCCACACCGCCCGGCCGGGCATCGTCATCGGCCGGAAGGGTGCGGAGGCCGAGCGCCTGCGCGGCGAGCTCGAGAAGCTCACCAAGAAGCAGGTCCAGCTGAACATCCTCGAGGTCAAGAACCCCGAGTCGGACGCTCAGCTGGTCTCGCAGGGCATCGCCGAGCAGCTCTCGGGCCGCGTGGCGTTCCGCCGGGCGATGCGCAAGGCGATCCAGTCGGCCATGAAGAACCCGATGGTCAAGGGCATCCGTGTCCAGGTCTCGGGCCGCCTCGGCGGCGCCGAGATGAGCCGCACGGAGTTCTACCGTGAGGGTCGCGTGCCGCTGCACACGCTGCGCGCCAACATCGAGTACGGCTTCTTCGAGGCCCGTACCACCTTCGGCCGTATCGGCGTGAAGGTTTGGATCTACAAGGGTGACGCCGTGCCGGGTCGCGAGACCCCGGCCGAGGCTCCGGGCCGCCAGCGCCGTGAAGGCCGTGGCGGCGAGCGGTCCGAGCGACCGCGCCGTGGCCGTTCGGGTGCCACCGGCACGACCGGTGCAGGCACCGAGGCCGGCCGTGCGGCCGCCGCGGAGCTCACCAAGGACAACGCCGAGGCGGCTCCGGCCGCACCGGTTGAGCAGGAGGGCTGAACAATGCTGATGCCGCGTAAGCCTCCGAATGGCTTCCGCAAGCCGCACCACCCCGACCGTTCCGGTCGGAGCAAGGGCGGCAACCGGGTGGTGTTCGGCGAGTTCGGCATCCAGGCGCTCGAGCCGGCGTACGTCACCAACCGGCAGATCGAGTCGGCGCGTATCGCCATGACCCGTCACATCAAGCGTGGTGGCAAGGTCTGGATCACGGTCTTCCCGGACCAGGCCCTGACCAAGAAGCCCGCCGAGACCCGCATGGGTTCCGGCAAGGGCTCGCCCGAGTGGTGGGTGGCGAACGTCAAGCCGGGACGCGTTCTCTTCGAGATGGCGTTCCCGAACGAGGAGATTGCTCGTGAGGCCATGCGCCGCGCGATCCACAAGCTCCCGATGAAGTGCCGAATCGTGAAGCGCGAAGTGGGTGAGGCGTGATGGCAGCCGGTACCAAGGCAGCCGAGCTGCGCGAGAGTTCCTCCGAGGAACTGGTCGCGAAGCTGCGGGAGGCCAAGGCGGAGCTGTTCAACCTCCGCGTCCAGGGTGCGACCGGCCAGCTCGACAACAACCGTCGGCTGGATGTGGTCCGTCGCGAGATCGCCCGGATCTACACGATCATGCGCGAGCGTGAGCTGGGGCTCTCGGCCGCGCCTACTGAGGTGGCGTAGGGAACATGAGCGAGACCAACGAGAACGCAGTCGACCGGAACCGGCGTAAGGTACGCGAGGGCCTGGTCGTCAGCGACAAGATGGACAAGACCGTCGTCGTGGCGGTCGAGGACCGGGTCAAGCACTCGCTGTACGGCAAGGTTCTTCGCCGTAGCAGCAAGCTGAAGGCGCACGACGAGCAGAACGCGTGCGGCATCGGTGACCGGGTGCTGCTCATGGAGACCCGTCCGCTGTCCGCCACCAAGCGGTGGCGGGTCGTGGAGATCCTCGAGAAGGCCAAGTGACCCTGCCTCCGGCAGGTTCGCCGGCCGCCTAGCGGCCGAAGATCAGATAGCCGGCCGGGACGCCCTGTGGGGCGTTCCGGGCGGTTCGAGTTCCGCCAGGCTCCGCCCGCGCAGTGCGGGTCCCCCCGAAACCGGGCGGGCGGAGAACCGGCAGACATACAGGAGTTGACGTGATCCAGCAGGAGTCGCGACTGCGAGTCGCCGACAACACGGGTGCCCGGGAGATTCTGTGCATCCGCGTTCTCGGTGGTTCGGGTCGGCGCTACGCGAGCATCGGCGACGTCATCGTGGCCACCGTCAAGGACGCCATCCCCGGTGCCGGTGTGAAGAAGGGTGACGTCGTCAAGGCCGTCATCGTTCGCACCGTCAAGGAGCGGCGCCGTCCCGACGGCTCGTACATCCGCTTCGACGAGAACGCCGCCGTCATCATCAAGGACGGCGGGGACCCGCGCGGAACCCGTATCTTCGGCCCGGTTGGCCGTGAGCTGCGGGACAAGCGCTTCATGAAGATCATCAGCCTTGCCCCGGAGGTGCTGTGACCATGAAGGTCAAGAAGGGCGACAAGGTCAAGGTCATCGCCGGCAAGGACAAGGGCAAGGAGGGTACGGTCATCGCGGCCTACCCCCGGACCGAGAAGATCCTGGTCGAGGGCGTTAACCGGATCACCAAGCACGAGAAGATCCGCACCACCCAGCGTGGCGCCAAGACCGGCGGCATCATCACCCAGGAGGCGCCGATCCACGTCTCCAACGTGATGGTGGTCGAGGACGGCAAGCCCGTCCGGGTCGGCTACAAGATCGACGAGAACGGCGTGAAGACCCGCGTCTCCCGTCGTACCGGCAAGGAGCTGTGATGACGACGGCGACCGAGACCAAGACCATGCCGCGTCTCAAGGAGCGTTACCGCGCCGAGGTTGCGGGCCAGCTGCGCGAGCAGTTCGGCTTCGCCAACCCGATGCAGGTGCCGGGCCTGGTGAAGATCGTGGTCAACATGGGCGTCGGCGAGGCGGCCCGTGACTCGAAGAAGATCGACGGTGCGGTCAAGGACCTCACCGCGATCACCGGCCAGAAGCCGCAGATCCGCAAGGCCACCAAGTCCATCGCGCAGTTCAAGCTGCGTGAGGGTATGCCGATCGGCGCGAAGGTGACCCTGCGCGGCGACCGGATGTGGGAGTTCCTGGACCGGCTGCTGTCGATCGCACTGCCGCGTATCCGCGACTTCCGCGGTCTGGACGGGCGCAAGCTCGACGGTCACGGCAACTACACCTTCGGTCTCACCGAGCAGTCGGTCTTCCACGAGATCGACCAGGACCGGATCGACGCGGTCCGCGGCATGGACATCACGCTGGTGACCACTGCCAAGACCGACGATGAGGGCCGGGCGCTGCTCAAGCTCCTGGGCTTCCCGTTCAAGGAGAACTGAGCACATGGCCAAGAAGGCGCTGATCATCAAGGCTGCGGCCAAGCCGAAGTTCGCGGTGCGCGCGTACACCCGGTGCCAGAAGTGCGGCCGGCCGAAGGCCGTCTACCGCAAGTTCGGGCTCTGCCGGGTCTGTGTTCGGGACATGGCTCACAAGGGTGAGCTGCCCGGCGTGTCCAAGGCTTCCTGGTAAATCCAAGGCTTCCCCTTCGCCGTAGGCCCGGTGTGACACCGGGAACCGCGGCGAGAAAGGCTGATAAACAATGACGATGACCGACCCGATTGCAGACATGCTCACGCGTCTGCGCAACGCCAACCAGGCGTACCACGACCGGGTGGCGATGCCCTACTCGAAGATCAAGGCGAACGTCGCCGAGGTTCTCAAGGCCGAGGGCTACATCGCCGCCTGGGCTGTCGAGGAGCCCGCCGAGGGTGCCGTCGGCAAGAGCCTGATCGTCGAACTGAAGTTCGGCCCGAACCGGGAGCGGAGCCTGGCCGGCATCCGGCGTGTCTCCAAGCCCGGCCTGCGGGTTTACGCCAAGTCCCCGGAGCTGCCGCGTGTTCTCGGCGGTCTGGGTGTGGCGATTATTTCGACGTCTCAGGGGCTGCTCACCGACCGGCAGGCCCGTAAGCGCGGGGTGGGCGGGGAAGTCCTCGCCTACGTCTGGTGAGGAAGGTCTGCAATGTCGCGAATCGGACGTAAGCCGATCCCGGTGCCTTCCGGCGTCGAGATCACCATCGATGGCCAGACCGTCAAGGTCAAGGGCCCCAAGGGCGAGCTTCAGCACACGCTGAGCGAGCCGATCATCGCCGAGCGCGGTGAGAGCGGCGAGCTGCTCGTCACCCGCCCGAACGATGAGCGTCGTGCCAAGGAGCTGCACGGTCTCTCCCGTACCCTGGTCGCCAACATGATCGTCGGCGTCACCGAGGGCTACAAGAAGAGCCTGGAGATCAACGGTACGGGTTACCGCGTCACCGCCAAGGGTTCGGAGCTCGAGTTCGCGCTCGGCTTCTCGCACCCGGTCGTCGTGGCCCCCCCGGCCGGCATCACCTTCGCGGTGGAGCGGCCGACGCTGTTCCACATCTCGGGCATCGACAAGCAGCTTGTCGGTGAGATCGCCGCCAACATTCGGAAGATCCGCCCGCCGGAGCCCTACAAGGGCAAGGGCGTCAAGTACCAGGGCGAGGTCATCCGCCGCAAGGCCGGTAAGGCTGGAAAGGCAGGTAAGAAGTGACCGCCACGCTGCTCAAGCGCCGCAACGGCGTCGCCGCCAAGCGGGCCGTCGGCAAGGCGCGTCGGCACTTCCGCATCCGCCGGAACCTCAGCGGCACTGCCGAGCGCCCCCGCCTGGTCGTCAACCGCACGCTCCGCCACATCTGGGTCCAGATCGTGGATGACACCAAGGGTCACACCGTGGTGTCCGCCTCGAGCATGGATGCCTCGATCAAGGGCGCCGAGGGCGACAAGAGCGCCATCGCCGGCAAGGTGGGCGCTCTGCTCGCCGACCGGGCGAAGGCCGCTGGTATCACCAAGGTCGTCTTCGACCGCGGTGGCAACCGCTACGCGGGCCGCATCGCGGCTCTGGCGGAAGCCGCGCGCGGCGCTGGACTCGAGTTCTAGGAAAGGTGGCTGGGATAATGCCAGGACCACAACGCCGGGGCACGGGTTCCGGTAGCAGTGAGGGCGGCGACCGCGGTGGTCGCGAGCGCCGTGGCCGCGGCGACGGCCGTGGCAACGCGCCGGTCGAGAAGACCCCGCATCTCGAGCGGGTCGTCACGATCAACCGTGTTGCCAAGGTCGTCAAGGGCGGTCGGCGCTTCAGCTTCACCGCGCTGGTGATCGTCGGCGACGGCGAGGGCAACGTGGGCGTCGGCTACGGCAAGGCCAAGGAGGTGCCCGCGGCGATCGCCAAGGGCGTCGAGGAGGCCAAGAAGCACTTCTTCCGGGTTCCCCGGATCGGCTCCACCATCCCGCACCCCGTGCAGGGTGAGGCGGCGGCCGGTGTGGTGCTGCTCAAGCCGGCCAGCGCCGGTACCGGTGTCATCGCCGGCGGCCCGGTTCGCGCCGTGCTGGAGTGCGTGGGCATCCACGACGTGCTGTCGAAGAGCCTCGGCTCCTCGAACCCGATCAACATCGTGCACGCCACGGTCGCCGCGCTGAAGATGCTGGAGTCCCCGGAGGCCATCGCGGCTCGCCGTGGGCTGCCGGTCGAGGACGTCGCGCCGGCCGCGCTGCTGGCCGCGCGTGCGGGAGCGGGTGCGTAACGATGGCACGTTTGAAGGTCACCCAGTTGCGGTCCGACATCGGGCGCAAGCGCAACCAGCGCGAGTCGCTGCGTTCGCTCGGGCTCAAGCGGATCAACGACGTGGTGGTGAAAGAGGACCGTCCCGAGATTCGGGGCATGATCTTCGCGGTCAGCCACCTCGTGAAGGTCGAGGAGGTTGAGTAATGACGATCAAGATCCACCACCTCCGCCCGGCGCCCGGTGCCAAGACCGCCAAGACCCGTGTGGGTCGTGGTGAGGGTTCCAAGGGCAAGACCGCCGGTCGCGGTACCAAGGGTACGAAGGCCCGCTACCAGGTGAAGCCGTCGTTTGAGGGTGGGCAGATGCCTATCCACATGCGGCTTCCGAAGATGAAGGGCTTCCGGAACAAGTTCAAGGTCGTGTTCCAGGTCGTGAACCTGGACCGGCTCGCCGAGCTGTTCCCCAACGGCGGCCAGGTCGGCCCGCTGGAGCTGGCCGAGGCCGGTGCCGTCCGCAAGGGCCACCCGGTCAAGGTGCTCGGCACCGGCGAGCTCGGCGGCGTGAAGCTCCAGGTGTCGGCGCACGGTTTCAGCGCCACCGCCAAGGAGAAGATCGCAGCCGCCGGCGGCTCCGTGACGGAGCTGTAAGCGACAGTCGCAGACGTGGCGCCCGACCGACTTAGGTCGGGCGCCACGCTCGGCTTCGGGCATCTGCAGGCAAGGCGCAGGTCGTTGCCACTGGGCACGAGCGCCGCCAGGGCCTAGGCTGGCACAGATATGTGCCGCGCAGACCTGACCATTGAGGGTCGGGACTGTTAGAGTCCGATCCCAGCTACGCGTAAACTGCGCGTGGCGCGGTGAAGGCCGACCGTAATGGTCGCGGCTCAGCCGAACCAAGTCACCAGTCACGCCCCTTACACGACAGCCACCGGCCCCCGGTGCCGCGCGCAGGAGGAAGAAGTTGCTCTCCGCTTTTGTCAGTGCGTTCAAGACGCCTGACCTGCGCAAGAAGATTCTGTTCACACTCGGGATCATCGCGCTCTATCGCCTCGGTGCCACGCTGCCCAGCCCCGGTGTCTCGTACGGGAACGTGCAGAAGTGCATCACCGCCATGGAGTCGGGTGCCGAGAACGGCGTCTTCACGCTCCTTAACCTCTTCTCCGGCGGCGCTCTGCTGTCCCTGTCGGTCTTCGCGCTCGGCATCATGCCGTACATCACGGCGTCGATCATCCTGCAGCTGCTCACCGTGGTCATTCCGCGTCTGGAGCAGCTCCGCAAGGAGGGCCAGTCCGGCCAGGCGAAGATCACCCAGTACACGCGTTACCTGACCCTGGGCCTCGCCGTCCTGCAGTCCTCGGCCTTCGTGGCCCTGGCGCGTTCCGGCCAGCTGTTCCAGGGCGCCTGCGACGCGTTCCCGATCGTGCCGAACACCCCGATGCCGCAGTGGGTCACGCTGACCGCGCTGGTCGTCACCATGACCGCCGGCACCGGCGTCGTGATGTGGCTCGGTGAGCTCATCACCGACCGCGGCGTGGGCAACGGCATGTCCGTCCTCATCTTCACCTCCATCGCCGCCCGCCTCCCCAGTGAGGGCTGGCAGCTGAAGGAGTCCAAGGGCTGGTGGGGCTTCGTCGGCGTGCTGGCGCTCGTCGTCGTGGTCATCGCGCTGGTGGTGTACATCGAGCAGGCGCAGCGCCGCATCCCGGTGCAGTACGCCAAGCGCATGGTCGGCCGGCGGATGTACGGCGGCACCTCGACCTACATCCCGCTGAAGGTCAACCAGGCGGGTGTCATCCCGGTCATCTTCGCGTCCTCGCTGCTCTACCTGCCCACGCTGGCCCTGCAGTTCATGGACCAGAACAACCCGGGCAAGGTCCAGCTCTGGCTGCGCGACTACCTGACCGACCCCAGCAAGTGGAGCTACATCCTGCTCTACTTCCTGATGATCATCTTCTTCACCTACTTCTACGTCTCGATCACGTTCAACCCGACCGAGATCGCGGACAACATGAAGAAGTACGGCGGCTTCGTGCCGGGTATCCGGCCGGGCAAGCCCACCGCCGACTACCTCGACTTCATCCTGAGCCGGATCACCCTGCCGGGCGCGCTCTACCTCGGCATCATCGCGATCCTGCCGAACATGTTCTTCATCTGGCTCGACTCCCAGAGCTACCAGAACTTCCCGTTCGGTGGCACCGCGGTGCTGATCATGGTGGGTGTGGGTCTGGAGACCGTCAAGCAGATCGAGAGCCAGCTCATGCAGCGCAGCTACGAGGGATTCCTTCGATGAGCCAGCGGGCGCAGCGGATCGGCGGCGCGTTCTCGCGCCGCCGGTTCGCCGGTTTTAGTGAGGTGTCGTGATGAGGCTGGTGCTGGTGGGTCCGCCGGGAGCGGGCAAGGGAACGCAGGCGGAGTTCATCGCCTCGCACCTGTCCGTGCCGAAGATCTCGACGGGTGACATCTTCCGGGCCAACGTCTCGCAGGGCACCCCGCTGGGCCTGGAGGCCAAGCGCTACATGGACTCGGGCGGCCTGGTGCCGGACGAGGTCACCATCAACATGGTGCGCGGCCGCCTGGCCGAGCCCGACGCCGCCGACGGCTTCCTGCTCGACGGCTTCCCGCGCACCGTGCCCCAGGCCGTGGCGCTGGACAAGATGCTCGCCGACACGGGCGCGAACCTGGACCTGGTGCTGGAGCTCATCGTCGACAACGACGAGGTCATCCGGCGCCTGTCCGGCCGGCGCACCTGCCACGGCTGCGGCAAGATCTGGCACATCGAGTTCGACGCGTCGAGCCGGGAAGGCCTCTGCGACCGCTGCGGCGGCGAGCTCTACCAGCGCGACGACGACAAGGCCGAGACGATCGCGGAGCGCCTGAAGGTGTACGCCCGCGACACCGCCCCCCTCGTCGACCACTACGGCGCGCAGGGCCGCCTCGTCGGGATCGACGCCACCGGGCCAGTGGAGGACGTCACCGAGCGGGCCATCAACGAGCTGCGCTCGTTCAGCGCGTAGCATTGCCTGGCGCTCGGCGGTGGGGCCGGCGCCTGCGAGGGTCAGTCACTGCACTCGCCGGACGCGGACGGATCGGTCACGGTTCGCCCCGCGCCCAGGCGGCGGTCTGCCGCCGTCCGTGCGACGGCGGAGTGCTCACCCCGCGGTCGTGAGGCGAAAAAGCGCCAGACGGTCCCCGCCGGGCAGGAAACGCCCGGCAGGACCGGGCCGGTGGGGGAAGGCAATGGCCGAGCACATGGACATCGAGATCAAGACGCCTGAGCAGCTGCACCTGATGCGTGCGGCCGGGCTCGTGGTGGCGGCGGCGCTGGCGGCGGCCCGTGAGGCGGTCAAGCCCGGGGTCAGCACCGCCGAGCTGGACGCCGTTGCCGAGGACGTGATCCGGTCGCACGGGGCGATCCCGTCGTTCAAGGGCTACCACGGCTTCCCGGGCACGATCTGCTCGTCGGTGAACGAGCAGATCGTGCACACCATCCCGAACCCCAAGCACGTGCTGGCCGAGGGCGACCTGATCTCGATCGACTGCGGCGCCATCCTGAACGGCTGGCACGGCGACGCGGCGATCACGGTCGGCGTCGGGGAGACCCGGCCCGATCTGCTGCGCATGGCCGAGGTGGCCGAGGAGTCCATGTGGGCCGGGATCGCCGCCGCGGCGCGTGGCGTGCGATCGGGCAATGGACGCCTGACCGACATCTCGTGGGCCGTGGAGTCGGCGGTGCGCAAGGCGCCCCGCAAGTACGGCATCGTCAAGGGATACGGCGGCCACGGCATCGGCACCGCCATGCACCAGGACCCGCACATCCACAACCACGGCCGGCCGGGCCGCGGCCCGAAGCTGGTCCCCGGGATGGCCCTGGCCATCGAACCGATGATCACGATGGGCTCGGCCCGCACCGTGGAGCTGAGCGACGGCTGGACCGTGGTCACCACCGACGGCTCGCACGCCGCGCACGTCGAGCACTCCATCGGCCTGTTCGAAGACGGCGTATGGGTCCTCACCGCCCCCGACGGCGGCCGCGCCCGCCTCGGCGACCTGCTCACCACCGCCGCCACCGCCTGAGCATCCCGATCCGCGGCAGGGCGGGTGTGCGATCCGACACTCCCGGCCGCGGGGGTCGGGGGGTGGTTTGGTATCGATGCCGAGGTGGGCGTAGACTGGCCAATCGGCGCACCGCGTCCACTCCGCCATGCTCCCCGCGCTTCGGGGGTCCGGCGGAACCGCGGCTGGCGCGATCCGGTTCCACCGGGTCGTGATGGACCAGGTGAGCCGACCCATTCACCCTATGTCAGGTAGCGGAGGATATGCCGAAGAAGGACGGGGCCATCGAGATCGAGGGCCGAGTTATCGAGCCACTCCCGAACGCCATGTTCCGGGTCGAGCTCGCTAACGGCCACAAGGTCTTGGCCCACATCAGCGGCAAGATGCGTCAGCACTACATTCGCATCCTGCCCGAGGACCGGGTCGTCGTCGAGCTCTCGCCGTACGACCTCACCCGCGGGCGGATCGTCTACCGCTACAAGTAATCGAACTGACTCCACCGGGGTGAGTCCGTGTCCGTCTTTCCCTGGCTCGACCATGCGCGGGCCGGGAATAGCAGCAAAGGCGAGCCGTGAAGGTCAAGCCGAGTGTCAAGAAGATCTGCAACAAGTGCCGCGTCATTCGCCGGCACGGCCGGGTCATGATCATTTGTGACGACCCGCGCCACAAGCAGCGCCAGGGCTGATTCCAGCTCCTGACGACGCCTGTCGTTGCAGCATCACCAGCAATAGCTCGTTCCAGCCGCGGGAACGCTCCGACTCGTCGGACAGCTCTGCGGATCAACCCCCGGTCGGAGGCCGGGGCCCCATCTGGGCAGATGGGGGATGGATCGGGCGCAGACCTCCGCGAACAACGAGGAGCAGCCCGCAATGGCACGTCTCGTCGGCGTCGATCTTCCCCGCGAAAAGCGGCTGGAGATCGCGCTTACCTACATCTACGGCATCGGCCGCACCCGCTCGGTGGAGCTGTGCTCCGCCACGGGCATCGACCCGAACAAGCGGGCGAAGGACCTCTCCGACGAAGAGGTCGTCCAGCTTCGTGACTACATCGAAGCGAACTTCAAGGTTGAAGGTGACCTGCGCCGCGAGGTCGCCGCTGACATCCGCCGCAAGGTGGAGATCGGTTGCTACGAGGGCATCCGGCACCGCAAGGGCCTGCCTGTCCGTGGACAGCGCACTCGCACGAACGCTCGTACCCGCAAGGGCCCGAAGCGCACCGTGGCCGGCAAGAAGAAGGCCGGCAAGAAGTAAGCCTGTCCCGTTAGCAATCGCATCTAGAAGGAGCGCATAAAGATATGCCACCCAAGGCACGCGCTGGGGCCGCAGTAAAGAAGGTCCGGCGCAAAGAACGCAAGAACGTCTCCCACGGGCAGGCGCACATCAAGAGCACGTTCAACAACACCATCGTGTCCATCACGGACCCGACCGGTGCTGTGATCTCGTGGGCCTCCGCCGGCCAGGTCGGCTTCAAGGGCTCGCGCAAGTCGACTCCGTTCGCCGCCCAGCTGGCCGCCGAGGCCGCCGCGCGTCGCGCGATGGAGCACGGCATGCGCAAGGTCGACGTGTTCGTCAAGGGTCCGGGCTCTGGCCGTGAGACCGCCATCCGTTCGCTGACCGCTGCCGGTCTCGAGGTCGGGCAGATCTCCGACGTCACGCCGCAGCCGCACAACGGATGCCGTCCGCCCAAGCGTCGCCGGGTCTAAGGGGAGATAGACAAATGGCTCGTTACACCGGCGCAGACTGCCGCCGTTGCCGTCGTGAGAAGGTCAAGCTGTTCCTCAAGGGCAGCAAGTGCGATGGGCCCAAGTGCCCGTTCGAGTCGCGCCCCTTCCCTCCCGGCCAGCACGGCCGCGGTCGCACCAAGGAGTCCGAGTACCTGCTGCAGCTTCGTGAGAAGCAGAAGGCCCGTCGTATCTACGGCGTGCTGGAGAAGCAGTTCCGCGGCTACTACGAAGAGGCCAACCGCAAGTCGGGCAAGACGGGTGAGGTTCTGCTGCAGATCCTCGAGTCGCGCCTCGACAACGTGGTCTACCGGGCCGGCCTGGCCAAGTCCCGTGACCACGCCCGTCAGGTCGTGAAGCACGGTCACTTCCTGGTCAACGGCAAGAAGGTCGACATCCCGTCGTACCGCGTCACCGAGCACGACATCGTCGAGGTCCGGGGCAAGTCCCGCGAGCTCACGCCGTTCGTGGTGGCGCAGGCGGAGGCCGGCTCTCGCGGCGTTCCGGCCTGGCTGGAGGTCATCCCCAGCCAGTTCAAGGTCCTCGTGCACTCGCTTCCGGCCCGCCAGGTGATCGACACCCAGGTCCAGGAGCAGCTGATCGTCGAGCTCTACTCCAAGTAGTAGTGCTCTGGCCGGTGCGGCGTCATGCCGCACCGGCCGCCGTTACGCGTGGCGTCAAATAGTGGGCGCCCAACGTAGAGGAGTTCACCCAGTGCTTATCTCTCAGCGGCCGACTCTCACCGAAGAGTCGATCAACGAGACCCGCTCCCGGTTCACCATCGAGCCGCTCGAGCCCGGGTTCGGCTACACCCTCGGCAACTCGCTGCGTCGTACGCTGCTCAGCTCGATCCCGGGCGCGGCCGTCACCAGCATCAAGATCGACGGTGTGCTGCACGAGTTCACCACGATCCCCGGTGTCAAGGAGGACGTGGTCGAGCTGGTCATGAACGTCAAGGATCTGTGCGTCTCGTCGGAGCACGACGAGCCGGTCAGCATGTACCTGCGCAAGCAGGGTCCTGGCGACGTGACCGCCGGCGACATCCAGCCCCCGGCCGGAGTCTCCGTGCACAACCCGGACCTCAAGCTCGCGACCCTGAACGGCAAGGGCCGGCTCGACATGGAGCTGACCGTCGAGCGGGGCCGGGGTTACGTCACGGCGGCGCAGAACAAGAACGCCGGCGCCGAGATCGGCCGCATCCCGGTCGACTCGATCTACTCGCCGGTGCTCAAGGTGACGTACCGCGTCGAGGCGACCCGTGTCGAGCAGCGCACCGACTTCGACCGTCTGATCATCGACGTCGAGTCGAAGGCGTCCATCTCGCCGCGGACCGCGCTGGCGTCGGCCGGTTCCACCCTGGTGGAGCTGTTCGGCCTCTGCCGTGAGCTGGACGAGACCGCCGAGGGCATCGACATCGGTCCGTCGCCGCAGGACGCGCAGCTCGCTGCCGACCTGGCGCTGCCGATCGAGGAGCTGGACCTCACCGTCCGCTCCTACAACTGCCTCAAGCGCGAGGGCATCAACTCCGTCGGTGAGCTCATCGGGCGCACCGAGGCGGACCTGCTCGACATAAGGAACTTCGGGCAGAAGTCCATCGACGAGGTGAAGATGAAGCTCGCCGGGATGGGTCTGGGGCTGAAGGACTCGGCTCCGAACTTCGACCCGGCCCACGTCGTGGACTCCTACGGCGACGCCGATTACGACACTGACGACTACCGCGAGACCGAGCAGCTGTAACCGAACCTGCCTCGGCAGCTCGGATAGACATCAAGGAGCACCAATGCCCACGCCCACCAAGGGTCCCCGCCTCGGGGGCAGCCCCGCGCACGAGCAGCTGATCCTGGCCAACCTGGCCACGGCGCTGTTCAAGCACGGCCGCATCACCACCACCGAGACCAAGGCCAAGCGGCTGCGCCCGCTGGCCGAGCGGCTCATCACCAAGGCCAAGCGGGACGACCTGGCGGCTCGCCGCGAGGTCCGCAAGACGATCGGCGAGCGGGACACCTTCGTGGCCCTGTTCGAGCAGATCGCGCCGCGCTTCGCGAACCGTCCCGGTGGCTACACCCGGATCGTGAAGACCGGCCCGCGCAAGGGTGACGCCGCTCCGATGGCGATCATCGAGCTGGTCGAGGAGCTCGAGGTGGCGGCGCCCGCGGCGCCGGCTAAGGCTGCCAAGGCCCAGGCCAAGAAGGCCGCTCAGGAGGACAAGGTCGCCGTCCTGTCCGGCGAGGCTGACGAGGCCGCCGACGAGGCTGCCGACAAGGCCTGAGTTTCATCCGGTCGGAGCTCCTCTTCCGCTGCTCGCGCAGCCGGGAGGGGAGCTTCGCCGTATCCGCGGGCCTACGCCTGCGTGCACGCCGTCGCGGGGCGGATCCCGGGCGGCAGAGGAGGAGTGGGAGATGGCGCGGGTACGGCTGGACGTCGGTTACGACGGCACGGACTTCTCCGGCTGGGCGGCGCAACCGGGTCGGCGTACCGTCGCCGGAGTCCTGCTCGCCGAGCTGGAGAAGGTGTTCGGGCCGGGCAACCCGAGCGGGCTGACGGTGGCCGGGCGCACCGACGCCGGGGTGCACGCGACCGGCCAGGTGTGCCACGTCGACCTGCCCGACGAGCGCTGGCTGGCGCTCGCCCCGACGCTGGTGCGCCGGCTGGCGGGGCTGCTGCCCGGGGACGTCCGGGTGTGGTCGGCCCGGGAGGTCCCGCCGGCGTTCGACGCGCGCTTCTCGGCGCTGTGGCGGCGCTACGAGTACCGGGTGACCGACACCGAGGCGGGCCCGAGCCCGCTGCGCCGCCACGACACCCTGTTCTGGCTGCGCCCGCTCGACCTCGACCGGCTCAACGCGGCCGCGGCCGGGCTGTGCGGGGAGCACGACTTCGCGGCGTTCTGCAAGCGCAAGGAACACGCGACCACCATCCGGCACATCACCGCCATGTCGTGGCGGCGCGAAACCGACGGCATCCTGGTGGCGACGGTGCAGGCCGACGCGTTCTGCCAGTCGATGGTGCGCAGCCTGGTCGGGGCGATGCTGACGGTGGGCGACGGCCGGCGGGAGCCGGGCTGGCCGGCGTCCCTGCTGAGCCGCACCGAGCGCGTGAGCGATGTGCTGGTCGCCCCGCCGCACGGGCTGAACCTGATCGCCGTGGGCTATCCGGACGAGGCGGAGTTCGCGGCCCGCGCGGACCAGACCCGCAACCTGCGCGGCGTGCCCGCGGGCCTGCGTACGGCCGACCCGGCCTGACGGCCGCAGCTGCGCAGCTCGCCGCTGGGTGAGCGTTAAGAAGGGCACCTTCTACAACGCATAGCGTTAAGAAGGTGCCCTTCCTTTGTTCGGGTCAGCTGGCGGAGGGGGCCGGGTCGCCCGTGGGGGCGATGGGGTCGCTGGCGCGGTCTTCGAGGACCTTGCCGCGCAGGTAGAACTCGATCACGTCGAAGAGGATCTGCTTGGCGAACGGGTCGCCGATCGGGATCTCCTCGCCGTCGGACCGGGCGATCACGCAGTAGACCAGGTAGTGGCCGCGGATGTTCCAGCCGGCATGGGTCGAGGCCAGGGCCAGCGGCTTGGTGATGCTCTTGTTGGCCTGGCGGTCGGGCGCGTAGCCGAGGAAGCGCCCCTTGCCGTTGTCGACGATCGGCTTGATCGCCTCGTACGCCTTCTCCGCGTTGGCGACCGTGTCCAGGTTCACGATGCCGCCGGTGACCAGGTAGGCGCCGTTGGGTGAGCGCATCGTGCCGCGCACCACCTGGGAGCAGCCCAGGTCGGTGATCAGTTTGCTGAGCTCGCCGCTGGCGGCCGCCCGGCAGTCGGTGAGCACCTGCGGCTTGATGACCGCGTACACCTCGGTCGGCTTGGCCGGGTCGATGACGATCTGCTTGCCGGGGAAGACCTCGTTGGCGGTGAGCGGCTTCGGGTCGACCTCGCGGGAGGTGATGTCGACGGCGGTGGCGGTCGGCGGCGGCGAGCTGTTGGCCTGCGCGCCGGTGCCCTGCTTCTCGTCCAGCACCATGAGGAACGAGCCGACGCCGCACACGGTCAGCACGGCCAGCACGCCGAGCACGCTCAGCGCCTTCTTCCAGCGGCTGGACATGTTCTGATTCGCGGCCAGCCGTTGCCAGCCGGCGGCCACGACGGGCTCGCCGGCCACCGCCGGGCGCGGCCCGGTGCGCCGCGCCGGAGACAGGGGCGGCGGGGGCGGCGGCGCGATGGTGGGCCGGGTGGGTGGCGGCGGCGCGACCCGCACCGGCATCGCCGGGTTCGGCGCGGTGCGCGGCGGCATGCCGGGACGGTCGGGTGCGATGCCGGGAGACACCGGGGTCGCGGGCGGCGCGGAGCGCTGCCGCGGCTCGGTGACGTTGCGGCGGGGCGGGGCGCCAGGAGGGGCGGCTGGCGGGGCGCCAGGCGCGAATCCGCGCCGCATGGTGGGTGGAGGGTCCTCGACGCCGCGCGGACGCGCCAGCGCGCCGTTGCGGGCACCGGGAGGCTCGCCGGGCACATTGCGCCGGGGCGGCTCGCCGATGCGCGGCTCGCCACGGCGCGGCGGTTCGTAGCCCTGCGGTCCGGCGGGGGACCGGGGGCCCGGCGCCGGACCGGGGCCGTCGCCCCGCGCCGGCTGCTGCGGCGGCACGGCCCGCCCGCCGGACCGGC
>NZ_JAAOTI010000042.1:0-65520 GCF_011297315.1 Catellatospora chokoriensis
CCGGTAGAGCCGCACAGCGCGCTGGCGCAGCTCGTCCGGGTACTTGCGAGGGGCGGGCACGAAAACCTCCTGGTCAGGGTCTATCAGACCATGATCGAAAGTCTCCGGGTTATCGGGGGAACCTCAGACCCGCTCGTCGGCACTGGCCAGGCTGAACCGGCGTAGTGCGTTCACGGCCCCACGCGCCTGAACTTCGTTTACAGCCCCGCCACCCCAGGAAGTCGCCAGCCACCGGTAGACCGCGTCCGTCGCCGCAACCTCCCACGGTACGCCGTCAGGATCGAGCACGCTCAGCAGCCACAGCATCGGTCGCGCCAACCCGGCAGGCGTCAGCTTGTCAGCCTCTTCCACCGACAGCGACAACGTCGTCGACACCGGCCGCGCGTAGTCATCCGGCAGTCCCGAGTCGGCCAGCAACTCCGACAACCTTCGGCCACGCTCACCCAGCAGCCTCCGATACGTAGCCACATCCATCCTCTCGTTGGCCATGAATGCACCCGCGTGCGCCAGCGCCAGCGGCAGCCACCGCAGATCCGCAGCCAACCCATCGACCTCGGCCAGATCGGCACCGGGCACCTTGCCCACCAGATAGCCGCGTGCTTCGGCAGCGGTAAACATCCCGATCTCCATCTGCGTGCGGCCAGGCGCTGCCAGCGACGCCTCCCGCCGGCGCGTAGTCACCAGGACTCGGCCCGCTGGCTGCTGCGGCGGCCACAACCCCTGCACAGCGTCCAGATCATCCAAACCGTCGAGAACGACCAGCCATCGCCGACCTGACACCTGCAGCCACGTCAGGAACCTGCCCGCCGCCTTCTCGCTGTCATCCGTGCCACCCACACCGACCTCGTGGGCAGCCTGCGCGTACGCCGCCACGATCGCATCACGCGATGACGCGGCCACCCATACGAGCAAATCGACCGACCGCCGACCACGCCAGGACCGCAAGCCCCACAGGCGGCGCACTGCCCAGGCCGCCAGCTGTGACTTGCCCGCCCCACCCAGCCCGAACAGCACCACGTCGCCGTCGTGGGCGAGTGCCGACGATATGCGCGCACCCACCTCACGCACTTGAAATCCGAACGCCTCCCCTGGGATCACGCCAGACTGCCGCGGCCATCCGGCAGCGTCCGCCCCCGGCACTACGGAGGACAACCGTTGCACCGCCACCGCTAGCACCACCAGCAATGCCGCCAAACCGCCAGCGACATACCCCATGACCCCAAAGTCCCTGGCCCAGGCCCACTCCGGCGGCAGCAGTCCGGTCACGACATTCGTAGCAGCTCCCAGCAGCAGACCCGTTAACGTTGCGAGGCCTGCGAGCACCGCCAGCACCCACACCAGAAGCGGACGACTGCGCCCAGATACCCCACCTGTCACGCAGCCATGATCCCAACCGCACGCGGCCCGACCCATCCGCCGATCATCCACGCATATATAGATCACATAGCTCCGTCCGGGTATTCGAGTTCGATCGACAACGGAGGGATGCTCTAGAACGACCGACGATGGCGGTACTCGTTTCGAACGCTTCCACGCGCCTTCGGCGGCGATCCGGGACGGCGCGTACGGGCAACGCAAGGCACGTTGGTGCTTGCTGCCGTCTTCGGAAGCAACCGCAGGCTGGGACTGACCCGTCAAGCGGGCCTGGGCGACGTCACACTTGTGACGATCTCGTGACGCTTTGCGCGACAGGCGCGGACATCACGTTGGCAGTTTCGGGCGGTGCGAACAGAAAAGACTCCGCCATCAGCCATCACAGCGCAGACGCGACCGCGCGCATTGTGGGCGGACACCGCCAAAGGCGCCTGCATCGTGCTCGTCGTGCTGTGGCATGTGGTCATGAAGGACTACCTGCAGGTGGATTGGCACATCGGCATCCCCCTGCCCGGTGCCTGGGGCACTCTCGGGGAACAGCTGCTCCCGCTGAGGATGCCCCTGTTCTTCACCATTTCCGGTGTCTTCGCGACCACCGCCCTGGCCCGGACCTGGCGACAGACCGCACGATCGCGCGTCGCCAAGTTCCTCTACCTGTACGCCGCCTGGCTGCTGATCCACACCGTGCTCCTCAGCGCCGTGCCGGACTTCGCCACCGCCCGTGCGGACTCGGCCCTCGCCCTGCTGGAACAGCTCACCATCACACCGTCGAACCTGTGGTACCTCTACGCCCTCGCGGCCTACTTCGTCATCGCCAAAGCGCTGCACCGGGTGCCACGCACCGTGGTGCTCACCGCCGCCGCAGCCCTGTCGGCGATCACCGCGGCGGGCGTGCTCGCCACTCCCGGTGATCGCGGCGGTCTGTACCAGAACCTGGTGTTCTTCCTCGCGGGCGCCTATTTCCGGCCCGTCATCGAGCGCTGGGCGGAGACCGTCACCAGTCGCCGGATCGTGCTTTCCTTCCTCGCGTACGCGACCGCGCTGGCCGCCATGGCCGCAGCGGGTGCGCAGCGCTGGCCCGGCGTATGGCTCGCCGTCGGCCTCGTCGCGGTGGCGTTCGGGGTGACCGCAGCCGCCCGCCTCTCCCGAAGCCCTGCCATCGGCGGCCCGCTCGCCGCACTGGGACGCCGCACCCTGCCGATCTACGTGATCCACATGCCGGTGCTGGCCCTGCTGCACCTGGCGCTGCACGATCCGATCTCGAACCTCGGCTTCACCGGCCAGATCATCGCCGCGCTGTGCTATCCGGTGGTGCTGTCGGCCGTGGTTATCGCACTCTGCCTGCTGATCCACTGGGTGCTGCTCGGCCTGGGCGCATCGTGGCTGTTCGACCTGCCGCGCAGGCGTGCCGGGGCTGGGCTCGCCCCAGCAGGACCAACCCAGATCGCCGAGGCGGGACCAGAAACGGCGCTGTCCGCTTCGCCGATGCCCGAATCCGAGCGGCCCCGGCCGTCGGAAGTCGGATCAAGGGGCGGGGCGTGGGTTCACAGGGGGCCGAAGCGGTAGCCGAAGCCGCGGACCGTCTGCACGTACACCGGGGTGGTCGTGTCGTCCTCGATCTTGGCGCGCAGGCGTTGCACGCAGGCGTCGACCAGGCGGGAGTCGCCGAGGAAGTCGTGCTGCCAGACGGCTTCGAGCAGCTGGTGGCGGCTGTGCACGCGGCCGGGTGTGGCCGACAGGGTGAGCAGCAGCCGCATCTCGGTCGGGGCGAGCCGGACGCGCCGGCCGTGTTTGCCGACGCAGAGCGAGGCCCGGTTGATGCTCAGCGCGCCGTGCTGCTCGGATCCCTCGGGCCGAGCCGATCTGCCCGAGGTACGGCAGGCACGCCGCAGGACCGCGCGGATGCGTGCTTCGACGATCCGGGCGTGCACCGGCTGGACCACGTAGTCGTCGGCGCCCGCCTCCAGGGCGGCGACGACGTCGATGTCGTCGTCGCGGGCGGTCAACACGATGATCGGCAGGTCGCCTTCGTCCCGCAGGTGGCGGCACACGTCGAAGCCGTCCATGCCGGGCAGTGCGAGGTCGAGCACGACGACCTGGGCGGCGAACGTGCGCAGCCGGGCGAGGCCCTGCTCGCCGCTGTCGGCGGTGTCGACGGTATGGCCGTGCCGGGTCAGGGCCAGGCGCAGCCCTTCGCGGGCCGGGCGATGGTCGTCGATCAGGAGTACGCGAGCCATGGGCACGGAACCGTTTACGCGCACGCGATGGTGACGCCGGGCCCGCTCGGCGTCCGCCGGAGGCCGCGGCCGAGCGGATGTCGTCGCGGGCGGAATCGTCGGGGGAGCGGGGTGCGCACGTGGTTCATGGGGACAGCCCACCGCATGTCCTGTTAGCGCGGCATGAGCTGGTTCGCTCACACGGTGCTCACGTCTTGACCGCGAGCGGGCGGCGTCCGGAGTGCTCCGGACGCCGCCCGCCGGGTCACTTGCCGGACTCGCTGGAGGAGGCTCGGTCCGGTGCGTGGCCGTGGCCGCCGAGGACGCCCGCCTCGGCCGCCTTGGTGATCGCGTCTGCTTCGACCTGGGTCAGCTTGCCGGCCTTGACGGCCGCGGCCAGCCGGTCCTTGAGCTGCTGCGCGCGGTCGGCGGTCTTGTCGCCGGTCTTGTCACGGGCCTTGCCGTCGTGGCGCAGCTGGGACTGCACCTTCTCCAGCGCGGCCGAGACCTTGGCCTGGTCGACGCCGAGTTCCTTGGCGAGGGCCTCGGCCAGTTTCTGCTGATGCTCGGCCCGCTGGCCGCCCGTGTCCTTGCCTTGCGACGAGGTCGCGGTGGACGTGGATCCGCTGCCTTCGGCCGCCCATGCCGTGGCGGGCGCCGCGATGCCCAGCGCCAGTACACCCGCTGCTCCGGCCGTGACCAGGGTCTTCTTCGAGAACTTCATCATGGAAGCTCGCCTCCTTGGGATCGGTGAGCTTTCGACGCTGACGCGATTTCCTCGGCGAAGCGCCCAGGCAACCTCCGACAGTCCTGGCAGCTGGACGCGACGGTGTCGGTTCCGTGCCGGGATGCGTGGATTGTGTACAGGCGACGTCCAGTGATCACAGGCGGCGCACAGCGGGCACGTCGGTCTACGCGGTCGCCCCGGCGAGCACGTCCTCGATGCGGATCGGCAGGCGGCGGTGGCGTACGCCGGTGGCGTGGAAGACGGCGTTGGCGACGGCCGCAGCGACGCCGACCATGCTGACCTCGCCGAGGCCCTTCACCCCGACCGGGTGGAAGCGCAGGTCGGGTTCGCCGATGAAGTCGACGTCGAGGGTGCCGATGTCGGCGTTGACCGGCACCGGGTATTCCTCGAGGCTGGCGTTGAGGAAGCCGCCGTAGCGGGGGTCGACCTCGCCGGCTTCGCGCAGGCTCGCGCCGATGCCCCAGACGATGCCGCCGCGCACCTGGCTGGCGGCGGTGACGGGGCTGGCGACCCGGCCGCAGTCGGCGACGCTGACGACGCGGGGCACGCGGATGCGGCAGGTCGTCGGCTCGACGCGCACCTCGACGAAGTGGGCGATCCAGCTGAACGTGCTGTATCCGGGGAACTCCGGCCCGGCGATGACGGGGTGACCCTGGCGGGCGCGCTCGGCGTCCTGCTCCGTCTGGCCCGGCCCGAGCGTCGCGGCACGAGCCTCGACGGTGTCGCGGCTCGCCGCGCGGACCGCGGCGGAGACGTCCACCGGGCCGCCGACGTCCGCGCCGAGCTGCTTGCGCAGTTCTCGCAGCGCCGCGTGCACCGCGCCGAGCGCGGAGGCGGTGCCCCAGGACCCGGCGGTCAGGTGCTGCGTGGCGACCCGGGTGTCGCCGACGACGATGTCGACGTGCCGCACGTCGATGCCGAGGTCGTCGGCGACCAGGAGGGCGATGGTGGACCGGATGCCCTGGCCCATCTCGTGCCCGTCGACCTCGACGCGGACCCGGCCGTCCGCGCCGGCGACCACGTGCGAGGTGGCGGGCACGATCGACGCCGGGTACGCGCCGACCGCGACGCCCCAGCCGACCAGCGAGCCGTCTTCGGCGCGCATGCTGGCCGGGCGCTGCCGGCGGGCGCTCCAGCCGAACGTCTTCGCGCCGCGGCGCAGGCACTGGGCCAGGTGGCGGGACGAGAACGGCTCGCCGCTGACCGGGTCGACGGTCGTGTCGTTGGCGAGGCGGAATTCGAGCGGGTCGCGGTTGGCGGCGTAGGCGAGCTCGTCGACGGCGGACTCGAACGCGAACGCCGCCGGGTGCTCGAACGGGGCGCGCATGAAGCCGGGGGTCTGGGTGTCCATGCGGGCGAAGGTCTGCCGGCCGCGGAAGTCGCGGATGCCGTACAGCCGTGCGGTGATCTCGTTGTACATCAGCGGGAACAGGTCGTGCCGGGAGGTCTGGTGCTCGACCTCGTGGATCGCGGCGACCATGCGGCCGTGCTCGTCGGCGCCCAGCCGGATCCGGTGCCGGCTCGCGGGCCGGAAGCTGGTGTGGTGGAACAGCTGCGCGCGCGACACGACGAGCTGGACCGGGCGGCCGAGCCTGCGGGCGGCCACGGCCAGGGGAGCGATGTGGATCTGGAGCGAGTTCTTCTGCCCGAATCCGCCGCCGGTGTACGGCGAGACGACTTCGACGTTCGCGGCGTCGATGCCGAGCTGCTGGGCCAGCCCGTGGCGGATGGCACCGGCGCTCTGGGTGCCCTCGTGCACGACCAGGGTGTCGCCGCGCCACCAGACGGTCGCGCCGATCAGCTCCATCGGGTTCTGGTGCTGCGCGGGCTGGTCGTAGGTGGCGTCGACGTGCAGCGGCGCGGCCGCGTACGCGGATTCGGCGTCCCCGACGTCGATGTCGGCCAGGAACGGCAGCGGGATGGCCGTGGGCTGGGCGATGCGCTCGACGCCGGGGGAGTCGAGGGTGGCCGCGAACGGCTCGGTCTCGTAGCGGGCGCGTACCAGGTTCGCGGCCTCGGTCGCCGCGGTCAGCGTTTCGGCGACGACCAGGGCGATGGCCTGGCCGCGGTAGGCGATGCGGTCGTCGAGCAGCGGCTGCAGGCTCTGCACGCCGTAGCCGCCGCCCATCACGAACCCGGGGGACTGCAGGTCCAGGTGGTCGAGATGGGAGAGCACGAGCAGGACGCCGGGCACCGCGGCGGCGGCGGAGACGTCCAGTTCGGCGATGCGGCCGCGGCCGATGGTCGCGGTGGCGAGCGTGGCGTGGGCGAGCTGGTCGGGGTGCAGGTCGGTGGCGTACAGCGCGGCGCCGGTGACCTTCTCGCGGGCGTCGACGCGCCTGGTGTCGACGGGCTGCGTGTCCTGGGCCCGGGTGTCCACGGGCTGCGGGCTCATGCGGCCGCCCTGCTTCCGGCCAGGCGCACCGCGTCGGCGACGGTGCGCGTACCCAGCTCGATCTTGAACGCGTTGGCGCGGCCCGGCCGCGCGCCGGCGAACGCGGCCTCCCCGGCGGCGCGGGCGCTCGCCTCGGTGATCGTGTTGCCGCGCAGCGCCTGCTCGGCCGCGGGCACCCGCCACGGACGGGTGGCCACGCCGCCGACGGCGATGCGGCACTGGCCGACCCGGCCGTCGCCGTCGAGGGTCAGCGCGACCGCCGCGGACACCAGCGCGAACGCGTACGACTCCCGGTCTCGGATCTTCAGGTAGGCCGACCCGCGGCCCGCCGGGGTGACCGGCACCCGCACCGCGGTGATGATCTCGCCGGGTTCGAGGGTGTGCTCGTGGTGCGGGGTGTCGCCGGGCTCGCGGTGCAGCCGCGCCAGCGGCAGGCTGCGGGCCCCGCCCGGCCCGAGCACGTCCACCTCGGCATCGAACGCGACCAGCGCCGTGGCCCAGTCGCCCGGATACACCGCGATGCAGTGCTCGCTGCCGCCGAACAGGGCGTGCGAGCGGTCGAGGCCTTCCTGCGCGGCGCAGCCGCTGCCCGGCCGGCGCTTGTTGCAGGCGAACGGCTCCCCGCCCCGGAAGTACGGGCAGCGGGTGCGCTGCAGCAGGTTCCCGCCGAGCGTGGCCATGTTGCGCAGCTGCTGCGACGCCGCCCGCCACAGCGACTCCGACAGCGCCGGGTAGTCGCCGCGCAGCCGGGCGTCCTCGGCCACGTCGGCCATCCGCGCGCCCGCGCCGAAGACCAGCTCGGTGTCGCCGGAGGTGTCGAAACCGGCCAGGTCGGCGACCCGGTGCACGTCCACCACCGCCGACGGGGTCTCGATCTCCAGCTTCATCAGGTCGTACAGCGTCGTGCCGCCCGCCAGCAGCCGCGCCCGCGGACCGGCCGCGGCCAGCGCGCCGACGGCTTCGGCGACGGTCTCGACCTTGGTGTACGCGAACGGGCGCACGGCTCAGCGCCCCTGCTCGGCGACGGCCCGGACCGCGGCGACGATGCCCGCGTACGCGCCGCACCGGCAGAGATTGCCGCTCATGTACTCGCGCACCTCGTCGTCGTCCCCGGCGTGCCCTTCGGCCAGGCAGGCCAGCCCGGACATGAGCTGGCCCGGGGTGCAGTAGCCGCACTGCAGGGCGTCGTGGTCGATGAACGCCTGCTGCAACGGGTGCAGCTCGCCGTCGGGCCCGGCCACGCCCTCGACCGTGGTCACGTCGGCGCCGGTCACCTGCACCGCGGGCGTCAGGCAGGACACCACCCGGCGGCCGTCGAGGTGCACCGTGCACGCGCCGCACTGGCCGTGGTCGCAGCCCTTCTTCGGGCCGGTCACGCCGAGCCGCTCGCGCAGCACGTCGAGCAGTGACTCGCGGGTGTCGACGCGCAGCCGCACCGGCTCGCCGTTGACCGTGCACGCCAGGTCGAGTTCGTGCGCCGAGCCCGCGGCGGTCGAGGCCGTGGCAGCCATTTCGCCTCCCGGTGCCCCCGCCGCCCGCGCACCCGGTCGGCGCTGCGGTCCGCACGGCGGCCACATCACCGGATTTTATGACAAATCCGGCTACCGGGTGCCGTTACCGAGACACGGCCGGGCTCACGCGTGCAGGCTGCGGCCGCCGTCGACGACGACGCGCTGCCCGGTGACGAAGCCCGCGCCCTCGCCGGCCAGGAAGGCGACCACGTGCGCGATGTCCTCCGGCGTGCCCATCCGCCCCGCGGGCACCGTGGCCAGGTAACCGTCCACGGAGGACCCCTCGTGCCGCTCGACCGGGATCCACCCGGGCGCGACACTGTTCACCGTGATGCCGTGCGGGGCCAGCTCGCGCGCCCAGGCGCGGGCGAGGCCGATCTGCGCGTTCTTCGCGGTGGCGTACGCCGACCAGCCCGGCTGCGGCCGGTCGGCGACCTCCGAGTCGACGTGCACGATGCGGCCGTAGCCGCGCGCGGTCATGCCGGGCGTCAGCGCCCGTCCGAGCAGCACCGGACTGTGTACGAAGAACGCCAGCTGCGCCTCGAACGCCGCCCGGTCGGCGTCGGCGATCAGCGCCTCGGGCTGCGGTCCGGTGGCGTTGAGCACCAGCACGTCCACCGGGCCGAGCTGCGACGTGATCGCATCGGCCAGCCGGGTCACGTCATCGGCGTCGGTGACGTCCGCCGGGAACGCGGCCGCGGTGCCGCCTTCGGCGCGGATCTCGTCGACCAGCTCGGCGAGGGGCTTCTCCTGGCGGCCGTTGACGGCCACGGCCATGCCGTCGCGGGCCAGCCGCCGGGCGATCGTCCGGCCCAGGCCTCGGGAGCTGCCGGTGATGAGGGCTACGCGTGTCGTCACGGGCGCGATCATGCCAGGGCGGCGCGGGGCGGCCCGGTCAGGCCCGCAGGTCGACCACCAGGCGGAACAGGTCGGCGCGCAGCCAGGAGTGGGTGACCTCGACGGCACGGCCGGTGCGTTCGCTGTCGGTGCGGCTGGCGATCCAGACGACCTCGGTGTTGCGGGGCAGGTCCAGGATCTCCCGGACGGCCGGTGGCGGGGCCGTGATCTCGGCGCGCAGGGCGTGCCGCCGCGGGCGCAGGCCGTAGGCCTGCTCCAGGGTGGTGAACAGGGAATCGTGCCGGGGCAGGGCCTCGTGCAGGCCGGGCACGAGGTCGCCGGCGAGCCAGCTGGTCTTGCACAGGGCCCGCTGCCCGTCGACCCAGCCGACGCGGTGCAGCACCAGCACGTCCACGCCGTCGCCGAGGTCCTCGGGTGGGGCCTGCGCCGGGGCGTCGACGACCTCGGCCCGTGCGCTGCCGCCCGCCGCCCGGACCACCTGTGACCAGCTCAGCGCCGACTGTGGTGTGACGGTCATGTCGTAGCGGCGGCTCACGAACGTGCCGCTGCCGCGCCGCCGGCGCACGACCCGCCGCTGCTCCAGCTCGTCCAGCGCGGCCCGCGCGGTCAGCCGGTTCACGGCGTGCCGGCGGGCCAGCTCGTGTTCGGACGGCACGCGCGCGCCCGCGGGTTCGGCGGACAGCTCGCGTTCGAGCCGGTCGGCCAGCACCAGGTAGGTCGGGACGTCCATCCGCACATCCTAAGGCGGGCTAGACAGGACGGCTGCCCGTTGCGGCAGCCTTCTTCCTGGCTGCAACCGGTGTTCACATTCCGTCAACCGCCCGCGTGGACAGTCAGCGCCGAGGTTGTCTACACAAGCTTCTCGGAGGACGGCACCATGCGCGTGATCATCGTCGGCGGCGGCATCCTGGGGCTGATGCAGGCCCGGTCCGCCGTCCGGCGCGGCCACGAGGTCGTCCACCTCGAACGCGAGGCCGGGACGCGCGGTGCGAGCGTGCGCAACTTCGGCCTGGTCTGGGTCTCCGGCCGGGCCACCGGACCCGAGCTGGACCTGGCGCTGAGCGCCCGGCAGCTGTGGGAGGAGATCGGCCGCGACGTGCCCGGCGTAGGCTTCCGCGCCAACGGCTCGCTGACGGTGCTGCGCACCCCCGCCGAGCTGGCGGTCGCGCAGGAGGTCTGCGCCCGGCCCGACGCCGCCGAGCGCGGCCTGCGGCTGCTGGAGGCGGACGAGGTCCGGCGGGTCAACCCGGCGGTGCGCGGCGAGCTGCTGGCCGCCGTGCTGTGCGAGCGCGACGCCGCCGTGGAGTCCCGTCAGGTGCCGCAGGCGCTGCGCGACGCGCTCGCGGCCACCGGCCGCTACCGGTGGCTGCCCGGCCGGGAGGTCCGCGAGCTGTCCGGCGGGCCGTCGGTCGTCGACCACCTGGGTGTACGCCATGACGCCGACCTCGTCGTGCAGTGCACCGGGGCCGCCCACACCGGACTGTCCGGCACGCACCTGTCGGCCGCGCCGCTGCGGCGGGTGCGCCTGCAGATGATGCAGACCGCGCCGCTCGACGAGCCGCTGACCACGTCGCTGGCCGACGGTGACTCGCTGCGCTACTACCCGGCCTGGCAGACGCCCGCCCTTGCCGCGCTGCCGCCGCAGGCCCCGGTCGCCGCGGCCGGCAAGATGCAGCTGCTGCTGGTGCAGCGCCTCGACGGCAGCCTGACCATCGGCGACACCCACGAGTACGCCGAACCCTTCGCCTTCGACGTCGACGAGCGGTACTACGACTACGTGCGGGCCGTCGCCGAGCAGCTGCTCGGCCGGACGCTGCCCCCGATCGTGCGCCGCTGGGCGGGCGTGTACTCGCAGACCACCGACGACGCCATCTACCACCGGGCGCAGCCCGCGCCGGGCGTGACCGTCGTGACCGGACCGGGCGGCCGGGGCATGACCCTGTCCCCGGCGATCGCAGAGGAGACCTTCGCGTGAACCACCCCTGGACCGAACTGCCCCGACTCCGGCTGGCCTGCCTGGACATGGCCGGCACCACCGTCAGCGACGGCGGCCTGGTCGAACGGGCCGCCTCGGTGGCCCTGGCCGCGCAGGGCGTCGAGCCCGGCACCAGCGGGCACGCCGCCGGGCTGATCGTCGTGCGCCGCACCATGGGCATGTCGAAGATCGTGGTGTTCCGGGAGATCTTCGACGGCGACGAGGCGGCCGCCCAGCGCGCCAACGCCGCATTCGAGCAGGCTTACGCCGACCTGGTCGGCGCGGGCGAGGTCAGCGCCCTGCCCGGGGCCGCGGAGGCGATCGCCGCACTGCGCGAAGCCGGCGTCGCGGTCGTGCTCACGACCGGGTTCTCCCGGCCCACCCAGGACGCGATCATCGACGCCCTGGGCTGGCGTGACCTGGTCGACCTGGCCCTGGTGCCCGGCGACGGGCTGCGCGGCCGGCCGTACCCGGACCTGGTGCTGCACGCGGCGCTGCGGCTGGGCGTCGACGACGTGCGCGCGATCGCCGTGGCCGGCGACAGCGTCAACGACATCGGCTGCGGCGTCCGCGCCGGGGCGGGTGTCGTCGCCGGGGTGCTCGGCGGCGCGCACGGCCGCGCGGACCTGGCCGCCGCGGGCGCGACCCACCTGCTGGCCGCCGTGGCCGAACTGCCCGCGCTGCTCGGGCAGCCATGACCGGCGGTTCCCGGCGGCCCCGCGCCGTCGCCGGGAGCCGCGCGGCCGGTGACTTCGCACACGATCCGTGCACGTCGCCTGCCTTGTTCAGTCCGGCGCGGGGGATTGATGTCACGCAGTTCAGCTCACCGACACCCCCGGCGTGCCTACTGGGCTCGCCTGCACACCCGACACACCTGGGAGACCAGCAGATGCACTCCGTATTCTCCCGCCGGACCGGCCGCGTGGCCGCCGTCCTGGCGCTGTCCTTGACCACGGCCCTGGCCGCCGCCGCGTGCGGCGCGAAGGAGGAGGCGCCCACCACCCCCGCCGGCGTGGCCGCCGACAAGGCCGTCTCGCTGTCCGACTTCGGCGGCATGGACGGCCTGATCGCCGCCGCCAAGAAGGAGGGCCAGCTCAACGTCATCACGCTGCCGCCGGACTGGGCCAACTACGGCGAGATCATCGACACCTTCAGCAAGAAGTACGGCATCAAGGTCAACAGCGACAACCCGGACGGGTCCAGCTCCGACGAGATCACCGCGGTGAAGACCCTCAAGGGCCAGGACCGTGCCCCTGACGTGCTCGACCTCGGCGTCGCGTTCGCCATCAGCGGCGCGCAGGAGGGCCTGTTCGCGCCGTACAAGGTCGCCGCGTGGGACAAGATCCCGGCCTCGCAGAAGGACGCCGAGGGCCGCTGGTTCAACGACTACGGCGGCTACGTCTCGATCGGCTGCGACGCCAAGCGCATCGCGGTCTGCCCGCAGACCTTCGCCGACCTGAAGAAGCCCGAGTACAAGGGCAAGGTCGCCCTCAACGGCAACCCGACCAAGTCCGGTTCGGCGATCGCCGCGGTGTACGCCGCGTCGCTGGCCAACGGCGGCTCGTTCGACAACATCCAGCCCGGCATCGACTTCTTCGCCGCGCTGCACAAGTCCGGCAACTTCATCCCCGTCGAGTCCACCCCGGCCACGGTCGAGAAGGGTGAGACCCCGATCAGCCTGGACTGGGACTACCTCAACGCCGGCTACGCCAAGCAGTTCGCCGCCAAGGGCCTCGACTGGAAGGTCGCCATCCCCGCCGACGGCAAGTACGCCAACTTCTACTCGCAGGCCATCAACCTCGACGCGCCGCACCCCGCCGCCGCGCGGCTGTGGGAGGAGTTCCTCTACAGCGCCGAGGGCCAGAACCTGTGGCTGAAGGGCTTCGCCCGCCCCGTCCTGCTGCCCGGCATGATCACCGATGGTTCGGCGCAGGCCGACCTGGTCGCCGCGCTGCCGAAGGTCGACGGCGAGCCGAGCTTCCCGACCCCCGCGCAGAACGACAAGGCCAAGGCCGACCTGGTCGCCAACTGGGCCAAGGCCCTGGCCGGCTGACGATGCCGACCGTCGCCACGACCGTGTCCCCGTCCGTGCCCGACACCGCCCCCGCGGTGTCCGGCCGGGCGGGGGCCCGCCCCCGCCGCAGCTCCGCTTCCCTGGCGGCGCTGCCGCTGCTGGTGTTCGTCACCGTCTTCTTCGGGCTGCCGATGGTGGCGGTCGGCGTCGGCGCGGTCACCGTCACCGACCGCGCCACTGACACGACCACGCTGACCGCCGACAACCTGACCCGGTCCGTGCGGGGCGCCTACCTCGACGCGCTCACCAGCAGCATCAACCTGTCGCTGATCACCGCAGCGCTCGGCGTGGTGCTCGGCACGCTGCTGGCCCAGGCCGTCGTCGCCAGCCGCCTGCCCGGCCTGCGCAACCTCGTCGTCACCGCGTCCGGCGTGCTGGCCAACTTCGGCGGCGTGCCGCTGGCCTTCGCGTTCATCGCCACCCTGGGCATCTCCGGCGTGATGACCGAGCTGCTGCACCTCACCGAGGCCGGCTGGAGCCTGTACACCCCGGCCGGACTGGCCGTGGTCTACCTGTACTTCCTCATCCCACTGATGGTCCTGGTCATCGCCCCGGCACTGGACGGGCTGCGCCCGCAGTGGCGGGAGGCCGCGGCCAACTGCGGCGCCACCGGCTGGCAGTTCTGGCGGCTGATCGGCCTGCCCGTGCTCGGCCCGTCGCTGCTCGGCGGCTTCGTGCTGCTGTTCGGCACCGCGTTCGCCGCGTACGCCACCGCCGCGGCCATGGTCGGCAGCGTGCTGCCCCTGGTCACGCTGCAGATCGCCGACGCGCTGTCGGGCAACGTCCTGATCGGCCAGGAGGGCGTCGCGTCCGCGCTGGCCCTGGACATGGTGCTCGTGGCCGGGCTGGTCATGGCCATCTACCTGCCCCTGCAACGACGGAGCGCCCGATGGCTGCGCTGACCCGCCGGACCCGCGTCTGGCACGGCCTCGTCCTCGCCGTGTTCGGGCTCTACTTCGCCGCCCCGCTGGTGGCGTCGTTCGTGTTCACCGTCGACGTGCCCGGGCAGGGCCTGACCGGCCAGGCGTACGCGGACATCCTCAGCGCGCCCGGCTTCACCGACGGCCTCGGGCTGTCCCTGCTGCTGGCCGTCGCCACGATCGTGCTGGTGCTGGCTCTGGTGGTGCCCGCGATGGTCGCGGTCCGGCTGCGGCCGGGGCGGCTCGGCAGCGTCATCGAGGTGCTGTGCACCCTGCCGCTGGTGGTGCCGCCGATCGCGTTCGTCGCCGGGATCGGCTCCATCCTGCGACTCGGCCCCGAACGGCTGTCCGACACCCCGCTCTACCAGACCTTCCTGGCCGTGCAGGACGAACGCTTCCCGGTCGCGCTCGTGCTGTCGTACACGGTGCTGGCGCTGCCGTTCGTCTTCCGCTCGCTCGACTCGGGGCTGCGCGCCATCGACGTGCCCACCCTGACCGAGGCCGCCCGCAACTGCGGAGCGAGCTGGTGGCAGGTGCTCGTCCGGGTGCTGCTGCCGAACCTGCGCAGCTCACTGGCCGGGGCCGCGTTCCTGACGCTGGCGCTGGTGCTGGGGGAGTACACCATCGCCCGGATCCTGACCTTCGAGACGTTCCCGGTGTGGATCGTCAAGGTCAGCGGCAGCGAGGCGCGACTGTCCGTCGCGGTGTCGCTGCTCAGCCTCCTGATCACCTGGTTGCTGCTGCTGGCGCTGTCGAGCGCGGGCACCCGGGCCAAAACCGCGAGCGAGGAATGACCATGACCATCACGCAGACGAAGCCGGGCGCCGGCGTCGAGTTCCGGGCCCTGCGCCGGACGTTCGGCAGCACCGTGGCGCTGGACGGTCTCGACCTCACCGTCGCCCCCGGTGAGCTGCTCGCGCTGCTCGGTCCGTCGGGCTGCGGCAAGACGACCGCGCTGCGGATGGTCGCGGGCTTCGACCACCCGGACTCCGGCCAGGTGCTCGTCGACGGCGTCGACATCGTCGGGGTGCCCGCCGACAAGCGTGACGCGGGCATGGTGTTCCAGTCGTACAGCCTGTTCCCGAACCTGTCCGCGCGCGACAACGTCGCGTTCGGGCCGCGTATCCGCAAGGTCGACGCGGCGACCCGTCGGGCCCGCGCCGACGAGCTGCTGGCGATGGTCGGCCTGCCGACCCAGGGCGACCGGTTCCCGCACCAGCTCTCCGGCGGCCAGCAGCAGCGGGTCGCGCTCGCGCGGGCACTGGCTTTGCAGCCGCGGGTGCTGCTGCTGGACGAGCCGCTGTCGGCGCTGGACGCGCAGGTGCGGCTCACCCTGCGGGAGGAGATCTCCCGGCTGCAGAAGAACCTGGGCATCACGACGATCTTCGTGACGCACGACCAGGAGGAGGCGCTGTCCATGGCCGACCGGGTCGCCGTGCTGCGCGACGGGCGGCTGGAGCAGTGCGCCACCCCGATCGAGCTGTACCACCACCCGGCGACGGCGTTCGTGGCCGAGTTCGTCGGCACCATGAACCGCATTCCCGGACGGCTGACCGGATCAGGCCGGGTCGAGGTCGCCGGGCAGCAGCTGCCGGTCATCGGCGAGCTGCCCGGCGACGCCGCGGTGGACGTGCTGATCCGGCCGGAGGACGTGCGGGTCAGCGCGGCCGCCGACGGACCGGCGCGGGTGGTGACGGTGTCGTTCCTCGGGCCGACCACCCGGCTGTTCGTGGAGCTGCCGGGCGGCGTCGGGATCAAGGCCGACCTCGCCACCCGCCAGGCCTCGGGCCTGGGCCCCGGTGCCGCCGTGCAGGTGGAACTGGCCGAGCACCCGGTGCGGGTGTCGGCGTCGCGCTGAACGTCCGACCACCGCACTAAGGTGCGTTACCTCGGTCCGGTGGAGCGTGGGGAGTCGCGGTGGGTGCGAAGACGGCGTTACTGGCATTCGTCGACGGGGACCTGCGCCCAGCCCTGCTGGGCGCGGTCCCCGCGGCACGGGCGGAGGCCGAACAGGCGGTACGGCGCATCCACCCCGGCTACCAGGTCGAGTGGGACGAGGAGACCACCCTCGACGACACCAACCCGGCCGACGACGTCACCAACGTCGCCGTGCTGGCCGGGGCGGAAATCTTCGGCGACCGGCGGCTGGTCCTCGACCGGCCGTCGGAGCTGCCGCAACACCTGCTCGCCCTAGGTGCGGGCAGGCGGATCGTCATGCACGGGATGCACTCCGCCGTCGACTGGCTGTGCTTCGCGGTCTGGGAGGACGGTCGGCTGGTGAGGTCGCTGAGCCTGTCCCCGGACAGTGGCATCGTGGAGAACATCGGCGAGCCGTACGCGTTCGAGCTGCCCTACTGGGCCGGGCAGTATCCGGTCGAACCGGACCTGAGCTGGCCCGACGACGAGCCCTACCCGCTGCCGTTCCATCCGCTCGAACTCGGCGAGGACGCGCTGCGCGAGCTGTTCGGATTCGTCCTTGAGGGAATGCCCGAACCGGACGACGTCGCGGTCGAGACGGTGCACATGCACAGCTTCCGGGTCACCGACCCGACCGGTGCCGAGCAGGCCGCCCGGCAGGCCGAGTATGCGCAGATACGGGCAGCGATGGGGCCGCCGCGCCTGTTCCGGATGGGACCGGACGGCCGTCTCCACGAGGTGGGCGCCGACGATCTCTGACAGAAGGCGTGGCCGGTGGCGGCCGTCGGGCCACCACCGGCACGGTGCACGGATCAGGGCAGGGTGTACCGGACCTGGTAGTAGCCGCCGTCGCCGACGTAGCTCGCGTAGCTGCCGATGGTGCTGCTGGCCGTGGCGACCATGTCGTCGTTGGACAGGTACGTGGCCGTGGTGTTGCGCAGCGTGGCGCGCATCTCGGAGATCATCGTCGAGGCCGGCTTCCAGAACGAGACCTGGTACTGGTTGTGCATGTTGGTGCCGATCCAGGCGATCTCGCCGGCGGTGAGATCGTTGTCGAAGTCCTCTTCCACCATCAGCGAGATGAGCCGCCAGGTGCTGCTACCCACCCCGCTGACGATCGAGGCGTTCGGGCTGTACGACTCTCCGCTGGCGATCTCGTCGTCCCAGCCGCCGGGGCCCCACTTGCCGAAGGCCGTCGCCCCCGGGTTGGTCGTGCTGGCGGCGAAGACGAGGAAGTACGGGCTGTCGTCACCGACCTCGTCGGTCTCCACGTTGCAGATGACCGTGGCGACCTTCAGCGTGGTGGCGGCCTGCGCCGGGCTGGCGGCGGTGAGGCCCGCCGCGAGCGCGACGCCGGTCAGCGCGCCGAGCACGCCGATCCTGCGGAGGAGGGATGGGGTCTGCATGGGGGGACTCCGTTCCGCCGCGGGTCCGCTGGACCGCACGGCTGCTGTGCCGGGAACGGGCCGGTGGTCCCGGCCGCTGCGCACAGCGAACGCGACCGGGGTTGTGACGCGGTTGTGGTCAGGTTGTCCCGCTGTTCAGCGGCCGGGTGCCGCCGGTCATTCGGCGTCGAGGTCACGCAGGTTCGTCCTGGCCAGTTCGACGATCTCCGAGCCGCGGCCGGACAGGATGGTCCTGGTGGCGTACAGCGTGAAGCCCTTGATCTGGCCGAAGGTGAGCTTGGGCGGCAGGGACAGCTCGTGCCGGGCGGTGCGCACGTCCACCAGCGCCGCGCCGGGGTGTGCGAAGGCCGCCCGGAGCGCGTCCTCCAGGTCGCCTGCCTTGTCCACGCGGGCCCCGAACAGCCCAGCGGCCTCGGCCATCGCGGCGAAGTCGGGGTTGTCCAGGTCGGTGGCGAAGGTGACGAAGCCGGCGGCCTTCATCTCCAGTTCCACGAACGACAGCGAGCCGTTGTTGAACACGACGACCTTCACCGGCAACCGCATCTGGTGCAGCGTGATCAGCTCGCCGAGCAGCATTGCCAGCCCGCCGTCGCCGGACAGCGACACGACCTGGCGGTCGGGGTGCTCGGCCTGCGCGCCGATGGCCTGCGGCAGGGCGTTGGCCATGGACCCGTGGTTGAAGGAGCCGATGAGCCGCCGCCGCCCGTTCATGTGCAGGTAGCGGGCCGCCCAGATACACGGCGTGCCGACGTCGGCGGTGAAGACGGTGTCGTCGGCGGCGAGCCGGTCGATGACGGCGGTGACGTGCTGCGGGTGCAGCGGTGACTCGTCGGCGGCGGACTTCGCGAGGCTGTCGAGCCTGCTGCGGGCGCGCCGGTAGTGGGCGGTCATCCGGTCCAGGTGCGCCGAGTCGGTCTTGGCGGTGAGCCTGGGCAGCAGCGCGTCGACGGTGTCGCGGACCGTGCCGACGAGTGGCACGTCGACGGGCACCCGGCGGCCGATCTGCTCGCCCCGCACGTCGACCTGCACCACCGGCACGCCCTCGGGATAGAACTGGCGGTAGGGGAAGTCGGTGCCGAGCATGAGCAGCGCGTCGCAGTGCTCCATCGCCCGGTAGCCCGAGCTGAAACCGATCAGCCCGGTCATGCCCACGTCGTACGGGTTGTCGTACTCGACGAACTCCTTGCCGCGGAACGCGTGCACGACCGGGGCCTGCAGCGCTCCGGCGATCGCGAGCAGCCGGTCGTGGGCGCCCGCGCAGCCCGCCCCGGCGAGGATGGTGACCCGCTCGGCGGCGTTCAGGACCGCGGCCGCTGCGTCGAGCGCGGCATCGGCGGGCCGGACCAGCGGCGTCACGGGGCGGATCGCCATCGGTTTGGCGTCGGCCGGCGCGTCGGCGAGGAACACCTCCCCGGGCACCACGACGACGGCGACCCCGCCGCGCGCCAGCGCCGTGCGCATCGCGATCTGCAGGACCCACGGCAGCTGGCTCGGGATGCTCACGAGTTCGGTGTACACGGAGCACTCGCGGAACAGGTCCTGCGGGTGGGTCTCCTGGAAGTAACCGGAGCCGATCTCGTCGCGGGGGATCTGCGCGGCGATCGCCAGCACGGGCACGCGGCTGCGGTTGGCGTCGAACAGGCCGTTGATCAGGTGCAGGTTGCCGGGCCCGCAGCTGCCCGCGCAGACCGCCAGCTCGCCGGTCACCGCGGCCTCGCCCGCGGCGGCGAACGCCGCGGCCTCCTCATGGCGAACGTGCTGCCAGGTGATGCCGCCGTCGCGGCGCAGCGCGTCGGTGAGGCCGTTGAGCGAGTCGCCGGGCACCCCGTACATCCGGCGCACGCCCGACGCCTTGAGCGTCGCGACCATCAGATCTGCCACCGTGCGTGCCATCGTCTGCCCTCCCATCGTGCGCATGGACGTGGTGCGGTCCATGTTCGACGGGGGTTCCGCACCATTATCGCCCGGCGCGGCGCGGTTCGTGCATGATTCGGCTGGTCAGCTGAACCCGCTTACGGTGCACCCCGAGCCGGCGGGCGGCCGTGGGTGGACGGCCCGCGCCGGTGCGTGTCCCCCATGGGGCGTGCCGACTGTCTACTGTGGTCGGAGGTCTCGGCGGACACGCCGCCGGAACCGTCACGAAACGGGGTCAACGTGTCCACCCTTCGGATCAACGCGTTCCGGGCGCTCGGCATCGCCGGCTTCGCGCTCGCCACGACGCTCCTCGCCCACGAGGTCGCCCTCGCCGACACCGCGCAGACGTCGGTCGGCCGGCTGACCAGCACGCTCGACGGCTGCAACGACCTCGGTGCGCAGGTGTACGTCGCGGTGACCGGCGGCCTGCCCAACACCGTGTACACCGCGGAAACCGCGCGCGGCTTCGACCACGACGACACCTTCACCACCGACGGCAGCGGCAACGGTCTGGGCTACCTTCACAACGCCTGGGCCGACACCCACCCGACCTGGTCCGGCCAGGCCGTCATCACGGTCACCGCGAACGGGCAGACCGGCACCGTGACGGTCCAGATCAGCTGCCCGGACCCGAAGGGCGAATAACTCCGTCACACGTGTCCTGCCAGCCGTGCCGACGACGGGACGTTCGCCGACGAGGCTCGACACAGCCGCGTCGGCGGACGTCCCGTGTGGCGGCCGCCGAGGTTACGCTGGGACAGTGCCGTTGGGTTGGGGTCGAGCCTTCCTTGGCGCACCTGAGCGGCGCAGCGATCCATCAGCAACTTCATCGGCATCAGTCATCTAGAATTTCGACCCTGATGACCCGTCTGCTTGCGAGAGTGCGCACGGCGCTCGAAATCCCGGTGCTCGTCAGGGAATTTCTTGTCGATCTGAGGAGGCTGATCGGGGTCTCGCCATCTGCGCCTTCAAACTGCTCCGGGTAATCAGCGTCATCGGGCACGTCCTCGGTTCTGTCGGACGTGGCGAACTGCATCGGAACCATAAGCGCACCGGGGGTGGCCGGATCTATGCCCCCAACGTCGAGTGACTTTCCGAGTGCGGCACGGTGGTTTTGCCATTCCATGATCAACCTGACCACCCGCTCGACGATCAGCCAGCCTCCAGCGATGTATGCCAGGGGACCAAGACTGCCGGATGCAGCGGTGACGATCGCTTCAAGGGGGCTCTCCATGCGGAGGCGGACGACCCGTAGCTGAGCCGACCGAGCCAGGCCTCGCCCCGACCGAGGCACAAAGACGACACGGCCACCTGCGGCGGTCTCTATCGCCTGGGCTCCGACTGTGTTGAATGCGCTGAGGTAGGCGGCTGTTTCGTCAAGTCCAGGCAATTCGCCCAGGTCGGCGGTTAGCATCAGCAGCGGCGTCCGCGTCTCCACGGCCATTCGAGTCACTCGGGCATTGAACCATACACGCTGTCGTGAAAAGACTGACCTTGTCGTGCGGCGGCTACCGCCCCGACACCCGAGATCGCCTGTACGACAAAGATGGCCGTGGCCGCTGAGCATGTCGAGCGTTCGGGCGCGACGGAGGGACTCGCGGCACTCCGGGACCGGTGGACACCGTGGTCAGGCACCGCCGATCAGCGCTCGCAACGCCGCACAGTGGCTGTCGTATGCCTGTTGCCCGGCCTTTGTTATCCGGTAGGTCGTGCTGCTCCCGCGGCCGTGACCGTCCTTCACTGAACTGACGTAGCCAGCCGCCTCCAGTGTGGACATCTGTTTAGACAGGTCGGACTCGCTGAGCTGCAGATGGTCCTTGAGGAACCGGAAGGACACCGACGGAGCGTTGGCCAGGACGGCCATGGCCGCCAGGCGTTTGGGCACGTGGATGACCGGATCGAGGTCGTCGATCATTGCAGGCGGGCCCGGGTCCTGGCGGCGGCCACGGAGTAGCGGCGTTCGTAGACGGCCAGGCCGGCGGTCACGAGGACGAATCCGGCGATTGCGGCGGCCGGGATGCCGCCGAGCAGCCAGGCGGCCGCGACGAGTAGCGCGATCACGGGCAGTGCTGCCGCGTATCCGCGCCAGACTCCGGCGATCTCGATGGGCGGCGTGCCCCTGCCCGGCATGGGCAGCGCGCCGTGCCGACGGCGCATCCAGGTGACGAACAGGATCTCGACGGCGATCAGCGCGACCAGCGATCCCACGAACAGGCCGGCGTTCTCGCGCCACCACGTGAACGTGCCGATCATGGCGGCGACCCACGCTCCGACGGACGGGGCATGCCACCACGGGGTGGGCGGGTAGTCGACGTAGGGGGCGGCGGCGCCGCGCTCGGCCGCTTTGAGCTGCTCCGCGACCTCAATACTTTCCATGATGGAAACCATATGCGAATACTTTCCACTTGTGCAAGTGGAAAGTTGACGCCTGGTCGGGGCATGGCGGGACACTTCTCCCGGGCCGTGTCGATCCGCGGGCCGCTCGTTCGACGTGAGGGTGCGAGAGCCGAGAGGCGGCCCGCCGGACAAGGAGATTGCGTTGTCGAAGTACATGCTGATCATGCGGGGCACCGACGAGTCGAACGCGGCCATGATGGCCGACATCGACGAGATGATCGCCAGGTCCCGCCAGTTCATCGAGGACCTGTTCAAGGCGGGCGTCTACGTCGCGGCCGAGGGGCTCGACGATCCGGGCAAGGGCGTCGTGGTCGACTTCAGCGGCGAGGCCCCGGTGGTCACGGACGGGCCGTACGGGGAGACCAAGGAACTGTTCGGGGGCTTCTTCCTGCTCGATGTCGCCTCGAAAGAGGAGGCGGTCGAGTGGGCCAAGCGGGTCCCGGCGCCCCGCGGCGCCAAGGTCGAGGTCCGGCGCGTGCCCGAAAGCGACGAGGTCCCGCAGGTCGACCAGTGATCGTCGAGAACCGGCCCGGACCCGAGCGCGACGGCCGGACCTGATGGGCGCGGCCGATGTCGAGGCCGTCTGGCGGATCGAGTCGGCCCGGATCGTCGCCGCGCTGACCCGGTTCACCGGCGATTTCGGGCTGGCCGAGGACGCGGCCCAGGAGGCGGTGACCGAGGCGCTCGTGTCATGGCCGTCGGCTGCTCCCGCGAATCCGGCCGGCTGGCTGATGGCCACGGCCCGGCGGCGGGCGATCGACGCGATCCGCCGCCGGGCCGCCCTGCGGGACCGGTATGCCCTGCTGGCGGCCGACTCGGCGGTCGACGACGACATCGACCCCGACCGGATCGACGACGGCGTCCTGGCGCTGATGTTCGTCAGCTGCCACCCGGTGCTCTCCCCGGAGGCCCGGGTGGCGCTGACCCTGCGCGTGGTCGCGGGCCTGTCCAGCGAACAGATCGCCCGCGCGTTCCTGGTGCCCGTGCCGACCGTGCAGGCCCGCATCACCCGGGCCAAGAAGACGATCGCGGCGGCCGGGGTGCCGTTCGCGCTGCCGCCGGCCGGCGAGCGCCGGGAGCGGCTGGGCGGCGTGCTCAGCGTCATTTACGTGATCTTCACCGAGGGGTCGACGGCCACGTCGGGCGACCGGCTGCTGCGCACCGACGTCGCGTACGAGGCGGTCCGGCTGGCACGCACGCTGGCCGCGCTGCAGCCGGACGAGCCGGAGGTGCACGGCCTGCTCGCTTTGTGCGAGCTGACGGCCGCGCGCTTCCCTGCCCGGACCGGCCCGGACGGTTCGCCGGTCCTGCTCGCCGACCAGGACCGGCGGCGGTGGGACTTCTCGGCGATCCGCCGGGGGCTGGACGCGCTGACCAGGGCGTCGACGCGCGGGCTCGGCCCCTACGGCCTGCAGGCCGCGATCGCCGCCGCCCACGCCTCGGCGCCGACCGTCGAGGCGACCGACTGGGACCGGATCGTGGTGCTCTACGAGGCGCTCGACCGGATCGCGCCCTCGCCGGTGGTCGAGCTCAACCGGGCGGTCGCCGTGGCGATGGCCTCGGGCCCGGCGCAGGCGCTGGCCATCGTGGACGCGCTGATCGCGTCGAACCGGCTCCCCGGTTCGCACCTGGTGCCGACCGTACGCGGCGAGCTGCTGGCCCGGCTCGGGCGGCGATCGGAGGCGCGCGCCGAGCTGGAGCTGGCCGCCCGGCTGTGCGCCAACCAGCGCGAACGCTCCGTGCTGCTGCGCAAGGCGGCGGCGCTGAGCGGCCCGAGTGACTGACCGGCGAAGGCACGGACCGGCCGTGGACCAGCAGGTCAGGTGACCCGGTAGGCGGTGTAGCGGACGCGGTCGGCCTCGCGGATCGCGGAGGCCACGAACACCGACTGCTCCAGCAGGGCGAGGCGGGGCGCGGAGGTCTCCAGGCGGACGCCGATGCGGAAGTAGTACTCGGACGGGTCGACCGGCTCGCCGCGCAGCAGCGCGCCGAGGACCTCGGGCGGGCCGCTGCGGACGCCGAACGTGCGCAGGTAGACGTGCTCGCCGTCGGCCGTGCGGGCCGAGTAGCGGGTGTCGATCTCGATGGCTCCGTCGGCGCGCACCAGCTGCCAGTCCGCGCCGCCGGGCAGGATCTCCGCGTCGAACAGCCCGTGGACCCACCCGCCGACGATCGGCACGACGCGGCGGTGCCCGGCCCGGGTCACCCCGTGCTCCTCCAGCGGTCCGAGCTGGACTTCCACCTCGAACGCGGGCTCGAGTGCCGGTGTCGGCGCGGTCACGGCTGCCACACCGGCAGGTCGATCCGCGAGGCGCGGGCCGTGGCGTGGGAGATCTCCTGCTCGGACCGCCGGGTGGTCGCCGCGGTCGCGGCGGGTTCGCCGGTGCCGGGGTTGCGGGCATACCGCGGATGGGCTCCGGAGCTGATCTGCACACCGATGCGGTGGCCCGCCGCGAAGCGGTGGAACGTCGGCCACAGCCGCACCTCGACCTCGCGGAAGCCCTCGTCGTCGGGCTCGGGGCCGGTCGCGGCGATGCCGCCGATGCGGCGGATGCCGTCGCAGACGGTCATGGCGCGGCCGTCGGGGTGCACGTCGCAGATGCGTACGAACAGGTCCGCGCTGGGCTGTGAGGAGCGGAACCGGATGCGGGCCACGGGCTCTCCGGCCAGCACGGTCGCGGCGTCCAGCGGGTCGGTGCGGAACACGGTGACGTCGTCGCGGCGCTCGTGGGCGGCGTTGTCGAGCGGGCCGGAGTCCGGTTGCAGGCTCGGGCCGCCGACGGCGGGGGTGGGGTCGTCGGGGTCGTAGGTGTAGCGGGTGACGCCGCCGTCGGGGGCGGCCTGGCTGAGCAGGCCTGATCCGTGCAGGTGCCAGGGCTGCGCGGTGGCGCCGGGTGGCGGCCATGCGGGCAGGTCGTGCCACTGCTCCGCACCGGTGAGGAAGGCGCGCACCGGTGCGAACCGGGTGTTCGGCCCGTTCGCGAGGTGCTCCTTGAGGAACGCGACGGACTCCGACAGCGCCGGGCCGCCCAGTCCGGCGGAGACGTGCCCCCAGGGGCCGATGGTCAGGCGGGGCGGCCGTCCGGCGGCGGCGAGCTGGGCGTGGTTGCGCAGCTGCCACGGCAGGAAGATGTCGTACCAGCCGGTGATCATGTAGACGGGCGCGGTGACGTCGGGCACGGAGGCCGTGTGCGACTGCTGCGTCCAGTACTCGTCGGTGAGCCGCTCGCGGGCGACCCAGTCCTGGTACCAGCCGACCGGGCCGTCGGACGCGACGGTGTCGCCCGCGCTCAGCGGGAGCACGCCGAACGCCTTGGTCAGCTTGGGGTCGGGCCGCAGCATGGCCAGGACCAGCGGGAGGAGGCGCCGCTTGGCCATGCGGTCCATCATCTGCGTCCAGCCGAGCGCGTTGCGCAGCGAGAACGCACCGTTGTCCCAGGTGATGGCGCCGAAGTCGGGCATCGTCGTGATGAGGCAGAGCGCGTCGGGGGCGTTGGCGGGGTCGTCGCGCTGCATCCGTCCGGCCACCGCCCACTGGGTGTAGCCGAGGTAGCTGGGGCCGTAGGTGGCGACCGAGCCGGTGAACCACGGCTGCCGCCGCACCCAGCGGTGCGTCGCGATGCCGTCGCGCTGCTCGTCGAGCTGCGGGTGGAACACGCCGCCCGAGCCCCAGGTGCCGCGGCAGCGCTGCGCCAGCACGGTGAATCCCTCGCGGGCGAGCGCGCGGGCCTGGGTGTCGGTGCTGCGGCGGCCGTACGGTCCGCGCATGACGACGGTCGGCAGGGCCGGCCGGACCTCGCCGACGGGGGTGATCAGGTCGGCGAGCAGCTCGGTGCCGTCGTCCATGGGCACCCGCAGGTCCTTGCGGACCGTGATGTCGTAGGGGCCTGGCACGACCCCTTTGATCATCCGGGCTTGCATCCATCGGGAGAGCCGCTGGCTGAACGTGGTCATGGCGCGTCCTCGGGGGTGGGGGAGGCGGACGGGTGCCGGCGCTGCGCGGCGAGCGCGGCGCGGAGCCGTTCGAGTGCCGGCACCGCGGCGGCGAGCGCGGCACGGTCGCCGGCGGGCAGGGTGGCCGCGGCGGTCGCGATCAGCCTTGCGCTGGCGCGGTCGAAGCGGTCGAACAGGTCGAGCGCCTTGGCGGAGGCGGCGACGGTGACGTGGCGGCGGTCGTCGGTGCGCTGGCTGCGGGCGATGAGGCCGGCGGTCTCCATGGTGCGCAGCAGGTTGCTGACCGTCGGGCGGCTCATGCCCAGGCGGGTGGCGAGTTCGCCGGGTGTCGTGGCGGTGCCCGCGGGCAGGGCCCGGATGATCTCGATCTGCGCGTCGGGGATCTCGGGCAGGTCCTCGGCGGCGCGTGCCGCGGCCAGCAGCGTGCGCCGCAGCGGTGAGATGACCGCTGCCAGGTGTGCCGGGTCCAGGGTGCTCATCGCGCCGGGTCCGGCGGGGTCAGCGAGGGGCGGGTGTTGAGGGCGTCGGGATGGAATCCGGCGGCCCGCTTGTAGCCGGTGGCGATCTCGGTGAGCTCGTCCGCGGAGATGACGTCGTGGATGTCGTCGAAGCCGCCGGGTGCCCGTTCGTGGGCGAGGACCATGACCTGCTCAGGCCCCTGGCGGCGGTTGCTCAGCACGAGCGTGGTGGTGGCGGGGCGGCGGTCCGCCTCGTACGCGGCGAGCGCCTGCTCGGTCGTGGGCGCGGTGGCGAGGTGGTAGGCGAGCGTGCGCGCGTCGAGGATCGCCTGGGAGGCTCCGTTGGAGCCGTTGGGGTACATGGGGTGGGCGGCGTCGCCGAGCAGGGTCGAGTGCCCGTGGGTCCACCGGTCGATCGGGTCGCGGTCGACCATCGGGTATTCGAGGATCTCGTCGGCGGCCGCGATGACGGCGGGCACGTCGAGCCAGTCGAAGCGCCAGTCGCGGAACAGGTCGAGCACCGGGGCGGGGTCGACGGCGCGGTTCCAGTCGGCGGTCGCGCCGGCCATGCCGCCGGTGCGGCGCTCGGCGATGAAGTTGACGGGCACGTGTCCGGCGGCGTCGGGTGCGCCGACCGGGTAGGCGACGAACTTCTGCGCGCCGTCCCCCGCCATGATCATGGTGCGTCCGTCGAGGTAGGCGGGGACCGTGGCGGTGCCCCGCCACAGGGTCAGCCCGTTCCAGACGGGGTCGCCCTCGTCGGGGTGGTGCTGGCGGCGCAGCGCGGAGTGGATGCCGTCGGCCCCGATGACGAGTCCGGCCTCGACGCGGACCTCGCCGTCGGCCGTGTCGAAGATCGCGAGGTCGGTGTGCGGGCCGTGCTCGACCGCGGTGAGCCGGTGTCCGGGCCGGACGGTGTCCGCGCCGAGGCGCTCGCGGACCGCGTCGAGCAGGGCGAGTTGGAGGCGTCCGCGGTACACCGACAGCTGCGGCCAGCGGTAGCCGGCGTCCAGTCCACGCGGCTCGCGCCAGATCGGCTGGCCGAACCGGTTGAAGTAGGCCAGGGTGCCGGGGGCCGTGCCGAGTTCCGCGACGCGTTCGCCGAGCCCCAGCTCGCTCAGCTCGCGGACGGCGTGGGGGAGCAGGTTGATGCCGACGCCGAGCGGGCGCAGCTCGGCGACGCGGTCGAACACGCGGATGTCGCGGAATCCGGCCTGGCGCAGGCTCAGCGCGGCGGTGAGCCCGCCGATGCCCGCACCGATGATCACGATCGTCATGCTGACTCCCGTCGGTCCGCGAGTGGCCCACATAGTTTTGGAACAAAGCTAATGCGATGTCAAGGGCGCCGCCGCTTGACCTCGCCCCAAGGGCACGCCGCAGACTGGCCGGGTGACACGGGATCACCTGCTGGCGGGAGAGTTCGGGGCGGCGGCGCGGCTGTCGCCGAAAGCGCTGCGCCTGTACGCCGAGCAGGGCCTGCTCCCGCCCGCGTGGGTGGACCCGGCCACCGGATACCGCTACTACACCCCGGATCAGCTGCCCCGCGCCCGCCTGGTCGCCCGGCTGCGCCGCCTGGGCCTGCCGCTGGCCCGGATCGCCGTGCTGGCCGACCTGAGCCCGCAGGACCGGGCGCTGGAACTACGCGGCTGGCTGCACGCCCAGCGCAGCCTGCTCGACGACCGGGCCGCGGTGGTGGAGGCCGTGCAGGGCTCCTCTGCCGACACCGGGCTCGCCGACGCGGTGGCGGTGCGGGAGGTGCCCGCGGTGAAGGTCCTCGGCCGCCGGCACCGGATCGACTCCACCGCGCTACTCGGCTTCACCGCCGCGGCCGACCGGGACGTCCGCGCTCACCTGCGGGCCTCGGGCCTGCCGGCCGACGGCCGCCGGTACACGTTCTTCGAGGATCTGATCACCCCGGACAGTGACGGGCACGTCGAGGTGGCGGTCGCCTGCGCCGGCAGCGTCGAACCGGTCGGTGACCTGCACATCCGGCTGGTGCCGGCGCACACCGCGGTGTACCTGCCTGTGCCGCCCGGCTACGAGGACCTGCCCCTGGTCCTCCGCGTCTACGACGCGATCGAGGCATGGACCGACGCCCGCCCCGGCGTCGTCTGCACCGGCCACCCCTACGAGATCTGTCCCGGCACCGGCACGCGCTTCGACGTCGCGTACCCGGTCACCGTCCACTGAGCGAGAGGCTTCCCGTGCGTCACCTTCCCTACGTGGGCAGCGGCCCCTACTGCTACAGCAACTCGTTCGCCATGCTGCTCGGCGCGCGGTCGCCGTCGACCGCGGTCATCGAGGTCGCCACCGGCGGCCCGTTCGGCATGCAGCTCATCGGCGGCAAGCTGGTGTTCTTCGACGCCTACGGGTGGGATCCCGAGCAGGGCTTCGACCAGGCGCTGTCGGCGATCGGCTGGACCTCGACGGTCGGCAAGGGCGGCGACGCCGACGCGGCGCTGGCCCGCCTCACGGCTGCCGTGCGGCGGGGGCCGGTGTGGGTCGGCCCCGTCGAGATGGGACACCTGCGCCACCAGCCCGAGATGACGGGTCCGATCGGGGCCGATCACTTCGTGGTCGCGCTGGACGTCGACGACGAGCGGGTGCTGGTGCACGATCCGCACGGGTATCCGTACGCCGAGGTGCCGGTCGAGGACTTCATGACGGCGTGGCGGGCCGAGACGATCAGCTACGGCGACCCGTACACGATGCGCACCGACTTCGTGCAGGTCGCCGAGGTCAGCGACGCCGACGCGATCCGGTCGGTCATCCCGGCCGCGCTCGGCTGGCTGTCGCTGCGCACCGACGTGGAGATGCCGCCCGGCAGCCTCGGCAACGGTGCCGCCGCCGAGCGGGTCGCCGAGCTGGTCGAGGCGGGTGCCGGGGACGGGCTGCGCGAGCACCTCATGTACTTCGCGATCCGGGTCGGCGCCCGCCGGCTCAGCGACACCGCCGACTGCCTGCTGCTGGCCGGATACGACAAGGCCGCCGGGATCGCCGCGGAGCAGGCCCGGCTCGTCGGGTCGCTGCAGCGCCCGATCGTGGCCAAGGACTTCCCGGCCGCGGCGGCCGCTCTGCGGCGGCTCGCCCCCACCTACGACCTGCTGCGCGCGGCTCTCGAATGACCGGGGGCGGGCGGACCGGGTGGTCCGCCCGCCGTGCCCGCGGGCGGCGCGGTCAGGCCGCCTTCGTGGTGTCGCCGAGGGCCTGGTCGAGGATTTCCAGACCGAGGGCCAGCTCGTCGCGGGTCGCGGTCAGCGGCGGCGCGATGCGGAACGTGCCGCCCATGCCGGCCAGCTGGACCACGTTCAGGTGCAGGCCGAGCTCCAGGCAGCGGCGGGTGACCTGCGCGCCCAGCGCGTCCGCGCCCTGCTTGGTCTTCCGGTCGACGACGAGTTCGAGGCCCTGCATCAGCCCGCGCCCGCGCACGTCCCCGACGACCTCGTGCCGCTGCTGGAGCTGCAGCAGGCCGTCGCGCAGGAACGCGCCCAGTTCCCGGGCCCGCACCTCCAGCTGCTCGGACTGCAGGACGTCGAGCACGGTGTTGCCGACGGCGGCGACGAGCGGGTCCGACACGTGCGTGGTGTAGAACAGGTAACCGCGCTCGTGGGCCCGCTGCTCGATCTCGGCGCTGGTGATCACGGCGGCCAGCGGCAGCCCGGCGCCGAGGGTCTTGGACAGGGTGAGGATGTCGGGCACGATGCCGTCGCGCTGGAACGCGTACCAGTCGCCGGTGCGGCACAGCCCGGTCTGCGCCTCGTCGACGATCAGCAGCATGCCGCGCTCGCGGCACTTGGCGGCCAGCGCGGCGAAGTAGCCCGGCGGCGGTTCGATGACGCCGCCGGAGCTGAGGATCGGCTCGACGATGCAGGCCGCGAGGCTGCCCGACGACTGGGCGTCGATCATCGCGAAGCCGTGGTCGAGTTGCCGCCGCCAGTCGAACTCTCCGTCGGCGGTGGTGAAGTCGGGACGGTACGGGTTCGGCGTCGGGATCGCGAAGTTGCCCGGTGCCGTCGGCCCGTAGCCCTGGTGGCCGGCACTGTACGTCGCCGCGGCTGCGGCACCGGTCATGCCGTGCCACGACCGGGCGAACGCGACGATCTCGTGCTTGCCGGTGACGAGCTTGGCCATGCGGATGGCCGCCTCGTTCGACTCGGCCCCGGTCGTCAGCAGCAGCACTTTGTCCAGCGGCGCGGGCAGCGACTCGGCGAGCCGGCGCGCGAGGTCCACCACCGGGCGCGACAGCATGCCGCTGAACAGGTGGTCCAGGCTCGCGACCTGCTGCTGCACCGTGGCCACGATCGCCGGATGGCAGTGGCCGAGGATGGCGCTCATCTGGCCTGAGGTGAAGTCGAGGATCCGCCGGCCGTCGGCGGTGTACACGAAGCTCCCGGCCGCCCGCTCGATGATCTCGGGGGTGAACGGCCCGCCGTATCGCACCAGGTGGCGCTCCGCGTCGGACCAGAACTGCTCAGTGGTCGCCTGTTCGCTCGTCAGCGTCATGTCCTCACGATATGGACCGCCGCTGTGCGCGAAAAGCGCCGATGTCCGGCTAGCCTGTGCGTCATCTGCGCACAAGGAGGTCCGATGCGGCTGAACACCTCCCGCCTGGAGATGCTTCATCTCCTGGACAGCCTCGGCACGGTGCGGGCCGTCGCCGCGGCGCTGCACCTGAGCCCGTCTGCGGTGTCGGCGCAGCTCGCGGTGCTGGAGGCGGAGACCCGCGCCGAGCTCCTGCAGCGGGTCGGCCGCCGGGTGCGGCTCACGGCCGCCGGCCGCACCCTGGCGCGGCACGCCCGGGTCATCCTCGACCAGGTCAAGGCCGCCGAGGCAGACCTGCGCGACCTGTCCGGACAGCCGGCGGGTCCGGTGCGCCTGGCCGCGTTCTCCAGCGCCGTCCGGACGCTGGTCATCCCGCTCGCCGCCCGGCTGCGGCGCACGCACCCCCGCATCGAGCTGGAGGTCAGCGAGCTCGACCCGCAGGACAGCCGGCCGGCGCTGCGCCGCGGCGACTGCGACGTCATCGTGACCGCGGACTTCAGCGACGGATCGGCGCCCCTCGACCCCGACGTGCACACCGTCCCGCTGCTCGCCGACGCCATCGTGCTGGTGACGTCGCAGGACCAGGCCGGGCCGGACGCGCCCGTGGACCTGGCCGACTTCGCCGCGGCGGCCTGGTCGGTGGACCTGCCCGGGACGTACCTGTCGCGCCTGGTGTCGAGCAGCTGCCGGCAGGCCGGCTTCGAGCCGGTCGTGGCCGGTCGTTTCAGCAGCTACGACCTGTTGCTGGCGCACGTCGAAGCAGGGCTGTCCGTGTCACTGCTGCCCGAGCTGGCGGTGGACGGCAGATACCGGGTGGCGACCCGCGCGCTGCGGGAACCACTGACCCGCCAGGTGTACGCGGCCGTGCGCGGCCGGTCGGCACCGACCGCGGCCGCCCGCATCGTGCTGGACGAGCTGCGCGACCTGTCGGCGTCGCTCCACGCGTGAGACCGTCCGCGGTCGCCCGCCCGGCCCGCCCGCGATCGTTCGACTCGCCCGCCCAGGATCGCCCGCCTGCCCGCCCATGATCGGCGGCCGTGTTCAAGCTGGCGGCGGGCGAGTCGGGTCGGGTGTGCCCGGCTGGCGGACGGGAATGCCGCGAGTGAGGAAGAGCGCGGCGAGCGCGATCAGCGCCAGCAGGCCCAGCGCCGCGCGCAGGCCGTCGAGCCGGGACTGCTCGTTCTGCGCCACGGCCGCGGCCGCGGTGGACGGGGCCACGCCGGCGTCGGCGAGCGCCGCGGCCAGCTGCTCGTTGGACAGGAACGGGATGCCTGCCGCCAGCTGCACCTGGGCCTGTGCGGACACGTCGGCGGGGATGGCCGGATTGGCCTGGACGCCGGTCAGGAACGACGTGGTCAGCCCGGAGATGAGCACCGCGCCGGCCAGCGCGGTGCCGATGGAGGCGCCCAGGTTGGTCACGGTGTTCTGCAGGCCGCCGACCTCGGCGCTGCGCTCGTCGGGCACCGCCGACACGGTGACGCTGCCCAGCTGGGACGCCAGTGCGCCGACGCCGAGCCCGGCCAGCAGCAGCGGCCCGGTGACGATCGCCGGACCGGCGCCGACCTCCAGCGCGGCGGCGAGCGCGACGATGCCGGCGAACAGGGCCGCGAAACCGACCTGCACCACCCGCCGGGGGGACACGTTCGGCAGGAACTTGGGCACGCCCACGGCGGCGAGCAGCAGCGTCACCGACAGGGGAAGGATGCGCAGCCCGGTCTCGATCGCGGACAGGCCGAGGGCCACCGACAGGTAGAGCGGGACGGTGAAGAACAGGCCCGCCTGGAGCAGGTACTGGAACAGGAACGAGGTGAGGCCGCCGCGGAGCAGCCGGTTGCCGAGCAGGGTGGGGTCCAGCAGCACCGGCTGTCCCCGGCGCAGGCGGGCGCGCTCGCGGGACAGGAACCAGCGCAGCACCAGCCCGCCCGCGATGACCAGCCAGAACACCGGGGACAGACCGAGCCACGCCGGCCCGCCGGGTTTGGGGTTGACGAAGCCCCAGGTGCCGCCGCGCAGGATGCCGAAGACGATCAACACCAGGCCCAGGCCGGACAGGACGGTGCCGCCGATGTCCAGCCGGGTGGCGCGGTCGGGTGGCAGGTCGCGCATCCGGCGGGTCAGCAGCAGGATGCCCAGGACCACGACGACCTCGCCGGCGAAGACCCACCGCCAGGAGGCGTACGTGGTGAGCAGCCCGCCGATCAGCGGTCCGACCGCGACGGCGATCGCGCCGAACGCGGCGACCAGGCCGTACGCGCGGGGGCGTTGGGTGCGGTCGAAGTTGGACGCGACCAGCGCCACGATGGCGGGCAGGATGAGCGCGGCGCCCACGCCTTCCAGCAGCGACCAGCCGAGGAGCAGCACGGTGAGGTTGGGGGCCAGGGCGGTGGTCAGCGATCCGGCTCCGTAGATCACGCAGCCGATCGCGAAGGCGCGCTTGTAGCTGACGATCTGGCCGATCTTCCCGCCGGTGATCATCAGCGCCGCCATGACCAGGGTGTACATGGTGATCGCGGTCTGGATGCCGGTGACGGTGGTGCCCACGTCCTCGGCGACCGTCGCGATCGACACGTTCATGACCGAGCTGTCGAGTGTCATCAGGAACTGGCCGCACGCCAGGGTGAGCAGTACGGTCCCGGTCGCGACCTGGCGATCGGGTGATGTCGGGGCCATGACCCGCTCCTCCGCGCTCGGTCCTGCCGGGCCGATTTGACGAGTGTTCATCCTATATGCCCCTTGTCGGGCCCGGTTCCGGACGCGGTCGACGCCTCACGAAAACCCGTCGTGATGCGTGCCTCCACGTACCTCGGCCGTAATCCAACCGTGACCTGGCGTCCATTGACCTTGGCTCGCAATCGTCGAATTATGTGAGCGTTCACAAGCCCGTAATCTGCGAAAGTCGCGGGTTACCGAAAAAGTTTGTGAGCGCTCACAGCCTGCCGCCTGACCTGGCGCGGCGGGCCGTTCCCGTCGGGAGAAGGAGCGACATGAAGATCCCAAGACTGGCCGCCGCCGCGCTCGGCCTGATCGTGGCCACGAGCCTCGCCGCCTGCGGTTCGAGCACCAAGACCACTGACCAGGAGCAGGCCGGCGGCACGCAGGGCGCGCTGGTCGGCGTGACGATGCCGACCAAGTCCTCCGAGCGGTGGATCCACGACGGCGACAACGTCAAGTCCCAGCTCGAGGCGCTGGGCTACAAGGTCGACCTGCAGTACGCCGAGAACGACATCCCGACGCAGGTCAACCAGATCGAGAACCAGATCACCAAGGGCGCGAAGCTGCTGATCATCGCCTCGATCGACGGCACGGCGATCACCACGCAGCTGCAGCAGGCGGCCGACAAGAAGATCCCGGTCATCGCCTACGACCGCCTGATCCGCAACTCGCCCAACGTCGACTACTACGCCACGTTCGACAACTACAAGGTCGGCGTGCAGCAGGCGACCTCCCTGCTGGTCGGCCTGGGCCTGAAGAAGGCGGACGGCTCCGACGGCACCGCCAAGGGCCCGTTCAACATCGAGCTGTTCGCCGGCTCGCCCGACGACAACAATGCGACCTTCTTCTTCAACGGCGCGATGGACACCCTCAAGCCGTACCTGGACAAGGGCACGCTGGTCGTCAAGAGCAAGGAGACCGAGTTCAAGACCGTCGCGATCCTGCGCTGGAACCCCGAGACCGCGCAGAAGCGCATGGAAGACCTGCTCACCAAGACCTACGCCAAGGGCGACAAGGTGCAGGGCGTGCTGTCGCCCTACGACGGTCTGTCCATCGGCATCCTCTCCGCGCTCAAGACCAGCGGCTACGGCACCGCCAACCAGCCCTACCCGGTGGTGACCGGGCAGGACGCCGAGGTCGCCTCGGTCAAGTCGATCATCGCGAGCGAGCAGTACGCCACGATCTACAAGGACACCCGGGAGCTGGCGAAGGTCACCGTGAAGATGGCCGACGCCGTGCTCAAGGGCGGCAAGCCGGAGGTCAACAACACCAAGGACTACGACAACGGCAAGAAGGTCGTCCCGTCGTACCTGCTCGAGCCGATCATCGTCTACAAGGACAACTACAAGGCGACGCTGATCGACACCGGCTACTACACCGCGGACCAGCTGAAGTAGCACCGCCGCGCCAGCCCGGCCGGTCACCCCGGCCGGGCCGGCGCCCCGTCAACCGGAGGAGGACGACCTTGACCGACGTGATCCTGCAGATGCGTCACATCACCAAGACGTTCCCGGGGGTCACCGCCCTCAACGACGTCAACCTCACGGTCCGCCGCGGCGAGATCCACGCGATCTGCGGCGAGAACGGCGCCGGCAAGTCCACCCTGATGAAGGTCCTGTCGGGCGTACACCCGCATGGCGACTACAGCGGTGAGATCACCCTGGACGGCGAGCCCTGCCGGTTCTCCGGCATCCGCGACAGCGAACGCCTCGGGATCGTGATCATCCACCAGGAGCTGGCGCTGTGCCCGAACCTGTCGATCGCGGAGAACATCTTCCTCGGCAACGAGCGCGCCCCGGGCGGCGTCGTGAACTGGAACCGCACCAACGCGGAAGCCGCCGAACTGATGCGGCGCGTGGGGTTGCACGAGAACCCGACCACGCCCGCGATGGACCTCGGCGTCGGCAAGCAGCAACTGGTCGAGATCGCCAAGGCGCTGTCCAAACGGGTGCGCCTGCTCATCCTCGACGAGCCGACCGCGGCGCTCAACGACGAGGACTCCGGGCACCTGCTCGACCTGCTCCGCGGCCTGCGCGACCAGGGCATCACCTGCGTCATCATCTCGCACAAGCTCAACGAGATCCGGGCGATCGCCGACACGACCACGATCCTGCGCGACGGCCGGACCATCGAGACCCTCGACATGGCCGCCGACGTCACCGAGGACCGCATCATCGCCGGCATGGTCGGCCGCGACCTGGAGCACCGCTTCCCCGAACACGAGCCGAGCATCGGCGAGGAGGTGCTGCGCATCGAGGACTGGACCGTGCACAGCCCCACCCAGCACGGCCGGGTCGTGGTCTCCGGGGCGAACCTCAGCCTGCGCCGCGGCGAGATCGTGGGCCTGGCCGGGCTGATGGGCGCCGGGCGCACCGAGCTCGCCATGAGCGTCTTCGGCCGCAGCTACGGCATCGGCATCTCCGGCCGGATCTTCAAAGACGGCCGCGAGATCCGCCTGAGGACCGTCGGCGACGCGATCCGCCACGGCATCGCGTACGCCACCGAGGACCGCAAACGCTACGGCCTCAACCTGATCGAGGACATCAAGCGCAACGTGTCCGCAGCGGGGCTGAACAAGCTGGCCACCCGCGGCTGGATCCACGACAACGAGGAGTACCGCGTCGCCGACGGTTACCGGCTCGGTATGAACATCAAGGCCCCGAACGTCTCGGCGGTCACCGGCAAGCTCAGCGGCGGCAACCAGCAGAAGGTCGTGCTGTCGAAGTGGCTGTTCACCGACGCAGACGTGCTCATCCTCGACGAACCCACCCGCGGCATCGACGTGGGCGCCAAGTACGAGATCTACTCGATCATCAACCACATGGCCGACCAGGGCAAAGCCGTGCTGGTCATCTCCTCCGAACTGCCTGAGCTGCTGGGGGTCTGCGACCGCATCTACGCGATGTCCGCCGGCCGGATCACCGGCCAGGTCACCCGCGAGCAGGCCACCCCGGAGCGGCTCATGCAGTTCATGACCAAGGTGAAGGAGCAGTAACCCCATGACCAGTGTCGGCCCCACGACCGGCCCGGCCACCGCAGTGCCGGCGGCGACCGCGAGCGACCTCGCGGCGTCCCAGGCACCGGACCGATTCGGCGGTCGGCTCTTCTCGGCCAACCTGCGCCAGAACGGCATCTACATCGCGTTCGCGCTGATCATCGCGCTGTTCGCGTTCCTCACCGACGGAGACCTGCTCGCGCCGCAGAACATCTCCAACCTGGTGGTGCAGAACTCCTACATCCTGATCCTCGCCATCGGCATGATCCTGATCATCATCGCCGGGCACATCGACCTGTCCGCAGGTTCGGTCGTCGCCGTCACCGGCGCGATCTCGGCAGTACTCATGGTCAACAACGACGTGCCCTGGCCGCTGGCGATCCTCATCACGCTGATCTGCGGCGGCCTGATCGGCGCCTGGCAGGGCTACTGGGTCGCGTACTTCGGCATCCCCGCGTTCATCGTGACCCTGGCCGGCATGCTCGTGTTCCGGGCGCTGACCCTCGCCGTGCTGGGCAACCAGGGCATCGGCCCGTTCCCCGACGAGGTCCGCACGATCGCCAACGGCTTCATGCCGACCTACCTGGGCAACATCGGCCTCGGGCCGCTCGACGGCGCCGACCTGTTCACCCTGCTGCTCGGCGTCGCGTTCGTCGCCGGAATCGTGATCACGCAGTGGCGCGCCCGGGCCGGCCGCGTGCGCTACGGCCAGAGCGTCGAACCGACCGCGCTGTTCGTCACCAAGCTCGCCGTCGCCGCCATCGTCGTGATGACCGTCATCGTGCAGCTCGCCCGGTTCAAGAACCTGCCGTGGGTGCTGGTGCTGCTGGCGGCGCTGGTCCTGGCGTACTCCCTGCTCACCGACCGGGTCGTGTTCGGCCGCCACATCTACGCCATCGGCGGCAACCTCAACGCGGCCACCCTGTCCGGCATCAAGGTCAAGTCGGTCACGTTCTGGCTGTTCGTCAACATGGGCGTGCTCGCGTCGATCGCGGGCATCGTCTTCGCCGGGCGGCTCAACCAGGCCGGGCCGACCGCCGGAAACAGCTTCGAACTCGACGCCATCGCCGCCGCGTTCATCGGCGGCGCGGCCGTGCAGGGCGGTGTCGGCCGGGTGGTCGGCGCGATCACCGGCGGGCTCATCATGGGCGTCATCAACAACGGCATGTCCCTGATGAGCGCGCCGAGCGAGCGGGTGATGCTGTTCAAGGGCCTGGTGCTGCTGGCCGCCGTCGCGTTCGACGTCTTCGCCAAACGCCGCGCCGGCACCGCCCGCTGAGACCGGGAGACGGGGCTGCCGCCGCACGGCGGCGGCCCCGGCCGCAGGATGGCGTGACTCCGACGGGTCAGCTGCTGAGCCGCCGGATGAAGTCCACGCTGCCGTCGAAGATCCGCGGCGCGTCGTGGTCCAGCGTCGCCACGTGGTAGCTGTCCTGCAGCACGACCTCCTGCACGTCGGCCGACGTGATGTTCTTCAGCACGATCTCGCTGTTGACCGGCTCTACGACGTGGTCGTTGGCGGAGTGGTACAGCAGCACCGGCTGGGCGACCTTGGGCAGGTCGGCGCGGACGACCGCCTGGAACCGGCGCAGCGACGCCGCGGCCCGCACCGGCGTGCGCGGGTAGGCGCCCTCGTCGACGCCGGGCTTGGCGATGTCGTTGCCGATCGCGGGCACCGACGGCAGGACCATGCCGAGCACGGGCAGCAGCTTCGCGTCCCAGCGCAGCATCGTGACTGCCGGGTTGACCAGCACGACACCGGCCAGGTCGGGGTGCTGCTGGGCGAGCCGCAGCGCGAGGGTGCCGCCCATCGACAAGCCGACGGCGTACACCGAGGTGCAGTGCCGGCGCAGGTCGGTCACCGCGCGCTCGACCTCGGTGTACCAGTCCTGCCAGGTGGTGCGGTTGGCGTCGCGCCAGCTGGTGCCGTGGCCCGGCAGCAGCGGCAGCCGGACCGACCAGCCCTGCGCGGCCAGGTGGCGGGCCCAGGGCCGCATGCTGTGCGGCGAGCCGGTGAAGCCGTGGCAGACCACGACACCGATGCCGCTGTCACCGTCATGGTGCAGGGGAGCGTGGTCGATGGCGTTGTCCATGGCTGCTCCCGGTCGCGGCTTCGATGACGGCCCGTATGTGACGGGTGCCGCCATACTGCCATGCCCCGGCCGCCGAGGGCAGGGTGCGAGCGGGTGAGCTCGGAGCGGTGGGCTAGTCGCGGTCCTCGTCTGCCGAGACCATGAGCCATTCGCCCGGGAGCCTGTTCCGCACGGCTTGTACCGCTGCCGGGGTGCGGCCGTGGATCCACAGCCACGTTCCGCCGTCGTCGCGCAGCAGTACGTCGGGCCCGGCGAACCAGCGCACGGGCGGCCCGTCCATCCCGGCCCAGAACGGGAGGTCCGGCAGCGGCAGGCGCTCGAACGTGGCGAGGATCGCCTCGCTGGCGGCGTCATCGAGGTCCCGGTTGTCGACGCACCCTTCATCACCGGAGAACATCGCCTCCGACAGCACCATCTCGACCAGGGCGATCGACAGCCGGTCGGTGTACGGCACCCAGCGGTCGCCGGTGTTCATCAGGACCGGTGGGTCGTCGCGGTCGACCGCCTCGGCCGGCACGCCCCACGACGCGCAGTGCTGTGCCTCGACGCGGAACACCAGAACGTTGTCGGCATCGCACCGCAGCTGGTCGGGCGACAGGAGACGGTCCTGCGCGGAGGTCAGGTCCCTCCGTCGCCCGAACAGTCGGTAAGCCTCACGCAGTGCGGCCGGGAGTTCGATGCCGAGCCGCCGCTCAGCCGCCTGCAACCGGTCGGCGTGGACTCCGTCGCCATCGACCACCGGACGGCCGCATGCCGCAGCCAGGGCGAAGACGAACCTCCACCCGCGGCTGCGGTCTCCTTCCTCGCCGCACAGCGCGTGAAGCGCGTCGAAGCCATCCAACATGCCGCCACCCTACTGACACCCGGCTCCGGCACAGCCCGCTCAGGCTGCTCGGATCTCCACGGCCAGGCGCCTCTGGCGAACCAACTACTGGCAGGCTCCGGTAGTCATATGGTCGCTGTTCCTGGATCTGCAGCCTTGGCTGGTGACCATGCGTTATCGCCGCAGGCGTATCTGACGGCACGGCGTAGCCGGCAGGTAAGTGGAGATCATGAACGGGGTGCCCGGATGTGAGGCCTGTCATGGGACGGTACCGTGCCGCCTCGTGAACGCCTTGCTACGACGGTTCGTCGAACTCATCGAAGCCGACCTGGCAGCCGTCGGCTTTGCCCGCCGTGGGCCGGTCTTCCGGTACTTCGACCCCGAGGGCAACGGCATCGCCCTCGACATCCAGCGCACCACCGCGCTGTGGGGAGAGGTCGAGTTCTTCATCAACGTCGGGGTGCTGCTCGCCCCGCACCTCCGGTACCACTTCGGAGAGGACGATCCGCGCCGTGATGCCATGCCGCACCACGGCGTCTGGCGCCATCGTCTGGTGGCGACCGGCGACACCGCGGCGCTGCCCGACCACAAGTTCTCGTTGTCCATGGAAGCCGACGTAGCACGCGCCGCCACCGTCGTGCGGGCCTGGCTGGCGGAGAACGTGCCCCGAATGAAGAGCTGGCTGGGTGACTTCGACGCGATGCTCGCCGCCGTCGAGGAGGACCGTGAACGATCCGCCCGGGCCCGCGCCGAGCAACTCGCCTCCGGGCGATGGAAGGCGGGCCGCTGGCCGGACGGAACGTGGAACGACGGCATCATCCGCGCCTATGCACATGCTGAACGCGGCGACGTGGACGCGGTCGCGGCCGAGACTGCGGGCTGGCACGGCAGCGGCCCCGACTCGCTGGCCGCCAGCGCCCTGGCAATCGCCAACCAGCGCCTCGCCGAACGGCAGGAATGATCGTGGGCTACTCCGGTTTTGTCATCGTCGCCCGCACCGGCGACACGCGGCTTGACGAGCTGGCGTGCGTCGACGACCTGTTCGTGGCCGTGACCGACAACGTACGCGCCGACGGTTGGCGGATCGGGTTCCTCGGCCCGGTCGACGACACCGCACCCGGCGACCTGGCCAATGACCTCGCGCTGGAGACCGCGGCACCGGCCATCGCGCTATCGGTCTTCGACAGCGGCTGCGCCTTTGCCACGGCGGCCGATCCTTCCGGCGGCGCCGTCGAGTTCTACCTCAACGAGCTGATGGTCCGGGCCCTCGTCGACGACGACGGCAGATTCGAGCCGCTCAACAGCCGGGCCGTCGCCGGACTGCTGGCGTGGGCCGAGAAGGCCAGCCTCGTCGTCAACCCCGATCGACTCGCGGCCGCCATCGAGGAGCGCCCCGGTCCGTTCGGCGACGGAATCCTCGAATTCACCGAGGCCCTCGGCATCGCCGGGATGGATGCTGGCGGACTCCGATAAATCAAGTCTCCTGCCTGGGGCTTTCGACCGAGGCGAGGAAGGGCGTACGTGTCGGCGATACCCAGCGCGAGTTCGTTGATCGTGTTGTAGGTGGCCGGCGCGATGATCAGAGCATCGACCGGCCTCATCTTCCGCCCCTGGCGGCACCTCACACCTGTCGCGGCGGCGGCTTGACTTCGAGTGCGCTCCAACTGCGAGGCTGGGCGGCATGGAGGAAGGGCTGTCGGTAGGCGAGGTAGCGGCCAAGACGGGGCTGACGGCGTACACCCTGCGCTGGTACGAGCAGGTCGGGCTGCTGGACCCGATTCCGCGTGACCACGCGGGGCGGCGCCGCTACCGGCTGCGCGACGTCGAGCGGCTCGACCTGCTGACCAAGATGCGCGCCACCGGCATGCCGGTGCGGGAGATGCTCCGCTACATCGAGCTGGTCCGCGCGGGCACGCACAACCGCAGGGAGCGGCTGGAGCTGCTGGAACAGCACCGTACGACGGTGCTGCGCCAGATCAGCGAGCTGGAGCGCGACCTTGCCGTCATCGACCGGAAGATCACCAGATATCGGGGGTTCCTTGATGGAGAAAAGACTGATTGACCCCGCCGGGCCGGCCATCCCAGCGCTCGGTCTGGGATGTATGGGCATGAGCACCAACTACGGCCCGGCCGACCAGGACGAGTCGCTGGCCACCCTGCACCGCGCACTGGAGCTGGGCGTGGCGCACTTCGACACGTCGGCGTCATACGGCGACGGCCGCAACGAGGAGCTGCTGGCGCGGTTCCTGCCCGGCAACCGGGACCGGGTCTTCCTGGCCACCAAGTTCGCCATCCGCCGCGACGGCGGCGTGCACCGGGTCGACTCCAGCCCCGGCTGGGCCCGAGAGTCCTGCGAGAACTCGCTGCGCCGGCTCGGCGTCGACGTGATCGACCTGTTCTACCTGCATCGGCGCAACCCCGAGGTTCCGATCGAGGACACCGTCGCCGCGATGGCCGACCTGGTCGCGCAGGGCAAGGTGCGGCATCTGGGCCTGTCGGAGGTCGGCGCGGAGACGATCCGGCGGGCGCACGCGGTGCACCCGATCAGCGCCCTGCAGATCGAGTACTCGCTGTTCAGCCGGGACATCGAGGACGAGGTGCTGCCGGTGTGCCGGGAGCTGGGCATCCGCATCGTGGCGTACTCGCCGGTCGGTCGCGGCCTGCTCACCGGCACGATCCGGTCCACGGCTGGTCTCGACGACAGCGACAACCGGCTGAACCACCCGCGGTTCGCCGCCGGCAACCTCGATCACAACCTGGCGCTGGTCGACCGGATCCGCGACATCGCCGGCGCGGCCGGGTGCACCCCGGCCCAGGTGGCCATCGCCTGGGTGCTGGCGCAGGGCGACGACGTGCATGTCATCCCGGGCACGACCCGCCGCACGCACCTGGCCGAGAACGTCGCGGCCGCCGACGTCGTGCTGACTGCGGAGCAGCTCGCGGCGCTGAGCGGGCTCGGCGCTGCGGCCGGGGCCCGGCTGTCGGCGTTCGCACAGGCGATGGTCGGCCACTGACGGAGTCCGGCCAGGGGCCGTCTCGTCGCCGTGTGGCGCGACGGCCCCTGGCCGGACGAACCGGTCCGCTCAGTCGGTGGCGGACGGCTCCGGGCCTGGTGGCGTATGCCCTGGCCCATGCCCTGGCCCTGGCCCGGGTTCGCCGACGGAGGGCGACGGCACCACGGCGGCGTTGCCGGGCACGTTCGGGCTGGCCAGCAGGCAGATCGGCATGGGGGTGCAGTCCTTCGGCTTGGGTTTCTTCGACGGCTCGACGCCGTCGCCCACGCCCTCGACCTCGCCGAGCTTGCCGTTGGTGCCGTTGGCCAGGGGCTCCAGCGGCAGTTTCATGTCGGCATGGGCCTGGTTCATGAACCCCTGCCAGATCTCGGCGGGCAGGCCGACGCTGGTGATGTTGCCGCCGCCGAGCGCCTTGGGCCGGTAGATCGGGTCCGAGGCGTTCTTGACGTTGCCGACCCAGATGGCGGCGGCGATCTGCGGCGTGTAGCCGACGGTCCATACGTTGGAGTGGGCCTTGTCCTGGACCTTGCTCTCCCAGGTGCCGGTCTTCGCGGCGGCTTGGCGGCCGCCCGCGAGCGCGCGGTAGTAGCTCTTGGGCAGTTGCTTGAGCATGCCGGTGACCTCGTCGGCCACCTCCTGCCGGATGCGCCGCTCCGCCTTGCTGACCTCGCCGGTGTTCGGCACGAGCTGGTACTTGCCGGTCCGCTCGTCCTTCTTCTCGACCTTGATCACGACGTGCGGTTTGTTGTAGATGCCGTGGTTGGCGAAGGTCGCCATGCCTGTGGCGTGGTCGAGCACGGTGATGGGGTACTGCCCGAAGCCGACCTGGTAGTCGAAGGAGGCCCGGCTGGTGTCGGTCTCGGGCTTGGTGAGGTCGCGCGCCTTGCCGTCGCTGACGGCCCACATCGTGTTGATGCCCGCGGCGTGCGCCATGGCGACGACGTTCTTCGGCTCGATCTTCTTGGCGATCTTGAAGAACGGGACGTTCAGCGAGAGCCGGGTGACGTCCTGCAGCGTGCACTTGCGCTTGCACTTGAGGCTGCCGGCGTCGCGGCCGGCGTTCTCCACCTCGTACGGGCAGAGCTTGTACTTGTCGCAGTTCTTCTTCTTGCCGGTGGCGACGATGGGCGTCGGGTCCCAGGTGGACTTGAGCGAGATGCCCGCGTCGATCGCGGCGGCGAGGGTGTAGACCTTGAACGAGGACGCGGGCGGGTGGCCGCCGTCCTCCCAGATCGTGCCCTCGTTGATCTTTCCGGCGTAGTCGATGCCGGTGCCGTCGGCGCCGCCGTAGTAGGCCAGCACCCGGCCGTTCCTCGGGTCGATGGCGACGCCGGCCGCGATCACGTTCTTCGGATAGCCCTTGATCTTCGTGTACACGCCGTCGACCTTGTGGTCGACCGCCTTGACGACGTCGTTGGTGCACTCCTTCTCATCGCCCTTGCCGTGGCAGGTCTCCTTCCACTCGAACGTGCGGAAGAGCTGCGCCTCCAGCGCCTTCTGGGCCTTGGAGTTGATCGTCGTGGTGATCCGGTAGCCCTTGTTGCGCCAGTCCGTGATGCCCCACGCCGCCATCTCCCGCTCGACGTACTTCGTGATCACGAAACCGGTGCCGGTGCCCTGGACGCCCGTCTCGCCGGACTTGGCGGAGTACTTGCGCAGCGTCTTGTCCGGATACACCATGGCCGCGCGCTTCTGGCGGTCGAGTTTGCCCATCTCCACCATGTTGTCGAGCACGTAGTTCCAGCGGATCCGGGCGGCGTCGGGGTTGAGGTGCGGGTCGAAACCCTTGGTGCCGTCGTACTCGTTGGGTTCGGGCTGCTTGAGCACCGCGCCGAGCACCGCAGCCTGCTCGACCGTAAGCTGGTCGGCGGCCTTGCCGAAGTAGGCCTTCGCCGCCGCGCCGACGCCGCTGGAGCCGCGGCCGAACCACACGGTGTTGACGTAGAAGCCGAGGATCTCGTCCTTGGAGTGCTCCTCTTCGAGCCGCCGCGCCATCACCGCCTCGCGCAGCTTGCGGGCATAGGTGACCTCGAGGTCCTTGGCCGCGTTGCGGGCGTACTGCTGGGTGATGGTGGACGCGCCCTGCGTCTCGCCGCCGGTGATGTTGTTCCAGGCGGCGCGGGCGACGCCCCACAGGTCGATGCCGTGGTGGTTGAAGAAGTTCTTGTCCTCGCCCGCGATGAGAGCCACCTTCACCTCGTCGGACAGCCTGGACATCGAGACGATCTCGCGGTTCTCGCCGCCGAGCTTGGCGATCTGCGCGCCGTCGGCCGAGTAGACGAAGGTGTTCTCGTTCGGGCTGAAGTCCGCGGGCTCGGGCACCGAGTCGTAGAGGTAGGCGACCCCGATCAGGCCGCCGCCGGCGAGCATGACGACGACCGCGGCCGAGGCGAGCACGATGCTGCGCCACCTCCACCGGCCGAGCCTGCTCTTGCGGCCGGTGCCCTTGCCGCCGGACTGAACGTCCGGCTGGTCGCCGTCGCTGCCGCGTCCGCTGGGCAGCACGGCGGTGCGGGGCGCGCCGCCCGTGCCGGGGCGGCCGCTGCCGCCGGCGCCTACGCGTCCGGCGGGCACACGCGGGCCGCCGACAGTGGCGCGGCCCGAAGCGGACGGCACGGTGGCGCGTCCGGCGACGGGGCGCAGCGGGGCCGGGCCGACCGGTGTCGGGCCGTGGCCTCCGCCGTTGGTGCGGCCGTGACCGCCCCGGACGCCGCCGGGGCCGTTCGGGTTCGGGTGGGCGCTGGCGCCCGGAGGTGTTCCTGGGCCGTCGGATGGCGCCGAGGCGCCGGTCGAGCCGGGTGCCGGGGGCGTGGTCATCGGTGCTAACCCTTCCGGTCGGGGATTGTGCTGGGCGCGTGGACAGGGGGAAGGCGGTCGACCACCGCCGGTGGGGCCTGCGCTGACGGCCTCGCTCGGCCCCCGGAAGAAACCGATCTCATGGGCGGCGAGGGCGACCTGCGCGCGAAGGTCACTCCACGTCCGACATCCTGCCTCACAAATCGGGTGAAGTCCGGCAAGACACCACGGTGCCGGAAGTCGTGGCAAAGACCGGCAAACCCTGTGGCGTACGCGAATGCGGCGATCGCGGCCAGCGACGGCTGCGCGTGCATACGCTGACCAGGACTAATGCAAGATCTGGACTTGACGGTCCATTCTTCTGGCGTTAAGTTGGACCGAGCGGTCCAATCTTGGAGCGCCCGAGAACCACTGGGGACGGCAGCTGTGAACGACTACTACCTGCTCGGCAGGTCCGGACTGCGGGTGAGCCGGCTGGCGCTGGGCACGATGAACTTCGGCGTCAGCGGATTCCACGCCGCATACGGCAAGACCGAGCGCGAGGCCGAGCCCATCTTCCGGCGCTACCTCGACGGCGGCGGCAACTTCGTCGACACGGCCGACTTCTACACCGCCGGGGAGAGCGAGACCATCCTCGGCCGGCTGATCGCGTCCGCCGGGGTGCGCGACCGGGTCGTGCTGACCAGCAAGTTCACCAACACCGTCGATCCGGCCGACCCCAACGCCGCGGGCAACGGCCGCAAGCACGTCATCCGGGCGCTGGACGCGACGCTGCGCCGGCTCGGCACCGACTACGTCGACCTCTACCTGCTGCACACCTGGGACCGGATCACCCCGGTCGAGGAGGTGGTGCGCACCTTCGACGACCTGGTGCGCGCCGGGAAGATCCGCTACGCGGGGCTGTCCGACGTGCCCGCCTGGTACGCCGCCCGCGCGCAGAGCCTCGCCGAGGCCCACGCGCTGACCCCGATGATCAACCTGCAGCTGCCGTACTCGCTGGTCAACCGCGGCATAGAGGCCGAGTATCCGGCCATGGCACAGTCGCTGGGCATCGGGCTGACCGCCTGGAGCCCGATCGGCGGCGGCCTGCTGTCGGGCAAGTACCGGCGCACCGGCGACGGCCTGGCGGGCGACGGCCGGCTCGGCGGCGGGGGAGCGCAGCAGGTCGCCGAGCGCGACTGGGCTGTGATCGACGCCCTGGAGAAGGTCGCCGCCGAACTCGGCCGCAGCATGGCCCAGGTGGCGGTCAACTGGGTGGCGACCCAGCCCGCCGTCGGCTCGGTGATCATCGGGGCCAGCAGCGCCGAGCAGCTCGACGCCAACCTGGGCGCGCTCGACTTCACCATCCCGGCCGAGCTGCGCGAGCGGCTGGAGCAGGCCGGTGCGCCGGAGCCGGGCGGGCCGTACGCGATGTTCACCCCGGGCTACCAGTCCTGGATCGTGAGCCCCGGCCTCGGCATCGGCGACAAGCCGGCGGGATACGCACCGCCGATCTGGAACGGTGCGGCCCCGGCAGCCCGCTGACCCGGTCGACGGCTCAGCGGGCGGCGTACAGCGCCTCGAGTTCCCGGCGCAGCAGCGGGTCGCTCTGCTGCTCGACCAGCTTGAGCAGCCGGTCGGCTTCGGCGAGGGTCATCGCGTGCTCCCAGCGCCGGCGGAACAGGTACGCGTCGAGGGCCTGGTGCCTGCGGCAGAAGTGGTCCAGGTTGCGCAGCAATTGAGTGCGCATGATCCGCAGCGCCACCGTCGGGTCGGGGTGGGCCAGCGGGTGCACCTGGTGGTAGTTGATCGCGGTGGTGCTCACCGAGAACGTCACCCCGGCCCGGTGGAGGCGGTAGCTCAGGTCGGTGTCCTCCAGCCCCCAGCCGGTGAAGGACTCGTCGAAGCCGCCGACCTCCTTGACCGCGGCCCGCGGCACCGACAGGTTCGCGGTCGTGGCCAGCGCCCAGCCGAACCGGAAGTCGTCCAGCCCGGTGCCGTAGGCCTCGACGATCGCATGGTAGTTGTCGGGTTCGTCGCCGAGTTCGGTGCGGGCGAAGGCGGCTGCGGGGTCGGCGGTGAGCTCGCCCGGTGCGAGCAGATGGATCGGCTCGGCCAGCCGCTCGGCGTCGCCGACCCGGCCGACCAGCCGCAACAGGTCCTGCTCGCCGAGCGGGAGGATGCCGGGCCGCCACCAGGTCAGCGCCCGCCGCTTCCAGCCGATCGTGCCGTCGCGTCCGCTGAGCGCCGCCGCGACGTGCTCGGCGACGAACTCGGGCCCGGCCATGCGGTCGTCGTCGATGAAGACGACCAGTTCGCCGTCGACGCGGGCCAGCGCCGTGTTGCGGGCGGCGGCCCGGCCCCGGTTGTCCTGTGTGACCAGCCGGATGTCGAGCCGGTCGCGGAAGGGCGCGACCACGTCCTCGACGCCGCCGGCGGTGCCGTCGTCGCAGAGCACGACCTCGAAGCCGGGGTATGTCTGGACGAGCAGCGACTCGAGGGTGAGCGCGAGGTACTCGCGCTTGTCGCAGGTCGCCATCACCAGGCTGACCGGGAGCCGTTCTACCATCCGAGTCTCCACCGCTCGTCGCCGTACAGGTCCACCATCTCGTTGAGGTCGCCGTCGACCGGGTCGTGGCGCTGGGGTGCCGCGGTGCGCGGGTGCGCCATGACGGGCACCGGCCCCTTCGGTGACATGAGCAGGCCGACCTCGCGGGAGATCGGGCTGCCCGGCACGGGGACGAGCACGTGGCGGCGCAGGATCGTGCCGAGCACGATCTTCATCTCCAGGTCGGCGAAGGCCGCGCCGATGCACACATGCGGGCCGGCGCCGTAGGGCAGGTACTCGTACCGGCCCGGGTCGGCGGTCGCCCATCGCTCGGGCCGGAACCGCAGCGGTTCGGGGAACCGGGCAGGGTCCCGGTGGGTCACGTACTTGCTGGTCACCACCTGGCATCCGGCGGGGATCTCATGCCCGCCGAGCACGGCCGGGGCGACCGCGATCCGCGAGGTGTTCGGGCCGGGCGGCAGCAGCCGCAGCGTCTCCTTGAGGGTGCGGTCGAGCACCGCGGATCCGGCGCACTCCTCGGGGGTGCGGTGCTCGACGTCGGCGAGCGCCTCGTCCAGATCGGACCGGTGCAACGAGAGCAGGATCAGCGCCCAGGACAGCGTGCTGGAGGAGGTCTCATGCCCGGCGACCAGCAGCGTGGTGAGGTGCCCGACGAGCTGGTCGTCGGACAGGCCCTTGCCGTGCTCGTCGCGGTTGTCCAGCAGCGACTGCAGCAGGTCGGGCGGGTCGCCGGCGGTGCGCCTGGCGTCCACGATGGACGCCAGCGCGTCGTCGAGCCGCCGGATGACGGTGAGCAGCCGCCGGTACGGGGTGCCGGGCAGGTCGAACGGGAAGTAGCGGATCGACGAGGCGAAGTAGCGCAGCGCCAGCATCTGCTGGACCAGGTGCCCGACGGACTCGGCGTCGCGGGCGATGTCGACGCCGAAGAAGCACCGGCAGGCGATCCGCAGGGTGAGCCGCCGCATGCTGGCGGTCAGGTCGAACGCCTGCCCCGGGATCCAGGAGTCGACCTCCTCGGCGGCGATGCGGGCGATGACCTCGGCATGCCGGCCCATCGCCTGCGGCCGGAACGACGGCGTCACGGTGTGCCGGGCGGCCCGGTGCGCGGGGCCGTTCATGTTGAGCAGTCCGATGCCGCGGCGCACGCGCCGGATCCGGGCCGGGATCGCGTACTCCAGGACGGTGTGGAAGCGGTCGCCGTCGGTGAGCACGGCCCGGTTGTGCTCGGCGCCGAACACGAACACCTGCCGGCCGTCGCCGTGCACCAGCCCGCTGACCGGGCCGAAGTCGTGGTGCAGTCGCGCGGTGTAGGCGACCGGGTCCGCGGCGTAGGCGTGGGCGTTGCCGCGCCGGCCCAGCCAGCGGTGCGGCGGCGGGCCGGGCACCGGACGGCTCATCCGGCGTACCAGCCGGCGTGCGGCCGGTCGAGGTCGGCGTCGGCTCCCCGCCGGAAGGCCGCCGCGGCGAACTGCCCAGCCGGTGCCTGGAGCGCGGCGACGGTCGGCATCGGCAGGTAGCGCCGGAACAGGCCCGCGAACGCGGTCGCGAAGGCGCCCGTGGCCAGCGGGCCGGGCTCGGCTCGGGTGCTGCCCGGCATGGTCAGCCCGAGCGCGAAGTACGTCGTCCAGTACTCGAACAAGGTCAGCTCGCTGACCGCGGCGGGCAGCGCCGGATCGGCGGCGGCGAGGTCGGCGTAGAACCGGTCGGACAGGTCCGCCTTGCGCAGGCCGTCGGGGAGCCTGGTGTCGGCGAACTCGCCGAGCCAGGTGAGCTCGCCCTGGTCGCCGCAGAAGAACCACTCGGCGTGCACCCGCATCCAGGACGCCCACGGCACCCAGGTCAGGCCCTCGCCGGCCACGGCGGTGCCGAAGTCGACGGGCGCGCCGTCCGCGGCGGGGCACGCGGCGTGCCGCAGCCCCTGGAAGCCGTTGCCGGTCAGGCTCAGGTGGTCGTCGTGCTCCACCAGGTTCGGCACCGTGACCACGGTGCGCCGCCCCGTGGCACGCAGGTGCGCCGACAGCGCGAGATCGTCCGCGCCGGTCGGGTCCGTGACGCTCGCGGCGAAGTCGAGCGCCGCCCGCCGGGGCAGCACGAGGCCCTGCGACGGGGTGTAGACGTCGACCGCCCGCGCCCAGGACCAGCCCTGCCAGGCGGCGGCGCGCACCAGGCCCGCGGTGCGCGAGCCCCACTCGCAGAACAGGCTGACCGCGTCGTCGGGCCGGGCCCGCACGGCCCGGTGCAGCTGCTCGGCGAAACCGCCGCACGGGATGACGTCGTCCTGCAGCACCAGGTGGTGGGTCGCGTCGGCGCCGACCGCGGCCCAGGCCCGCACCGCGTTGCCGAGATTGCCCCGCCCGGCCGGTCCGGTGTCGACGACCAGGACCGGGGACAGCGCCGCGAGCTGCTCGGCGAGCGCCTGGGCACGGGCGGCCCGGGCGGGATGGGTCATGATCACTGTCGACAGGCGGACGTCGCCGTCACTGTGCGGCATGGCTGCTCCTGGTGATGCGGTGCAGGGCGACGGCGCGCTCCACGTGCTCGACCATCGCCTGCGCGCCGTCGGCGGCCCGCAGGGTCTGCGCGAAGGCGGTGTGGACCGCCCGGTCCGGCGGGGCGAGCATCGACCTGATCTTCGCGGCGATGGTCTCGGCCGGGTCGTCCGGTTCGACGGTCGCGCCCAGGCCGAGGTCGGTGATCCGGCCCGCGTTGCCGCGCTGCTCGGCGGAGTGCGGCACGAACACCAGCGGCGTGGCGCAGAGCAGGCCCTCGATCAGGGAGGAGTGGCCGCCGTGCACGACGGCGGCACTCGCACGGGCCATGAGGTCGACCGCGTCGTGCCGGAACCCCGCGATGTCGACGTCGGCGTCCCCGGCCGCGACGCGCACCTGCGCGGCGAGCGCCTCGGTGCCGTCGCCCTCGACACCGAGCGTCACCGCCAGGGGCACGCCGAGCCCGCGGGCGGCGGCGACCACGCGGAGCAGGTCCTTGTCCCCGGCCCCGCTGCCGCCGAGGGTGATGTTGAGCAGTGGCGCCCGTTCGGTGCGCACCGGCGCGGCGGGCAGCTCGATCGGGACCAGGGCGCCGATGTGGCGGATCTCGGAGACCAGGCTGGTGACCAGGCCCATCGTCTCGGCGGGCACCTCGGACAGCGGGTCGAGCACGGCCAGGTCGGGCACCAGCATCGCGTCGCCGAGCACCTTGCGGGCATGGGCGTCGGCGACGCCGAGCTGGTCCAGGGTGATCAGGACCTCGGGCAGCACGGCGTGCATCGGATGGCGGAACAGGCGCAGGTTGTGGCAGGTGACGCTGGGCAGCCCGCGCATCGAGGCGGCCACCGACGCGGTGTTGCGCATGTCGCTGACCACGGCGTCGGGGCCGAAGTCGTCGATGGCGCGCAGCTCGTCGGCCAGGCAGGTCTCGACGTATTCGGGGCTGGCGAGCCGGGTCCGGGCGAACGCCCGCAGCTCCGTGACGTCGTTCATGCCGCGCCAGACCGGCGCGGGCCCGATCTCGTCGATGCCGATCCACGGCAGCCCGGCCCGTTCGACGATCGGGCGCACCTCGGCGTGCGCGGCGACGGCGACCTGGTGGCCGGCCAGCTGGAACCGCTGCGCGGCGGTGCGCATCCGGGTGACGTGGCCGAGGCTGGAGCGGCTGAACGCCACGAACAGGACCCGCAACGGGGGCCGGGTGGTCATGAGGTTGCTTCCTCCACGGTGAGCGTGCGCGGGGTGCGCACGGCGACGACCAGGCTGGCCAGCGCGCAGACGGCGAGCAGCGCCAGCGCCTGCCGGGGCCCGACGACCTCGGTGAGCCAGCCGCACAGCAGCGTGCCCAGCGGCACCGACCCCCACGCGATCATGCGGCCGACCGCGTTGACCCGGCCCTGCAGGCTCAACGGCGTCACCATCTGCCGTACCGAGATGCCCACGACCATGAAGCAGGTGTGCACGGTGTTCCAGCACAGCAGCGCGGCCAGGGCGACGGCCCAGTTCGGGGCGGCGGCGTAGGCCAGCAGCAGGACGAGGTCGGCCCCGATCAGCCACCGGGCGGTGCCGACCGGCGGCGCGGTCTTCAGGCGGCGGGCCGCGAGCGCGCCGAGCAGCGCGCCGACCCCGGACGCCGTCATGATCCAAGCCATCCGGTAGTCGTCGGTGGCCAGGCCCAGCGCCCGCGAGGCGAAGACGACGAGCATCCCGTACACCGCGCCGGCGCTGATCCCGACGCCGACGTTGACGGTCGTGTACGCGCGCAGCAGCGGCTGGCCGCCGATGAACCGCAGGCCCGCCCAGATCGCGCCCGGCTCCCGTGCCCGGCCGGGATCGGGCCGGGCGGCGGCCGGCAGCCGCATCATCGCGATCAGCAGCGCCGACACCAGGTAGCAGCCGGCGAGCAGGGCGAACGTCGGCCCGAGGCGCAGCGCGTCGAGCAGGAAGAACCCGACCGGCGCGGCGATCGACGTGACGACCGTCGCGGCCATCCACAGGTAGCTGTTGGCACGGAACACCCCGGCCTTGCCGACCACGGACGGTATCGCCGCGGAACTGGCCACCTCGAACCACACGTACACGGTGGCCGAGGCGAACCCGACGGCGATCAGGGCGAGCGGCGGGGCGCCGACGGTGGCGAGCAGCAGCGGCACGCACAGCAGCACCGCGGCGTTGCCGGTCTCCATCCAGACCATGACCCGGGTCGGCGAGGACCGGTCGACGACGGCCCCGGCGAGCATGCCGAACAGCAGGAACGGCAGCACGTTGACCGCCGAGGCCAGCGCGGCGACGAGCGCGGACCCGCTGGCCTGGTAGACGTGCAGCGGCAGCAGCACCCACAGGATCGAGTACGCCACCGTGGAGGCGAACTTGCTGGCGACGAGCAGGCCGAGCCCGCTGCCGGCCGGGGACTCGGCCTCGGCGATCGCGGTCACGGGTCAGCCGGTCCTTCCGACGCGCCGCTCGACCTCTTCGGGCCGCGGCAGCCTGGTCCCGGACTCGATCAGGGCGGTGCCGACGTCGATGATCCGGTCGACGGTGCGGCGCAGCGCGTCCATGCCCTCGGTGTCGGACAGGATGCCCTGCTCGCCACCGGAGTGGATGGTCACCGGGAAGCCGCTGCCGACCAGGATGAAGCGGTTGAGCAGTAGGTTGTGCAGCAGTTGGGCGTGCACGTCGAGGTGGCCGTAGCGCCGGCCGACGACGATCGCGGCGCCGATGGTGTTGGTGAGCGGCCGGGTGAACCTGAGGTGGCCGACCCCGGCGCGCTCGATGAAGGTCTGCATGAGCGAGGACAGCCCGAACCCGTGGACCGGGGCGGCGAGCACGACGGCATCAGCCTCGATCATCGCGGCGACGACCTCGCCGACGCTGTCGTCGACGGGGCAGGGGTCGGGCCGGGAGTTGCAGGCGCCGCAGTCGCAGGCCAGGACCCGTTTCTCTGCCAGGTTGATGATGTCGGTCCGGCAGCCGCGCAGCTCGGCGTGCGAGGCCACCTCCTGCGCGGCCAGCCAGGTCGAGCCGCGGCTGCGCTCGGATCCGTTGATCGCCAGAATCTTCATGCTCACCTGATCATCTGTGCGGAGGCTCGCTGGGTGCGCCTCGTCGCGCGATGTCAGCGTTTCCCCGTGCGCCGACTGCTCGTTCCCCTGAGGAGTCTAGGTTCCGCAAGACCGCAAACGGTGCCATGCATGTGCATGTCTCAAAGCGTGGACTGGCGGGACCGAGGTCGGCTGCCATAGGGCCCCGCCGGTGAGGTCACCCGGCGGTGGACAGATCACCGACGTAACGGTGGGTGACCGTCGATTCACCACGACCATGGAGGTTCGGCGTCGGCCCACCGGGCGGCGCGGTGGGGGCAGACGCGTTGACCGGGGGTTCGGGGCATGGGTGGCCTGTGGGTGGGTGTCGGCTGGTTCGGCCTGGCGCGGCGGCGGTTGGCTGACGGGGCGGTCGTGTTCGCGGTGCGCCGCGACTGGCCGGACTGGCGTACACACGAGTTCGTGGCGCCGCGGCTGGCCCAGGCCGAGGCGGAGCGGGCGGCGGAGAACGAGCGCGCGTACTGGCGCCGCGGGCCCTCCCGCCCGGCCGTGAGCGTGGTGCGGATCAGCGTCAACGACCTCCGCATCCACCGGGACCGCCGCGACTGCAAAGCTCCGGACTGCGCGGTCGCCTCAACGCGCCGGGCGCCCCGGCCGAGCTGATTGTCGTGGCCGGACGGACCGCGGCAGGGTGTCACACCCTGCATGCATGATCGCCGTCATGGCAGCGACGAACGGGCTCGACCGCTACCCGGTCGACGATCACGGGAACCTGGAGCACTATCCCAGCCGGATCCCCGTCTGGGGCCGGCTGCGCCCCGAGCAGGACCAGGCCTGGTCCGAAGGCAACGAACCGTTCGCCGCGACCCTGACGCTCGTGACCGGCCCCCGCGGCCGCACCACACCGTACTTCGTGTGGCGGGACACGGCCGGGCTGACCTACCCGATGTTCATGACGGACCTGTTGGACGTGCTGATGTGCAAGCTCGTGGACCGGGGCACGGTCAGCGGGCTGTGGCAGGTGCGCAAACGCGGCCAGAACTACGGCCTGGCGCTCGCCCCGGCGGAACTGGCCGGGGCGAGCTGAGCGCGGTCAGACGACCTGAGCGGCGCACGCGATCGCGACGCTGGCCGCGAGCATCGCCATCGACAGGACCATGAGGGGCTTGGGCAGGCGCATCGGAATCCTCCATCGTCGGTCGAGTGGGCTCACCACGCGTAGCGGACGAGCCATTCGTCGGGGTTGTAGGCGTGGTCCGCCGGGGTGGTGGCCGGTCGTTCCTCGACCATCTCCTCCGGGCGGATCTGCTTGGGCAGCGTGCCGAAGCGGGCCCGGCGGTCGGTCTCGGCACCGTCGGGGCGCTGGGGTGCGGTACGCATGGCGTCGTCTCCTCTGCGGTCGGTGATGCTGGCCAGGGGTGGCTCAGCCCAGGTAGAAGTCCCGGCGGGCGGCGACGAACTCCTCGATCGTCTGGGCGGGTGTGCCGGTGACGCGTGCGACGTCGTCGGAGGCGCGGTCGTACCGGTTCTCGTGGTGCAGCCGGGCCATGGTGGCGATGTGCGCTTCGGTGTGCGGCGGCAGGGCGGCCTTGGACAGCACCTCGGCGCGCCACAGGTCCAGCGGCACGTCGGTGTAGGTCACCGGGCGGCCCAGCGCCCGGGAGAACTCCTCGGCCATCTGCGTCATGTCGACGGTGCGCGGCCCGGTGAGCTCGTAGACGTGCCCGACGTGCGGTGCCGGGTCGCGCAGCACGGCGGCGGCGACCCGGGCGACGTCGTCGACGGCGACCGGCGAGGTGCGGCCGGTGCCGAAGGGCAGCGCGATCGTGCCCTCCTTCTGGATCGACATCGCCGCGAGCGTGGTGAACAGCGGGTTGTCCAGGAACGACGTCGGCCGCAGGTGGATCACCGGCAGGCCCGACCAGTTGAACACCTGCTCGGCCAGCCAGTGCAGCCGCTGCTGGTGGGACTCGTCGGTGCTGGTGGCCGTCATCTGCGACACCGTCATCTGCGACATGTCGACCAGGCCGGACAGCTGCCCGTACTCCCGCGCGACGCTGGCCACCACGGTCGCGGCCAGCAGGTGGTCCGGGGACACGGGCATCGCGAAGTACATCGCTCCGACGCCGTCCAGGGCGGCCGCGACGGTCTCGGGCCGGGTCAGGTCGCCGAGGACCACGTCCGCGCCGAGTGCGCGCAGCGCGGCCGCCCGGTCGTCGTCGCGGCGCACCATGGCCCGGACCGGGACGTCGTGGGCGCGTAGCTTCTCCAGCACGGTGCTGCCCACGCCACCGGCGCCGGCGATGAGAACCAGGTCACTGGCTGCCATGGGTTGATCTCCTTCGGGATGAGTGGAACCGGCGCTCAGGAATGCGCCGGCGGCGTACGGCGGGGCTGGTGGCGGTCGCGGTAGGTCTCCAGCAGGCGCAACCACACCTCGCTGATGGTCGGGAAGGCGGGCACCGCGTGCCAGAGCCGCTCCAGCGGCACCTCGCCCGCGACCGCGACGGTGGCCGAATACAGCAGCTCCCCGACGCCGGGGCCGACGAAGGTGGCGCCGGCGACGGTGCCCCGGTCCACGTCGACGAGCAGGCGGGCCAGGCCGCGGTATCCCTGGGCGTACTGGTGCGCGCCCGCGACCCGGGCGATGTCGTAGTCGACCACCTCGATCCGGCGGCCGGTGCGCTCGGCCTCGCGCGTGGTCAGGCCGACCGAGGCGACCTCCGGGTCGGTGAACACGACCTGGGGCACCGCCGTGTGGTCGGCGGTCGAGACGTGCGCGCCCCAGCGCGTCTCGTCGACGGGCTCGCCGTTGGCCCGCGCGCCGATCGCGGCGCCGATCATGCGGGCCTGGTACTTGCCCTGATGGGTCAGCAGCGCCCGGTGGTTGACGTCGCCCGCGGCGTAGAGCCATCCCTCGGCGACGGCGGTGACCACGCCGGTGTCGTCGACGGTCAGCCAGTCGCCCGGGGTGAGGCCGACGGTGTCCAGGCCGACGTCGCGGGTCGACGGGGCGCGGCCGGTGGCGTACAGGATCTCGTCGGCGGCGAGTTTCGTGCCGTCGCCCAGCGTCAGCCGTACTTCGCGGCCCTCGCGGAACACCGACGCCACCGAGGCGCCGTACCGGATGTCGACGCCGGCCTCGCGCAGCCCGTCGGCGACCAGCTCCCCGGCGAACGGCTCCATCTTCGACAGCAGTCCCGCGTCACCGCGGACCAGCATGGTCACCTGCGAGCCGAGGGCCTGCCACGCGGCGGCCATCTCGACGGCGACCACGCCACCGCCGACGATGACCAGCCGCCCCGGCGCGTGGTCGGCGGTGGTCGCCTCCCGGTTGGTCCACGGCCGTACCGAGTCCAGGCCGGGGGTGTCGGGCAGGGCCGTGGTGGTGCCGGTGCACACGGCGACGGCATGGCGGGCGGTCAGCCGGACGGTGCCGCCGTCGGGGGTCCGTACGGTGACCCGGCGCGGACCGTCAAGGCGGCCGTGGCCGCGGATGAGGTCGACCGAGACCGAGTTCAGCCAGTCGACCTGGTCCTCGTCGCGCCAGTGGTTCGAGATCTCGTCGCGGTGGGCGAGCACCGCGGCGACGTCCAGCGGCCCGGCGACCGCCTGGCGCAGCCCGGGCACGCGGCGGGCCTCGGCACGGGCGATCACCGGCCGCAGCAGTGCCTTGCTGGGCTCGCAGGCCCAGAACGAGCACTCACCGCCGAGCAGTTCACGCTCGATGATCACGGTGCTGAGGCCGGCGGCGCTGGTCCGGTCGGCCACGTTCTCACCGACCGGGCCGGCCCCGATGACGATCACGTCATAGGTGCGGTCGGCCGCGTTCGTCGCTGCTTCGGTCATCGATGCTCCTGTAGCTGGGTCGGGTCGGTGGATCGGCGGGGGTGCCGCACCAGTTCGGAGGGGCTGGTGCGGCACCGGAGGCGGGTCAGCGGCCGGGGGCGCGCTTCTTGACCTCCTGAAGCACCCAGCCGTTGCCGTCCGGGTCGCTGAAAGTGGCGAACGAGCCGTAGTCGGCACGCTCGGGGTGTGCGCCGGGCACGCGTCCCTGGCCGGGGCCGTCGTGGGTGATGTCGCCGCCCCCGTGGCCGTGGTACACCAGCGCGTTGGCGTCGTGGAACACCTCGCTCACGGCGATGCCGCGGCCGACGAGGTCCGCGCGGGCCTGGTCGATGTCGTCCGTGATGAGGTACAGGCCCTGAACCGAGCCCGGAGCGGCGGTGGTGAGCCCCTGGCCGAACATGATCGAGGCCTCGGAGCCGGGCGGGGTGAGGTGCACCGCACGCCACTGCTCGTTGGCGGCCTTGTCGAGGTCCAGGCGGAATCCTGCCTGCTCGTAGAAGGCCTTGGCCCGATCGACATCCGATACGGGCAGGATCAGGAGTTCGAGCTTGAGCTTCATGAGGTACTTCTTTCCTTTTCCTTAGGGCGGTCAGTAAGTCGACCGGTCTACTATTTCTGGCCCCGGCACTCTCAACGGCGGCCGGTCGCCAGGTGTTCCCCTGGTCGAAGGGCGGGTGCGCACCGCTAGTCCATCGTCGCGTCGCAGCCGGGCGGCTACTACCGAAACGCCTGATGGTCACCGCTTCGTAATGCCGGGCTCCGGGGCCCGGCGGGAACGATACGAGCATATGCTCCTATTGGTCGGGCGACAACGCGCCGACCCGGACCCCCGCCCGGCCAGGCATGCCGCCCAGGGGGCCTGACCAGCGGCTCCTCGCAGGTGCGAGCATATGCTCGTACCATGGGTTGGCGAGAGGCGTGGAGGAGACGGTGACCACAGCGACCACGACGCCCGACCCGTGCAACAACCTGGCGCTGCGCAAGGCGGCCAGGTATCTGGGCGCGACCTACGACAAGGCCCTCGCCCCGAGCGGGCTGCGGGCGACGCAGTTCAGCATCCTGCAGAAGCTCGGCGCGTACGGCGAGATGACGATCGGCAGCCTTGCCGACATGATCGCCATGGACCGCACGACGATGGCCTCCAACCTCAAACCCCTCGCCCGGGAGGGCCTGGTCACGGTCGAGCCGTCGGCGGCCGACCGCCGCGCCCGCATCGTCGCGCTCACCCCGGACGGTCTCGACCGGATGAAGGCGGCGCTGCCGCTGTGGCGGGCGGTGCAGGCCCGGTTCGAGGAGAAGTTCGGCCAGGACGAGGCGCTGCGGCTGCGGACATCCCTCGAAGGCGTCCTGGACACCGGCTTCGAGCCCTGGGCCGAGTGAGGCAGCGTCAGCGCTCGCCCGGGCGCACCAGGCCGGTCTCGTACGCGATCACGACGAGCTGGGCGCGGTCGCGCGCGTTCAGCTTGGTGAGCAGGCGGCTGACGTAGGTGCGGGCGGTGTCGGGGCTCAGGTGCAGTGCCGCGCCGACCTCCGCGTTGGACCGGCCCGCGCCCACCTGGGCCAGGACGTCGCGCTCGCGTTCGGTGAGGCCGGCCAGACGGCCGCTGTCCGGCACGGGCGAGCGCGCCGCGGCGGCCAGCACGCGCCTGGTCACGGCGGGCGAGAGCAGCGCGTCACCACCGGCCACCGTGCGTACGGCATGGCGCAGCGCGTCCGGGGCCGTGTCCTTGAGCAGGAAACCCACCGCCCCGGCGCGGATCGCCTCGAAAAGGTACTCGTCGTCGTCGAACGTGGTCAGCATGACGACCTGGACCCGGGTGAGGCGGCGGTCGGCCAGGATGCGCCGAGTGGCCTCGATCCCGTCGACGCCGGGCATGCGCACGTCCATGAGGACCACGTCGGGCTGTTCGGCGAGCACCACGTCCACGCCCCGGGCGCCGTCGCCGGCCTCGCCGACGACGGTGATGTCGGGCGCGCGTTCGAGCACCGCTCGCAGGCCCGTGCGGATGAGGTGCTGGTCGTCGATCAGCACGACCCGCAGCGGCGTCATCCGGTGCTCCCGGGCAGCGGCAGGTCGGCGTGCACCCGGAACCCGCCGGTGCCGGCCCGGCCGACGTCGACCGTCCCGCCGAGCAGGGCGATCCGCTCCGACATCCCGCGCAGACCGTAGCCCCCCTCGTCCCGGTCCGGCGCGACGCCACGACCGTCGTCGACGACGTCCAGTGACAGCCGGTCCTCGGTCACCCGGACCGACACGTCCACCCGGGTCGCCTGCGCGTGCCGCAGCACATTGGTCAACGCCTCCTGCACGACCCGGTACGCGGTCGTGCTCACGACCGCTGGCACCGTGTCCAGCCGCCCGCTGACGTGCAGCTCGACCGGCGGCCCGCCGTGATCGACCCCGGCCAGCAGCTCCGGCAGCCGGTCCAGGCCCGGCACCGGTCCGCGAGGGCCCGAACTGCGCAGCGTGCCGAGCGTCGCCCGCAACTCGGCCATCGCGCCGCCGCTCGCGGCGCGGATCGCCGCCAACGCCGCCAGCGCGTCCTCGGGCGCGTCGTCGGCCAGCGCCTCCTGCGCCACGGCCGACTGCAGCGTCACCACCGACACCGCATGGCCGAGCGTGTCGTGCACCTCGCGGGCGATCCGCAGCCGTTCGGCCTCCACCTGCCGGGCGGCCTCGGCGCGCTGCTCCTCGGCGGCGGCGGCCGCCTGCCGGGAAAGCTCGGCACGAAGCGACCGCCTGCTGCGCGCCGCGTCGCCGAGGGCGATGACCGCCACCATCAGCGCGACCTGGGCGCCGAGATCCACGCCGAGCACGATCTCGGCGGCGTCGCCCTCGCCCAGCCGCGCGACCAGGGACGCGGCCAGCAGGGTGCCGGCGACCACGGCAGCCGCCCGCACCCTGCCCTGCTCCGCGGCCGCGTACAGCACCGCGGCCGTGGGCACGGCCAGCCCGATCGGCGTCAGGTCGAGCATGTAGTAGGCGACGACGCAGGTGGCCGCCGCCAGCAGCGCGGGCACGGGCCGGCGGGAGGCGAACAGCGCCAGGGCCCCGAAAACGATCGCGAAGCCGTAGCCCGCCGCCGCCGCGCCCGCCGGTCCGCCGTGGCTGGCCACAGCTGCTGCGACCAGGGCAAACGTGCCGACAGCCAGCAGCACGTCGAGGCGGGAAGGTCGTCGGCCGGGCACCTTCCGAGCCTAGAGCGCCGCGGGTCGGCGCGCTGTCGCCGCCAGGCGACACCTTCCCGCTGCCGCGTACGCCCGGAAGCGATCCGGGACGGGCCTGACGGCGGCAGACGGGCCGGGCCTGCCCACCTAGCGTCGTCTACGACCGCGCCCGGGACGGCGCGACCGACCCCCAGGAGACCGACATGTCCCGCACCAAGCTGACCTGGATCGCGCTGATCGTGCTGGTCTGGACGTCGATGCTGTCGTTCGGCGGCGTCGCCGCCGAGACCGTGATGCTGTACCCGAACATCTTCGTGGACCCACCGGCCTCGCTGGAGCGCGCCCGCGAATTCATCGTCGCGGGAGGTCCCAGCGACTACTTCCCACCGCTGGGCATGTCCGTGATCGTCACCAGCCTGGCCTCCACCGTGCTCGTCTGGCGTGACCGGCGGCTGCGGTGGTGGGTCGCCGGAGCCGCCGCGACGTTCGTCGCCTGCGAGTTCGTGTTCTCGGCGGTGTTCTTCTGGCCGCGCAACGAGATCATGTTCGTCGACCCGGTCGGCACCCACGCCCCCGAATACCTGCGCCAGGTCGCCGCGGAGTTCGTCGCCGGGCACTGGGTGCGCGTCGCCGGGGGCGCGGTGACCGCCGTACTCGCGTTCACCGCGCTGCTGCGCTGGGCTCGCGCGAGCGCTCCGGGCGCTGTGGGCGCTTCGGGGACCGCGCGATGACGCGGGTGCGGGACAGGTTCGGGTTCGGCCTGCCGGTGCTGGTCGGGCTGGCCGCGCTGGCCGCGCCGCGGGTGGTGCTGCACGACCTCGACCTGATCCAGGAGGGGACCTTCGTCAACAGCCTGTTCGTGTTCGTGCCGCCGGTGTGCTGGATCGCTGCGGTGCTGTGGCGGCGACCGCCGCGCCCGTTCCTGACCCTCGTGGTCGTCGGCGCGATCTACGCGGTGTTCCTCGCCGCGGGGCACCAGCTGCTGTGGGCGCGGGCCCTCGGCGGTGCGACACCGGCGCTGGGCGGCAATCTCGCCGATCTCGACCCCGCCGTGCAGGAGTTGCTGCTGCGTGCTGCCGCCGTGGTGTCGAGCCTGGCCACCGGCGTTCTCGTCGGCGTCCTGACCGGAGCGGTCGCGGTCCTGCTGTGCCGCGTCGTGCCGGACCACCGCACCGACCCGTCCCTCCCGCCGGGCGGGTGACGAACGCCGGCGGGAGGGTCGTCGACCGGTGCGGACGACTCCCGGACAATCATGATCTTGGTTACTGTCTGGACAGGACGCGGTCGCGGCGATGCGATCATGACCGGATGGCAGACACGACGTTCGTCTTCGTACACGGCTCCGGCAGCAACTCCTTCGCCTGGGCGCCCATGCAGCGGGAACTGGCCTACCGCGGGCACCGGTCGCTCGCCGTCGACCTGCCCGGGCACGGGTTCGGCGCGACGTTCCCGGCGGCGTACCAGGCGCCGCAGGACCTCGCCGCCCTGGCGGCCGCGCCGAGCGCGATGGCCGGCATCGGGCCCGCGCACAACGTGGCCCACGTCCTGGACGCGGTGCGGCGGGTGCGCGAACACGGGCCGGTCGTGCTGGTCGGGCACAGCCGCGGCGGGCTCACCCTGACCGGCGTCGGCAACGCCGCCCCCTGCCTGGTGGACCGGCTGGTCTACATCTCGGCGTGGTGCTGCGTCGACGACACCCCCGCGGGTTACCAGGCCTCGCCCGAGAACGCGTCCTCGGCGCTGGCCGGTGTCGGCGGCCTGCTCGCCGCGAACCCGGCCGAGATCGGCGCGCTGCGGCTCAACTGGCGCACCGCCGACCCGGCGCTGCTCGCGACGCTCCGGGAAGCCGTGCTTGCCGACGGCACCGACGACGAGTTCCACGGCTTCCTCAACACCCTGGAGCCGGACGAGAGCCTGGACGCCGGCGAGGAGCGGGCACAGGCCGAGACCTGGGGCCGGATCCCGCGCACCTACGTGCGGCTTACCGCCGACCGGTCGATCCCGATCGCGCTGCAGGACCGGTTCATCGCCGAGGCCGACAAGCTGACGCCTGACAACCTGTTCGACGTCCGGTCGCTCGATGCCAGTCACGCCGCTGTGCTGGTGCGCCCGGCCGAGACTGCGGACCTGCTCGCGTCCCTGATCTAGGCGTGACGCCGGCCGAGCAGCCCACCGGACGCTGCGCGGCCGGTGCCGCCTGTCGCCTGGATCAGGGAAAGCTGGTGATTCTGCCGACTCGGCCGGTATCGCCGCCGCCATAGCATCGGACCTCCCCATATCCACGCTTGAGAATGGAGGACGGATCCGATGCGCACCATCCTGCTGACCGTCACCGCCGCAGTGGCGCTGACCGTGGCACCGGCCGCCGCGGGCTTCGCGGCCGAGCCGTCCGCTCAGGCCGCCGCCGTGCGGCGACCCATCGTGTTCCTGCACGGCGCGGCCGGCTCCGCGGCCCAGTTCGAGACCCAGGCCAAGCGATTCGCGAGCAACGGCTACCCGGTCGAGATCATCGACGGTGTCGACTACGACTACTTGTTCGCCGCGGAGAGCAGCAGCGCCGTGCTGAACCGGCTGGAGCAGCGGATCGACCAGCTGCGCGCGCAGACCGGGGCGGCCCAGGTCGACCTGGTCGCCCACTCGCTGGGCACGTTCCTGAGCCACAGCTTCCTGCGCACCCGGTCACGGGCGGCGAAGGTGGCCCATTACGTCAACCTCGACGGAGCGACCGCACTGAGCCGCCCCGGCGGTGTGGCCACCCTGGCCATCTGGGGCGAGGGCACGACCAGCCGGCGCATCTGGGGCGCCACCAACGTGTACCAGAGCGACCAGTCCCACACCCAGACGGTGACCTCGACGCAGAGCTTCGTGCAGATGCACCGGTTCTTCACCGGCACCGACCCGTCGACCACCGCGGTCGTCGCCGAGACCGGCCCGATCACGCTGACCGGCAAGACCGTGCTGTTCCCGTCCAACGCGGCCGCGACCGGGGCACGCGTCGACGTGTACGAGATCGACGCCGCCACCGGCCGCCGCCGGACCTCGCAGCCCTTCGCCCAGTTCACCGTCACCGCCACCGGCGCGTTCGGCCCGGTGACCGTCGCGCCGCAGGCCCGCTACGAATTCGCGATCGTGCACAGCGCGGGCCACACGCAGCACCACTACTTCCAGCCGTTCCAGCGCACCGACCGGCTACTGCGCCTGCTCACCAACCGGCCCGGCGAGGGCATCAGCAGCCGGGTGCCGGTCGACCCGCGGCACAGCGCGATCTCGCTCACCCGATACAAGGAATGGTGGGGCGACCAGGGTGCGAACAGCGACCACCTCACCATCGGCGGTGTCGAGGTCCTCAACGCCGTCACCGCGCCGCGGGACAAGCGGGCCATCGGCCTGTTCGCCCACGACCAGCTCGTCGACCAGCGCACCGACCTCAGCACGGCCATCGCCGACTTCGACGAGGTGTTCATCACCGCGGCCGACGTCTACATCCCCGCCTCCGCCGACGCCTCCGGCACCGTCTCGGTGACCATCCAGTCCCGGGCCGCCGGGGGGACCCAGCAGTTCACCGTGCCGAACTGGCCCTCGCACACCGACCGCATCACCCTCAACGCCCTCGACCTCTGACCCGCCGCCACCTCTGACCCGCCGCCACCTCCACGGACGCAGGCAGCCGGCGCGGCTCGCCCCCGCCCATCGGCGCAAGACCCCGCCGGTGTACGGACGCCGCCCGGCTGCCTCGCCGACCCGCGCAAGGGTTCGGTGACCCAACCGTACGGATGAGAGGCGTACGCTGATCCCCGTGGATCAAGAGGATCGCATTGCCCTGTTCCTTGACTACGAGAATCTGGCGATCGGTGCCCGTGATCACCTCGGCGGCATGACGTTCGACCTGCGGCCCATCGCCGACGCGCTGGCCGAACGCGGGCGGGTGGTAGTCCGCCGCGCCTACGCCGACTGGTCGTACTTCGACGAGGACCGGCGGCTGCTGACCCGGTCGCACGTGGAGCTGATCGACATCCCGCAGCGCATGGGCGCCTCCCGCAAGAACGCCGCCGACATCAAGATGGCCGTCGACGCCCTCCAGCTCGCCTTCGAGCGCGACTACATCTCCACGTTCGTGTTCGGCACCGGCGACAGCGACTTCACCCCGCTGGTCCACAAGCTCCGTGAGCTCAACAAACGCGTCATCGGCGTGGGCGTCGAGCAGTCGACCTCGGCATTGCTGCCGCCGGCATGCGACGAGTTCCTCTACTACGACCGGCTCGAAGGGGTCGAGATCAGGCCCGCCCGCACCCGGGGCGGCCGGCCGCCCGCGCAGTCCCGGCCGCCGGAGCCGACGCCGCAGCCGGTCGAGCAGGAACTGGAGCCGGCGCCCGCCGCGGAGGAGTCCGCCCGCGACGTCGACACCCTCGCGGTGCTCGTCGCGCAGACCGTCGCCGGGCTGCAGGGCAGTTCCGGCGGAGTGGTGACGGCCTCCACCCTCAAGCGCACCCTGCTGCGCAAGGACCCGACGTTCAACGAGGGCGACTACGGGTTCCGCACCTTCGGGGAGCTGCTGCGCTACCTGGCCGAACGAAACGTCGTCGAGCTGGGCGAGGGTCCCGCCAAGGGCGACCCTGAGGTGTCGCTGCCCGAGCACGGCGGGCCGGAGGCGGAGTTCGGGCTGCTGCGCTCCGTCGTGGCCGATCTGAGCCGCAACAGCGTCCCGGTGGCGCTGTCCGGCCTGAAGAACCAGCTGCGCCGGGCGCAGCCCGACTTCAGCGAGAAGAAGCTCGGCTACCGGAGCTTCCTGCAGTTCTGCAAGGCGGCGGCGACCGCCGGGGCGGTCGACCTCCGCTGGGACACCGAAGCCGACGACTACCTGCTCACCGCCACATCCCGGTCCTGAGCGACGGACGGTCAGCCGGAGGTGGTCAGCCATCCGGTGCGGCTCACCGGCCGCGTTGACGCCGACCACGCGCTTTTGAAACAGGTATTGGCAGGTCAGGCGAGTGCCCTGGCGCACGTTTCGGCGTGAATCGCATTCGCGGATTTGCGGGTGGTGATGGTGTGACCGGGGACAAGCCACCCCGATTTGCATCCCGCCGGAGGGGCCGCGTAATGTTCTCTCTGCCAGCGAGGAACGGACAAAAACACCGGGGCTGAAGAGCCTGGGTGGTGGCCGGATCGTTTGGCCGCTCGGAGTGGTGCGGACCCCGGTTAGGGGGCTGCGGAACCGGTCCGGTACTGTGAACGACACAGCCCCGTAGTGCTTCCCGAGTTTCGGGTGGTGTTCGGTGTGTGCTTGTTCTTTGAGAACTCAACAGGGTGCTATTTAAGCCAAGTGCCAATTATTG
>NZ_JAAOTI010000043.1:0-59899 GCF_011297315.1 Catellatospora chokoriensis
TCAAACCCCGACATAATAAAATGTCCAGATCTGTCCATCACCAAAGGAATCATCCAGAGGATGATCAATAATTGGCACTTGGCTTAAATAGCACCCTGTTGAGTTCTCAAAGAACAAGCACACACCGCGACGTCCAGGTCTCCCTGGCCCGTCTCCGGGGCAACTCATCCAGCCTACCCACTCGGCCGTTCCGTGTCAAATCCGAATTTTCGGATGTGTCCGGCTCGTCCGTTTGGACACCCCGAACACGCTGAACCGCTGAACCGCTGAGGTCCGTGCGAGTTTCGAGGGGAACCAGCGACCCGGCCGACGGCTTCCTCCGAGAAGATTCTCGGCGAGCTCATCCGCCCGGCTCGTCACCGGCTCGATTACCATACCCGGTTGGTTTCGGCCGATCAAATCGGCCCCACCCGGTGCGCTCCGGCCTGTTTGCTCCGACCTTCCGGTCTCGGCTGTTTTGTCCGTTCCGCGCTGGCAGAGAGAACATTACGCGGGACGCGCCGCCACTCGCAAATCGAGGGGACGCGTCCCGCGTCACATCATGGTCAACTGCCTATTTCCGCAGCTCAGCACCGGCGATGGTCTTCTTGCCACGGCGCAGCACCAGGTACTTGCCGTGCAGCAGCAGGTCCGCGGACACCGGAGCGTCCGCGTCGGTCATCCGCTCGTTGTTGACGTACGCGCCGCCCTCGGCGACCGCGCGGCGAGCCTCGCCGAGGCTCGCCGCCAGGCCGGACTCCTTGAACAGCACCGCCACGCTCGGCAGCTCGTCGACCTCGACCAGGCCCGCCTCGGCCAGCGCCGAACGCAGCGTGCCCGGCGCCAGGTCGGTGAGCGCGCCGCGGCCGAACAGGGCCTGCGAGGCCGTGATGACCTGCTCGCACTCGTCCTTGCCGTGCAGCAGCGTGGTCAGCTCCTCGGCCAGCGCCCGCTGCGCGGCCCGCGCGAACGGTCGCTCCGCGGTCTCCCGGGCCAGCTCCTCGATCTCGGCACGGGACCGGAAGCTGAACACCTTCAGGTAGTTCACGATGTCGGCGTCGGCCGCGTTGAACCAGAACTGGTAGAACGCGTACGGGCTGGTCATGGCGGCGTCCATCCACACCGACATGCCCTCGGCGCTCTTGCCGAACTTGGTGCCGTCGGCACGCGTGATCAGCGGGGTGGTGAACGCGTGCACGCCGCGCACGCCCTTGCGCCGGTTGAAGTCGACGCCGGCGATGATGTTGCCCCACTGGTCCGAGCCGCCGTGCTGCAACGTCACGCCGTAGCGCTCGTGCAGCTGGTAGAAGTCATGCGACTGCAGGATCTGGTACGCGAACTCGGTGAAGCTGATGCCGCTCTCCAGCCGCGCCTTCACCACCTCCCGCGCCAGCATCTGGTTGACCGGGAAGTGCTTGCCGACGTCGCGCAGGAACTCGATCGCCGACAGCGGCGAGGTCCAGTCCAGGTTGTTGACCATGCGAGCCGCGTTGGCGCCCTCGAACTCGAAGAACGGCTCCACCTGCCGACGGATCTTGTCGACCCAGCCGGCGACGGTCTCCTCCGAGTTCAGCGAGCGCTCGCCCTCGGCCTTCGGGTCGCCGATCAGGCCGGTCGCACCACCCACGAGCAGCACCGGGATGTTCCCCGCCTGCTGGAGCCGGCGCGCGGTGAGCACCTGCACCAGGTTGCCGACCTGAAGGCTGGGCGCGGTCGGGTCGAACCCGACATAGAACGTCACCGGCCCCTCGGCCAGGTGCTTGCGCAGCTCGTCCAGGTCGGTGGAGTCCTGCAGCAGGCCACGCCACTGCAGATCATCGAGGATGTCCGTCACGCCGTCGATTGTCGCGCATCGGGCAGACCGGCTGACAGCCGGTTTCCCCTGCCGCCCGAACCGGCGTGCCCAGCCTCTCCGCAGCCGTCGCCACAGCTCAGCGCCGGGACCGCGCGGACCGCGTACCCGGGCGGTCGAACCTGGCATGATCAGGCGGTTGCGTCGGTCGGGGCGCGGGCATAGCGCGGTCATGGAACTGTCGTTTCTTCGCGCCATGTATGACATCCCCGGTCCGTGGGCGTCGCTGTACATCGACGGGACCGATCACACCGAGGCGACCGCCGCGGCCCTGAAGCTGCGCTGGCGGGCCGCCAGGGAGACGCTGCTCGACGAGGGCATCGACGAGCCCACGCTGCTGGCGCTGGAGGGGGCGCTCGCCCAGTACCGCCGCCCGCGCAAGCGGCACGGCCTGGCCGTCTTCGCCGCGCAGGGCCGGGTGCACTACGCCGAGGCGATGCCGGAGCCGCTGTGCACCGACAGCGCCGAGATGGCGCCGCTGCCGCACGTGACGCCGCTGCTGGCCCGGCGTGACGGCGAGCCGCTGCCCGGCGGTGCCGCCGAGCCGACCGCGTGCGGCGTCGCCGACACCCTGGCGGCGTTCGAGAACCGGCAGGTCGAGGCGCTGCTGCTGGACCCGGCCGCGCTCGCGAAGGCCCGGGTGTGGATCGGCGACTCGCCCGCGGACCTGTCCGCGAGCGAGGAGCGGCTGCGGCAGCTGGGGGCGTCCCGGGCTCATCCGGTACGCGCCGAGGACGCACTGGTCCGTGCCGCGGTGCTCAACGACGCCGAGCTGATCATCGTCAACGCGGGCGAGGTGCGGCTCGACGAGGGCGTCGGCGCGGTCCTCCGCCCCGACGCGGCCTAGCCCCGACCAGACACGCCACGAACCACGATTTCATAGACGTTGGCCTATTGCACCGACTGGGAGGAGATCGAACTCGATGTAATAGGCCAACGTCTATGACGGGCGGGGTGCTACGACGTGCGGCGGGTGCCGGGGGTGTCCGAGGTGCCGGGGGTGCCGGTGCGGCGGCGGGGGGTGTGGCGGCGGTAGGCGCTCACCGACGGTTCGCCGTCCAGCCAGAAGCGCCAGGGCACGTCGTGCGCGGCGGCCACGCCCACCCGCGGGCCCGACCTGATCGTGGCCGGCGGCACGGCCGCCGCCGGGATGAGCCGGGCCGGGCCGGTCCCGTCGAGCAGCGAGGTGCGGTTGGCGGACCCGTCGATGCCCAGCGCGACCGACAGCCTGGCCGGTCCCCGGGCCAGCTCGCGGTCGGCGACCGGCCCGCGCCGGGACCGGGCCAGCTCCACTCCCCCGATCACCTTGCCCGCACGCAGCAGCACCGCGGCCGCCTCACCCTCGTGGCCCGCGGTCACGTTCATGCACCAGTGCATGCCGAACACGAAGTACACGTACAGGACCCCGGCCGGACCGAACATGACCGAGCTGCGTTCGGTGGGACCGCGGTGGCTGTGCGAGGCGGGGTCCTCGCCGACGCCCGCGTACGCCTCGACCTCGGTGATGGCCACCCGCACCCCGTTGGCCTCCAGCTGCCACCCCAGCAGGCCCCGCGCGGTGTCGACCACGTGCGAGGCGGGGGCGTCGAGCAGCGAGTAGTCCACGGGATCGGCCACGCCACCAGGGAACCTCGGCCGAGGCCCGAATACAAAATCCATGCTGTCGTACCCATCGGCGAACATCGGCGGATGTCGACTGTCTTCACCCGCGCCAGGGAGTTCGTGTTCGCGCAGGGACGGCCGCTGGAGCGGGCCCGGCTGCTGTTGCACTTCGAGTCCGGATCGGCGCGGGCGGTGTTGGACGAGCTGGCCGCATACCAGAACGACGACGGCGGCTTCGGGCACGCGCTGGAGCCGGATCTGCGTACCCCCGTGTCTTCGGCGGTGGCGACCTGGTGCGCGTGCACGGTGCTGCACGAGGTCGGTGCGGGCGCCGAGGAGCCGCTGGTGCGCCGTGCCGTCGGCTACCTGCTGGACACCTATGACGCGGCCGGCCGCCGCTGGTGGATCGTGCCGCCGGAGACGGAGGACGCCCCCCGCGCCCCGTGGTGGACGTATGCCGACATCGGCCGCACGTTCGGCGACTGCGTGCTCAACCCGACGGCGGGGCTGGCCGGGGCGCTGTGGGAGTACCGGGACCTGGTGCCGGCCGCGCTGCTGGCCGAGCTGACCGAGACGGTGCTGACCCGCCTGGAGGGCTGGGCCGGCGGGGCGGGCGGGCTCGATCGCGGCGATCTGACCGCCGCGGAGCTGTTCGTCCAGGCGCGGAACCTGCCGGACGCGGCCCGGCTGCGGGCGCTCGCCGCGATGCGACGCGCCGCGGCGAGGCTCGTGGAGAACCGGCCGGAGGCGTGGACGGAGTACCTGCTGCAGCCGCTGGACGTGGCCCAGTCGCCGGACTCGCCGCTGTTCCCGGCGGTGGATTCCGCCTCGATCGAGGCGAACCTCGACTACGTGCTGAGCAAGCAGCTTCCGGACGGGTCGTGGCCGCTGACCTGGAGCTGGGCGGAGGTCGACGCGCAGGCCTGGCCGCTGGCCGAACGGGCCGCCAAGGGCATGGTCGCCGTCGACCGCCTCCGCACCCTCCGCGCCTACGGCCGCCTCTGACGCCAGCCCTTCTTCGGCCGCCGCCCCGGTCGACCGGACCTGGATCGGCGTTTGCGGTCATGATCTGCGGCTGGAACGCGGATCATGACCGCAAACACCGATCGTGGCCGGTCAGCGAGACCGGTCGGGGACGCCGGTCAGCGGGGGACGACGGTCTCGTCGGACCAGGCGTGCCAGGTCTTGAGCTGCTCGATGACCGAGGCGAGCTGGTCGGCGACCGGGCCGGGGCCCGTCGAGCCGGGCGTGGTCCGTGCGGCCAGGGCCGACTTCACGGTCAGCACGTCGCGCACCGACGGGTCCAGGTGCTCGCTGACGGTGGCGAGATCACTGTCACTGACCTCGTGCAGCTCGCATTCGCGCACCGAGCACAGGGCCACCAGCTTGCCGGTGATCTCGTGCGCGTCGCGGAACGGCACGCCCTTGCGGACCAGCCAGTCCGCCACCTCGGTGGCCAGCGAGAAGCCGACGGGCGCCGACGCGGCGAGGCGGTCCACCCGTACCGTCATGGTGGAGATCATGCCGGCGAGCGCGGGCAGCACCAGGCTGAGCGTGTCGACGGCGTCGAAGACGGGCTCCTTGTCCTCCTGCATGTCGCGGTCGTACGTCAGCGGCAGGCCTTTGAGCATGGTCAGCACGTTGACCAGCCCGCCGATGAGCCGACCGGCCTTGCCCCGGGCCAGCTCGGCGATGTCGGCGTTCTTCTTCTGCGGCATGATCGACGAGCCGGTGGCGAAGGCGTCGTCCACCTCGACCCAGCCGAACTCGTACGACGTCCAGAGCACCACCTCCTCGCCGAGCCGCGACAGGTGCACCCCGAGCAGCGCGGTGATGAACAGGAACTCGGCGACGAAGTCGCGGTCGCTGACGGCGTCCATGGAGTTCGCGAACGAGGTGCGGAAGCCCAGTTCCTTGGAGACCGCGCCCGGGTCCAGCGGCAGGCCCGACCCGGCCAGCGCGCCGGCGCCGAGCGGGCTGACCGAGGTGCGCTCGTCCCAGTCGCGCAGCCGGTCGAGGTCGCGCAGCAGCGGCTGTACGTGCGCCAGCAGCCAGTGGCCGAAGGTGACCGGCTGGGCGTGCTGCACGTGGGTCAGGCCGGGGGCGGGCGTGTCGACGTGGCGGCCCGCCTGCTCGGTGAGCGCGTCGGCCAGCTCGGCGATGCGGGCGGCCAGGTCGCGGGCGTGGTCGCGGAGGTAGAGGCGCAGGTCGGTGGCGACCTGGTCGTTGCGGGACCGGCCGGCGCGCAGCTTGCCGCCGAGGGCGCCGAGGCGCTCCAGCAGGCCGCGTTCGAGCGCGGTGTGCACGTCCTCGTCCTCGATGGTGGGCCGGAACGTGCCGGTCGCGACCGCGGCGTCGAGGTCGTCGATGGCGGCGAGCATCTTCCCGAGCTCGTCGGGGTCGAGCAGGCCGGCCGCGGCCAGCACGCGGGCGTGGGCGCGCGAGCCGGCGAGGTCGTACGGCGCGAGCCGCCAGTCGAAGTGCACGCTCACTGACAGCCGTGCCAGCGCCTCGGCGGGTCCGTCCGCGAACCGCCCTCCCCAGAGCCGGGTCATTGCTGGTCCTTCCTGTCTGACCGCATGGCCGCGGCCGGTGGTTCGGGCAAGTTGATCACGGTCCCAGGGTAGGGACACGCCGTCGAACACGTCCTTAAGTTCATGATCAACGATGTGAGGGCGTCAGGAGGGGTCGTCGTCGAGGAGGATGAGGTCGTCGGGGGCGGTGTCGAGGCCGGCCCAGGTGGCGAACTTGGCGGCGAGGGCTTCGCCGCCGGCGGGATCGCGGGCGACGACGAAGATGGTGTCGTCGCCGGCGATGGTGCCGACCAGGTCGGGCAGGCCACTGCGGTCGATGGCGCTGGCCAGGTAGTGCGCCGCGCCGGGCGGGGTGCGCAGGACGGCGAGGTTGCCGCTGTGGTCGGTGCCGTTGAGGACCTCGCGGAGCAGGCGGATCAGGCGGGCCGGGCCGATCGCGGCAGGGCGCAGGGCCGGGTGGCCGTCCTCGGGGATCAGATAGACGGCGGGCGCGCCGTCGCGGCCGCGCACCTTGACCGCGCCCAGCTCCTCCAGGTCACGGGAGAGGGTCGCCTGCGTCACCTGCACCCCGTCCGCCGCGAGCAGCTCGGCGAGCTGGGTCTGCGACGTCACCGCGCCGCTGCGGATCAGCTCCTCGATCCGGGCGTGGCGGGCGGTGCGAGTCATCGGCGCGGTCATGCCCGTACCTCGCTTCGCTTCACTCCCACAAGAGCACCGTAGGACATGGTTCGGCCGGTCACGCCTGCTCCATGAGGAACGTCAGCAGTGCCTTCTGCGCATGCAGCCTGTTCTCGGCCTGGTCGAACACCGCGCTGGCCGCCCCGTCCATCACCTCGTCCGTGATCTCCTCGCCGCGGTGCGCGGGCAGGCAGTGCAGCACGATCGCGTCCGGGTCGGCGTGGGCCAGCAGCGCGGCATTGATCTGGTACGGCAGGAACGGGGTGATCCGGTCCAGCCCGTCCCCCTCGTGGCCCATCGAGGTCCAGGTGTCCGTGGCGATCACGTCGGCCCCGGACACGGCGTCCTTGGCCTCGGTGTACTCGGTGACCGAACCGCCGGTGCGGGCGGCGACCTCGGCCGCCTGCGCCATGATCTCCCGGTCGGGGGTGAACCCGAACGGCCCCGCGATGCGCACGTGCATGCCCGCCACCGCCCCGCCGAGCAGGTACGAGTGCGCCATGTTGTTGGCCGCGTCGCCGACGTAGGTCAGCGTGCGCCCCTGCGTGTGGCCGAGGCGCTGCCGGACCGTCTGCAGGTCGGCCAGCACCTGGCAGGGGTGGAAGTGGTTGGTGAGCGCGTTGATCACGGGCACGGTCGCCGCGGCGGCCAGCTCCTCGATCCGGGTGTCCTCGAAGGTCCGGATCACGATCGCGTCGACGTACCGGGACAGCACCTTCGCCGCGTCGGACATGGTCTCGCCCCGGCCGAAGTGCGTGTTCGTGGCGTCGATCAGCACCGCGTGCGCGCCGAGCTCGGAGATGCCGACCTCGAACGACACCCGGGTGCGCAGCGACGGCTTCTCGAACAGCACGGCGATCGACTTGCCCTCGAGGGCCTTGCGGTGCCCGCGCCGGTTCTCGGCGTACTCCTGGGCAAGCGTGAGGACCTGGTCCTGCTCGGCCGAGGTCAGGTCGTCGTCGCGCAGGAAGTGCCGTCTGGTCGGCGTGGCTGCGTGCCCGGTCATGCGGAGGCTCCGGTCTCGGTGGGGGATCCGGCCTGCGCGACGATCGCGGGCTGCGCGGCCGTCGCGGGCTGGGCGGGGGTCTCGGGCTGGGCCAGGTCGAGGGCCGCGCCGAGGGCGGCCAGGAACGCGTCGGCCTGGGCGCTGGTGAGGATCAGCGGCGGGGCGAGCCGGATCACGTCCGGCTGCGCGGCGTTGACGATGAAACCGGCGTCGAGCAGCGCCTTCTGCACCGCGGGGGCGACCGGCGCGGTGAGCACGACGCCGAGCAGCAGGCCGGCGCCGCGTACGCCGTCGACCAGCGGGTGGCGCAGCGCCTCGACGCCGCGCCGGAGCTGCTCGCCGACCCGCTTGACGTGGTCGAGCAGGCCATCGGCGGCGATGGTGCGCAGCACCGCGAGCGCCGCCGCGCAGGCCACCGGGTTGCCGCCGAACGTGGTGCCGTGCTGGCCGGGGGTGAACAGCGCCGCCGCGCCACCCGGGTGGCGCTGGGCGAACGCGCCGTCGGCGAACGCGATGGTCGCGCCGATGGGCAGGCCGCCGCCGAGTCCCTTGGCCAGGGTGATCACGTCGGGGGTGACGCCCTCGGCCTGGTGGGCGAACCAGTGCCCGGTGCGGCCGACGCCGGTCTGCACCTCGTCGAGCACCAGCAGCGCGCCGTGCCGGGCGGTGATCTCCCGGGCCGCGGCGAGGAAGCCGGGCGGGGCCGGCACGACGCCCGCCTCTCCCATGATCGGCTCCAGGATCACCATGGCGGTCTGGTCGCTGACCGCCGCGGCCAGGGCCTCGACGTCGCCGTAGGGGATGTGCGTGACATCGCCCGGCAGCGGCCGGAACGGGTCGGCCTTGGCGGGCTGGCCGGTCAGCGCCAGCGCGCCCATGGTGCGGCCGTGGAACGCCTGCTCGCAGGCGACGACGTGGGTGCGCCCGGTGCGCCGGGCGAGCTTGAAGGCGGCCTCGTTGGCCTCCGCGCCGGAGTTGGCGAAGAACACCCTGCCGGGGCGGCCGGTCAGCGCGAGCAGCAGCTCGGCCAGGGCCACCGGCGGCTCGGCGACGAACAGGTTGGACACGTGCCCGAGCTGGGAGATCTGCTTGGTGACCGCGGCGACGACGGCCGGGTGGCCGTGGCCGAGCGCGTTGACCGCGATCCCGGACAGCAGGTCGACGTAGGAGCGGCCCGCGTCGTCCACGACGACCGAGCCCGCCCCGCTGACCAGCGCCAGCGGCGGGGTGCCGTAGTTGTCCATCAGCGACTGCTGCCACCGCTGCGTGAGCGTCATGATGCCGTTCCGTCCAGGTCATCGGGGACGACCATGGTGCCGAACCCCTCATCGGTGAAGATCTCGAGCAGGGTGGAGTGCGGCACCCGGCCGTCGACCACGGCCGCGGCGGGCACGCCGCCCCGCACCGCGCGCAGGCACGCCTCCATCTTCGGCACCATGCCGGCGGACAGGCTCGGCAGCAGCACCTCCAGCTCCTTGGCCGTCATCCTCGAGATGAGGCTGTCGGTGTCGGGCCAGTTCGCGTACACGCCGGGCACGTCGGTGAGCACGATCAGCTTGCGCGCGCCGAGCGCGATGGCGAGCGCGGCGGCGGCGGTGTCGGCGTTGAGGTTGTGCGGCACGCCGTGCGCGTCGGGGGCGACCGTGGACACCACCGGGATGTGCCCGGCGGCCAGCAGGGCGTCGATCAGCGCGGTGTCGACGTCGAGCACGTCGCCGACCTGGCCGATGTCGACGGGCTCGCCGTCGATGACGGCGTGGCGGCGTACCGCGGTGAACAGGCCCGCGTCGTCGCCGGACAGGCCCACCGCGTGCGGGCCGTGGCCGTTGATCTCGGTGACCAGGTCCTTGCCGACCGACAGCAGCACCATGCGCACGACGCTCATCGCCTCGGCGGTGGTGACCCGCAGGCCGCCCTTGAACTCCGAGGCGATGCCCACCCGGTCCAGCATGGCCGAGATCTGCGGGCCGCCGCCGTGCACCACGACCGGCCGCAGCCCGACCGCGCGCAGGTAGGCCATGTCCGCCGCGAACGACGCGCGCAGCTCGGGCGTGGTCATCGCGTGGCCGCCGTACTTGACCACGATCGTCTCCCCGTGCAGCTTCGTCAGCCACGGCAACGTCGCGACCAGCACGGCCGGGTCCAGCTCGCTCCGCTCGCTCATGACGAGTACGCCGAGTTCTCGTGCACGTATGCGTGGGACAGGTCGTTGGTCCACACGGTGGCGCTGTGGTCACCGGCGTTGAGGTCCACGGTGATGCGCACCTCGACCCCGGACAGGTCCACCTTGCCGCGGTCCTCGGCCGCCGCGCCGGCCCGGCAGATCCACACGTCGTTGATGGCCACGTTCAGCTCGTCGGACTCGAAGACGGCGTCGGTGCAGCCGACCGCGGCCAGGATCCGGCCCCAGTTGGGGTCCTTGCCGAACAGGGCGGTCTTGACCAGGTTGTTGCGGGCGATCTCCCGGCCCACGATCACCGCGTCGTCCTCGGAGTCAGCGTTGACGACCTCGATGGCGATCTGCTTGGTGTGCCCCTCGGCGTCGGCCAGCAGTTGCTGGGCGAGGTCGTGGCAGGCCCGGGTGACGGCGGCGGTCAGCTCCTCCTGCGTCGGCTCGACGCCGGACGCGCCGGAGGCCAGCAGCAGCACCGTGTCGTTGGTCGACATGCAGCCGTCGGAGTCGAGCCGGTCGAAGGTGACCCGGCAGGCCTCGCGCAGCGCCTCGTCGAGGGCGTCGCCGCCGGCCATCGCGTCGGTCGTCAGCACGCACAGCATCGTCGCCAGCGACGGGGCGAGCATACCCGCGCCCTTGGCCATGCCGCCGACGGTCCAGCCGTCGCCGGTCACCACCTCGACCACCTTGGGCCGGGTGTCGGTGGTCATGATGGCCTCCGCCGCGGCGAAGCCACCAGCCTTGGCCAGCGCCTTGGTCGCTCCGTCGACGCCCGCCAGCAGCTTGGGCATGGGCAGCCGCTCGCCGATCAGCCCGGTCGAGCAGACCGCGACCTGGCCCGCGCCCATGCCGCCCAGCCGGGAGGCGACGTACTCGGCGGTGGAGTGGGTGTCCTGGAAGCCGCCCGGACCGGTGCAGGCGTTCGCGCCGCCGGAGTTGAGCACGACGACCTTGACCGCACGACCCTTGATCACCTGCTGCGACCAGAGGACCGGGGCGGCCTTGACCCGGTTGGCGGTGAACACGCCCGCGGCGGTGGCGTCGGGGCCGTCGTTGACGACGAGCGCCAGGTCCAGCGCACCGGTGCTCTTCAGCCCGGCGGCGACACCGGCGGCCCGAAAGCCCTTGGGGGAGGTGACGGTCATGCCGACACCTCGCTACGCTCGCCGTCGGCCTGACCGTTGAAGGCCTGCAACATGGTTCGTTCGCTTCGCTCGCTCACGGTGCCACTCCGAAAACGGACAGGCCGGAGGTCTCCGGCAGGTCGAACATGATGTTGGCGCACTGCACGGCCTGCGCCGCGGCGCCCTTGCCGAGGTTGTCGATCGCGCTGACCACGATGATCCGGCCGCTGTCGACATCCACGGTGGCCTGCAGGTGTGCGGAAGCCGAACCCAGGGTGGCGGCGGTGTGCGGCCAGGCCCCTTCGGGCAGCAGGTGCACGAGCGGCTCGTCGCCGTACGCCTCGGCGAGCACCGCGCGCACCACGCCCGCGGTGATGTCGCAGTTGGTGGGCTTGGCGGTGACCGTGGCCAGGATGCCCCGCGGCATCGGCGCGAGCACCGGGGTGAACGACAGGCTCGCCGCGCCGGTGGCCTGCTTGATCTCCGGCACGTGCTGGTGCGCCCCCACCTTGTACGGGCTGAGGTCCCCCATCACCTCGCTGCCCAGCAGGTGGAGCTTGGCCGACTTGCCCGCACCGGAGGTGCCGGAGGCGGCGACCACGACCACGTCCTTCGGCTCGGCCAGCCCGCTGTGCAGCAGCGGCGCGAGCGCGAGCGTGGTGGCCACGGCGTAGCAGCCGGTCGCGGCGACCCGGGCCGAGCCCGCGATCAGCTCGCGCTGGCCGGGCAGCTCGGGCAGGCCGTAGGTCCACGCCCCGGCGTGCTCGCCGCCGTAGTAGCGGGTCCACGCGGCCGCGTCGTGCAGCCGGTGGTCCGCGCCGAGGTCGACGACCTTCGCGGTGGCGGGCAGGGAGGCCGCCACCGCGCCCGACTCGCCGTGCGGCAGGGCCAGGAAGACGAGGTCGGTGTCGGCGAAGACGTCGGCAGTGGTCTCGGTCAGAATGAGGTCCAGCCCCGTCAGGTGCGGGTGCACCGCCGCGACCGGTTTGCCGGCCTGGCTGTGCGCCGTGGCCGCGACGAGCTCGAACTCGGGGTGCCCGGCGATGAGGCGCAGCAGCTCGCCGCCCGCGTACCCGCTGGCCCCGGCGACGCCGATCCGGATTCCCATACCTACCTCCGCATAAACATTCGCCATGAGCATACGGCCCGGTGCATGTTCATGCAAATGAGGCCCGCGTCACTCATCCGGACTGTGTCATTCGTCAGGAAACCCGGTCAGCACCTCGTAGAACCGGGTGCACGCGGCAGCCTCGGTGTCGAGGACCTCGCGGACGTCGTACACGCCGCGCTCGTAGGAGCCGATCTCCCAGCCGTCGCCGGCCGGACGCAGGAACCAGAAGTCGGTGGGGATCGGCACGTGCTCGTGCACGCCCGGCACCTGGAACGACTCCGAGGGCTGCCCCGCTTCGAGCAGCGCGGTGACGAGCACGTGCCGATCCGGGATCACCCGCGCACCGCCGGCAGCTCCTCGACCAGGTAGCCGTTGGACAGCAGCCAGGTCACGCTCAGCCGCGTGCCCGCCTCGGGCAGGTAACCCGGCATCAGCTTGTACTGCATACCCAGGCCGGGCTGGCCGAACCAGGGCGCGGTCATGCCCGCGTCCACGGTGAACGCCCTGGCCACGCAGTAGACGTGGTAGTTGGCCTGGGGCGCGTCCTGCGGGGTGTTCAGGTTCTGCGGCGGCAGCGCCCGGTCGGCGTACGGGGTGCGCACCGGGGCCAGGAAGGAGCCGCCCGCGAAGCCGAAGCGGTCGAGCCGGGCGCCCACGGCGAGCTCCAGCGGGTTGCGGTCGACCATGTCGCCGTGGGTCATGAAGCCGTCGTTCGGCGGGTAGACCCAGCTGGCCCCGTCGCGGAACTGCGCGACGAAGTCGGCCTCGGCCAGCGTGCCGAAGCGCTGGTAGCCGTGCAGCAGCGGGCCGACCGCCCCGGAGCGGGGCAGCGGCTTCGGGCCCAGTTCCGGCTGGGCCGGGTCGTAGAACCGCTGGGTCGCCGGGGCGAGCGCCGGTGTGCCGGGGCGGCATTCGCCGCGGCCGTAGCCGAGCGCGGCGGACGCGTCGGCGGCCGGGGCGAGCGGGACGAGCAGTGCCGCGGCAAGCGTGGCGAGCAGGAGACGGATTTTCACAAAACCCCCGTTAGTGAAGCAATAGGCATGATCACTAACGGGCGGACGGGCCGCGGAGTTGCTACGGAGGCACTCCCCAATAAACGTTGGGTGGTCTAGACTCCCCAACATGTCTTTGGGAGACGAGCCCGACCCGGCACCGTCCGGCCGCACGGTCACCGGCGACCTGCGCGCCCTGGCCCACCCGATCCGGCTGCGCATCCTGTCCCTGCTCACCGGTGCGGAGATGACCGCCGCCGAGGTCGCCCGCGAGCTCCGCATCACCCACGCCAACGCCAGCTACCACCTGCGGCTGCTGCTCAACGCCGACTCGATCGAGGTCGCCGGGGAGGAAAGGATCCGCGGCGGTCAGGCCAAGCGCTACCGGTACGACGTCAGCAAGGCGTTCACCCCGCCCCCCGACCGGGCGCACCCCCAGCCCGACGACGTCCAGATCGTCTACGCCGCGCTCGCCGCCGAACTCCAGCGCCGCGCCCGCGAGATCGTCACCGGCCCCGAGGCCGTCGGCACCTTGACCGACGCCGAACTCTGGGTCGACCTCGACGAGTGGAAGCAGATCCGCGACCGGGTCGCGCAGGCCAGCGAGCACCTGCACCGCATCGCCCAGCGCCCGCACAGCCCCGGCACGGTACGCGTCAGCGCCTCCATCGCGCTGTTCCGCATGCGAGACGCCGCCCCCACCCCCCAGGAGCAGCAATGAGCACCTTGCGCGAATCGCTGGCGCCGCTGCGCCACGCGCCCTACCGCCACCTGGTGACCGGCCGGGTGATCAGCCTGCTCGGCAACGCCGTGGCGCCCATCGCGCTGGCTTTCGCCGTGCTGGACCTGACCGACTCCCCCGTCGCCCTCGGCCTGGTCGTCGGGGCCCGGTCCCTGACCAACGTGCTGTTCGTGCTGTTCGGCGGCGTCCTCGCCGACCGGCTCCCCCGGCACCTGGTCATGGTCGGCTCCAGCGTGCTGGCCGCGCTCACCCAGGCTGCGGTCGCCGCGCTGGTGCTCACCGGCACCGCGACGGTCCCGCTGCTCATCGGCCTGAGCGCGGTCAACGGCGTGGTCAGCGCGATCGCCATGCCGGCCACCGCGGCACTGCTGCCGCAGACCGTGCCCGGCGACCAGCTCACGCCCGCCAACGCGCTCAACCGCCTCGGCGGCAACACCGCCATGATCGCCGGAGCGGCGCTGGGCGGCGTGCTGGTCGCCGCCGTCGGCCCCGGCTGGGGCCTGGCCGTCGACGCCGCCACCTTCGGGCTGGGCGCGGTCGCGTTCGCGCTGGTACGCGTACCCGAGGTGCGCGACCGCACCGCCCCGCGCCAGAGCACCCTGCACGAGCTGCGCGTGGGCTGGACCGAGTTCGTCTCCCGCAGCTGGGTCTGGACCGTCGTACTGGCCGTCATGTTCATCAACGCGGCGCACTCCGGCGCGATGGGCGTGCTCGGACCCACCGTCGCCGACCGGACCATCGAGCGCTCCGGCTGGGGTGTCGTGCTGGCGGTGGAGACCGCCGGGATGGTCGCCGGGGCGGTGCTGGCGCTGCGGTTGCGCGTACGGCGGCCGCTGCTGGTCGGCTGCGCGTCCCTGATCGTCTTCGTGCTGCCGACGGTGGCGCTGGCCGAGTCGCCGACGCTGCCGGTGCTCATGGTCTGCGGCTTCCTGGCCGGGATCGCCGTCGAGCAGTTCGCCATCGCCTGGGACTCGTCGCTGCAGCGGCACGTGCCCGCCGACCGGCTCGCCCGGGTGTACTCCTACGACATGCTCGGCTCGTTCCTGGCCATCCCGGTCGGCCAGGTGCTCGCCGGTCCGCTCGACGGATGGATCGGCACCGAGAACGCCCTGCTCTGCGCGGCGGCCGTGATGGCCCTCGGCGTCGTCGGCATGCTCGCCAACCACGGCGTACGCCACCTGCGCGCCGACACCCCCGTCACCCCCGCCACCACCCCCGAACCCACCGCGGTCGCCGCCTGACCGCCGCGCCGCGCCGCGAAGATCGCCGTCTGGTGTCAGATCCTCGGCTCCCACCGCAGATCACGACACCAGACGGCGATCTTCCGCGCGAGATCCATGGACTTGCCCGGCAGGTGGGCGAATCCGAGCTCAAGATACGCACAGGTGCCCGACAAATCCGACGATCTTGACCAACCCGGCGGCGCGCGGGACGCGGGCCCGAAGTGTGCGAGCCGCGACGGGTCAGCGGGTGCGGGTGTGGCGGAGGAAGAGGTGGGTGCCGTCGGTGAGGACGTGGGCGGGGGTCATGCGGTGGGGGGCGGCGGGCGGGCCGGCGACGATGCGGACGGAGCCGGGTCCGGCCAGGGTCGGGCTTACGGTGAGGCACAGTTCGTCGACCAGGTCGGCGGCGACCAGGCTGCCCAGCAGGTGGGGGCCGCCTTCGCAGAGGATCTGGGACAGGCCGCGGGCGGCGAGCTCGGCCACCATGACCGCCGGGTCGACCGAGGAGTCGCCGCAGTCGATCACCTCGGCGGCGTCGGGGTACGCGTGCGGCGCGGAGGCGTACGTGATGACGATCGGCCGGGCGGGCGGGTCCGCGAAGAACCTCTCCGGGACGTCGCCGCCGCGGGTCACCACCGCGAACCGCGGGTGCGGGGTGAGCCCGTGCGCCACCCGCCAGGCCTGGGCCTGCTCGTCGAGCAGCGTCGCGCCGTAGCCCTCGACCCGGATCGTGCCCGCGCCGACCACGACCACGTCGGCCTGCGTCCGCAGCCGCTTCATCAGGTCCTGGTCGGCGGGGCCGCCCAGCGACCCGGAGCGGCCTTCGAGGGTGGCCGCCCCGTCCAGTGACGTGATCATGTTGACCCGCAGCAGCGGCCCGTCCGCGCGCGGATAGGCGGCGAGCAGCTCGCCGTCGGACAGCTCACCGGCCGGTTCGGGCCACAGCCTGCGCATACGCTGACCTCACATGTTGTGCACGGTGTAGGCGGGCTGCCGCCAGCCCAGGATCGCCTCGGTCATGCGCACCGCGTCCACGGACTCGCGCACGTTGTGCATGCGCACGATCCGGGCCCCGAGCATGATCGAGGCCACCGCGGCGGCGAGGCTGCCGGACAGCCGCTCCCCCTGCGGGCGGTTCAGCGTCTCGCCGACGAAGTCCTTGTTGGAGACCGCGGCCAGCATCGGGTAGCCGACCGCGGCGATCTCCGGCAGCCGCCGGGTCAGCTCCAGGGTGTGGAACGTGTTCTTGTTCAGGTCATGGCCCGGGTCGATGACGATCTGCTCCGGGCGTACGCCCCGCTCCAGCGCGACCGCGACCCTCGACCGCAGGAACTCCGCGATCTCCCCCGCCACGTCGGCATACTGCGGCCGGGGGAAGTGGGTACGCGGTTTCGCCCGGCTGTGCGTGACGATCAGCTGGGTGTGCGGGTGCGACGCGACCAGGTCGGCCAGCGCGAGGTCGTGCAGGCCGGTGGTGTCGTTGACGACGTGCGCGCCCGCGTCCAGGCACGCCCGCGCGACGTCGGCCCGGAACGTGTCCACGCTGATCACCAGGTGCGGGTGCCGCGCGACGGTGGCCAGCACCACCGGCAGCACCCGCTCCAGCTCGACCTCGGCGGGCACGTCGCCGCCCTCGGGCGAGAACTTCACCCCGCCGATGTCGACCCAGTCCGCCCCCGCGGCGGCCGCGGCATCCACTGCCGCGACCGCCGCGTCGAGCGCGTACGTGGCCCCCTTGTCGTAGAACGAGTCGGGGGTCCGGTTCACCACCGCCATCACCGCGACCTGGCGGTCGAAGTCGAACTCGCGTCCGGCGATGACCCGCGACGCTGCGGCGATGTCGGGGACGAACATCAGGCGCCGCGCAGGACCGCGCCGAAGCGCCGCGCCGTGACGGCCACCGCCGCGTCCCGGGCCGCGACCGCCTCCTCGACGGTCAGCGTCCGGTCCGGCGCGCGGAACGTCAGCTTGTACGCCAGCGAGCGCTGACCGGCGCCGAGCTGCTCGGACGTGTACACGTCGAACAGCCGCACCGACTCCAGCAGCGGACCCGCGCCCTCGGTCAGGGCCGCCTCGACCTGCGCCGCGGGCACCTCCGACGCCAGCACCAGGGCCACGTCGATCAGCGCGGGCGGGAACGTCGAGAACACCGGCGGCGGGGTCGGCCCCGGCAGCGGCACCGCGTCCAGGTTCAGCTCCATCGCGCAGGTGCGCTTGGGCAGGTCCAGCGCGGTGCAGACGGCCGGGTGCAGCTCGCCCGCGTGCCCGACGACGACGCCGTCGACGGAGATCGCGGCGCACCGGCCCGGGTGCCAGGGCGCCTGCTGGACGGCGGCGACGCCGATCGACGCGTCCGGCACGGCCGCGGCCGACAGCACCTCGCGTGCCGCCTGCACGGCGTCCGACCAGGACGCCGCCCGGCCGGGGCCCCACCAGCCGGAACGCTCGAACTCGCCGGCCAGCACCACGGCCACGTGCCACGGCTGCGCCGGGACGGAGGCGTTGGCCTTCTCCCACAGCGCCGGGTCGGGACGGCCCGCCACGCCCATCACCGGCGGCACGCCGGCGGACAGGTCGGGCAGGAACACCAGGCCCTGCTCGAACAGCGCGACGTCGCGCTGGCCCCGGCCGACGTTGCGCTTGAGCGCGGTCAGCAGCGGCGGCAGCAGGCTGGTCCGCATCAGCGGTTCCTCGTCGGACAGCGGGTTGGCCAGCCGCACCGCGTCGATGGGCAGCCCGAGCGCCGACAGCGCCGCGGCCGACACGAACGGGAACGACAGCACCTCGACGTAGCCCTGCTCGGCCAGCGCCCGGCCCACCGAGCGCTTGCGGCGCTGCGACGCGGTCAGGCCGTTGCCGGGCGGGGCGACGGGCAGCACGCTGGGCACGTTCTCGAAGCCGTCTAGCCGGACGACCTCCTCGACGAGGTCCGCGGGCTGGCGCAGGTCGGGCCGCCAGGACGGGGTGATCACGTCGACCCGGTCGTCGTACACCGCCACGTCGCAGCCGACCTCGGTGAGCAGGTCACCGATGCGGTCGACGGAGTAGTCCACGCCGATCAGCCGGCTGGGCTCGGTCGCCGCCATGGAGATCATGGTCGGGTCGCCGGGGTGGTTCAGGTCGAGGATCTCCGCGCCCGCCGTGCCGCCGCCGTGCTCGACCAGCAGCTGCACCGCCCGCTCGATGGCGACCAGGCACAGCTGCCGGTCGACGCCGCGCTCCCAGCGCTTGGCGGCCTCGCTGAACAGCTTGTGCCGCCGCGCCGTGCGCCCGACCATGGTCGGGTCCCAGTGCGCTGCCTCGAACAGCACGTTCACCGTGCCGTCGACGACCTCGGAGGTCTGCCCGCCCATCACGGCGGCCAGTGAGATCGGGCCGGTGTCGTCGCAGATCACCATGTCCTCGGCGGACAGCACGCGCGCCTGGCCGTCCAGGGTGGTGAGCTTCTCTCCCTCGGTCGCCCGGCGCACGACGAGCCCGCCGGTGATCCGGTCGGCGTCGAAGGCGTGCATGGGCTGGCCGAGTTCGAGCATCACGTAGTTGGTGATGTCGATGGCCAGGCCGAGCGTACGCACACCGGCGGTGAGCAGCCGCTTGGCCATCCAGTCCGGGGTCGGCGCGGTCGGGTCGACCCCGCGTACCAGCCGGGCCGCGAAGCGGTCGCAGCCCTGGGTGTCCTGGATGGTCACCGGCCAGGCCGGGGCCGCCGTGCCGCCGGGGGCGGGCGCGAGACCGGGGTCGGTGAACCGGGCCTTGAACGAGTGGCCCAGCTCGCGGGCCAGGCCGCGCACCGACATCTGGTATCCGCGGTCGGGCGTGACCGTGACGTGCACCTCGATGTCGTCGAGGCCGACCACCGGGCGCGCGTCGTCGCCCGGCTGCGCGGTCACCGACTCGGGCAGCACGATGATGCCGTCGTGGTCGCCGGACAGGCCCAGCTCCGCCGCGGAGCAGATCATGCCGTGCGAGTTGCGGCCGTACGTCTTGCGCGCGCCGATGGCGAAGCCGCCGGGCAGCACGCCGCCAGGCAGGATCACCACGACGCGGTCGCCCTCGGCGAAGTTGCGCGCGCCGCAGACGATCTCCTGCGGTGCGCCGGTGCCGTTGGCCTGGCCCACGTCCACGGTGCAGAAGCGGATCGGCTTCTTGAACTCGGTCAGCTCCTCGATGGTCAGCACCTTGCCGACCACCAGCGCGCCCTGCACCGAGTGGCGCTGGTCGGCGATCTCCTCGACCTCGATGCCGAGGTCGTTGAGCGCGAGGTCGAGATCGGCCTCGGAGAGGTCCGCGGGCAGCTCGACATGCTCACGCAGCCATGACAGTCCGACCTTCATGGTCAGTGCACCTCCATGCCGAACGCGCGGGTGAACCGCACATCGCCTTCGATCATTTCCCGCATGTCGCTCAGGCCGTTGCGGAACATCAGGGTCCGCTCGATGCCCATGCCGAACGCGAAGCCGGAGTACACCTCCGGGTCGATGCCGCAGGCCCGCAGCACGTTCGGGTTGACCATCCCGCAGCCGCCCCACTCGACCCAGCGCGGGCCGTCGCGGTGCTCGGCGAACCAGACGTCGAACTCGGCCGACGGCTCGGTGAACGGGAAGTAGTGCGGCCGCCAGCGGGTGCGCGCGTCCGGGCCGAACATCGCGCGGGCGAAGTGGTCCAGCGTGCCCTTGAGGTGCGCCATGGTGATGCCCTTGTCCACGACCAGGCCCTCGACCTGGTGGAAGACCGGCGCGTGGGTCGCGTCGAGCTCGTCGGTGCGGTAGACCCGGCCGGGCACCACGACGTAGATCGGCGGCTTGCGGCTGAGCATGGTGCGGGCCTGCACGGGCGAGGTGTGGGTACGCAGCACGAGGCCGGACTCCGTCGCCCCGGTGGCCGACTCGGCGGCCTTCACCCAGAACGTGTCCATCAGGCCGCGGGCCGGGTGGTCGGGCGAGATGTTGAGCGCGTCGAAGTTCGCCCACTCCAGCTCGACCTCGGGACCCTCGGCGATCTCGTAACCCATGCCGATGAACAGGTCGCCGACCCGCTCCATCAGCGTGGTCAGCGGGTGGCGGGCGCCGCGGGGGCGGCGGTCCCAGGGCAGGGTGACGTCGACGGCCTCGGTCTCCAGCACGCGCTGGGCCTGCTCGGCCTCCAGGATCACGTGGCGCGCGTCGTACGCGGCCTGGATCGCGGTGCGGGCCTCGTTGACGCGCTTGCCGGCGTCGGACTTCGCGGCGGGCGGCAGCGCGCCGATCTCGCGGCGGGCCAGCGACACCGCCGAGCGGTCGCCCAGGTGCGCGGCCTTCTGCACGGCCAGCGCGTCAAGGTCGTTGGCGTCCGCGAAGGCCTTGTCCGCCGCGGCGACGGCGTCGTCGAGGGCGGCCGGATCGAGCATCGCGGCCTGCTTGGGGTCGTACGGATCGTGACGGTATGTCATCAGAACTCCAGATCGGCAACCGGATCAGTCTAGGCGTAGGGCCAGGACGGGCACGCGCGGCTTCGCCGCCGCCCACCGGTGCGACCTGAGAGGAAGAGCTGAGCGCAGTCAGTTCCGCCGCCCGCCACCGGCGGGCTGACTAAAGGAACGGCGCTTCATGACAGTTCTTCCCTCTCCACGGTTCTCGCCCAGGAGCATACCGCCCCACCGTCCGGCCCCGCGCCCCCGTTACCTGCCCCCCGCATAGACGTCGGCCTATTACATCGATTATTTGTAGATCAAACTCGATGTCATAGGCCAACGTCTGTGAAAAGCGGAGCGGGTGGCGACGCGGTGCGCGAGTCAGGCCGGGCGGCGCTGGGCGCGGGCGGAGGCGTAGAGGCAGACCGCGGCGGCGGCGGCGAGGTTGAGGCTCTCGGCGCGGCCGTGGATCGGCACGCGCACCGCCGCGTCGGCGGCGTCGCGCAGCTCGTCGGGCAGCCCGTGCGCCTCGGAGCCGAACAGCCACGCGGTGGGCCGCGCCAGGGAGCCGTCGTCGGCGAGGTCGTCGAGGTCGGTCGCGCCGTAGCCGGAGGTGGCCAGGGTGCGCAGGCCCGCTTCGCGCAGCGCGGCCAGGGTCGCGGCGGCGTCGGGGGCGCGGACCACGTCGAGGTGGAACAGGCTGCCGGCGGAGGCGCGTACACACTTGGGGTTGAAGGGGTCCACGGCGTCGCCGGCGAAGATCACGGCGGTGGCGCCCGCGGCGTCGGCGGTGCGCAGCACCGTGCCGGCGTTGCCGGGGTCGCGGATCTCGACGGCGACCGCGACCAGCCGGGGCACACGGGCCAGCGCGGCGTCGAGGGGCACGTCGAGCAGGTCGCAGACGGCGATCACGCCCTGCGGGGTGACCGTGTCGGCCAGCGAGGCCATCGCCTCGTCGGTCACCACGGAGAAGTTCGCGCCGCGCAGCAGCGTGCGGTGGCGGGCGTGGCCGTCCTCGGTCACGAAGATCTCGCGCACCGCGCCGGCTTCGAGGGCTTCGCGGACCGCCTGCGGTCCCTCGGCCAGGAAGCGCCCGGCCTTGTCCCGCTCGCGCCGGCGGTGCAGCTTGACAGCGGCAACGACCCGGGGAGTCCGCTGCGTGAACAGCGGGTCCCCGGGTCGCTGGAAGTGCTGCGTCACCGACGGGCTCAGGCGGCCTGAGCCTCGGCGACGGCCTTCTTGGCCACCGCGACGATGCCGGCGAACGCGGCCTCGTCGTTGACGGCCAGGTCGGCCAGGATCTTGCGGTCCACCTCGACACCCGCGAGCTTGAGGCCCTGGATGAGGCGGTTGTACGTCATGCCGTTGGCACGAGCGCCCGCGTTGATGCGGGTGATCCACAGCTGCCGGAAGTCGCCCTTGCGGTCCTTGCGGTCGCGGTAGGCGTACTGCATCGAGTGGAGGATCTGCTCCTTCGCCTTGCGGTACAGGCGGGAGCGCTGGCCGCGGTAACCGCTGGCGGCCTCGAGCAGGGTACGGCGCTTCTTCTGGGCGTTGACCGCCCGCTTGACGCGTGCCATATCAGCTTCTCCTTAAAGGTTTCCGTCTAAAAGGCGCGCGTCAGCGGCCGAGCATCTTCTTGATGCGCTTCTCGTCGGCCTTGGCCACCGGGACCGTGCCGCTCAGGCTCCGGGTCTCCTTGGAGGACTTGACCTCCAGGCGGTGGCGCAGACCAGTCTGCTCGCGCATGATCTTGCCAGAGCCGGTCACCTTGACCCGCTTGGCCATGCCGCTGTGCTTCTTCATCTTCGGCATAGGAAGTTCTCCCCTGTTGCAGAATCTCGCCGCACAGCGGGGGCTGTGCGGCAGGTGCCCTATCGAGCGTCGTCAGGCCTGTGCCGAGGGCTCGGCCAGGGCCTCCTCGGCCTCCGCACCGGTTCCCTCGTCGCCCTTGCGGCCGGCGAGCTTCACGCTGCGGTGCGGCGCGAGCACCATGATCATGTTTCGCCCGTCCTGCTTCGCCGACGACTCGACGAAACCGACCTCCGCGACCTCTTCCTCCAGCTTGCGCAGGAGGCGGAAGCCAAGCTCCGGGCGGCTCTGCTCGCGACCGCGGAACATGATCGTCACCTTGACTTTGTCCCCGGCCTTCAGGAACCGCACGACGTGACCCTTCTTGGTCTCGTAGTCGTGCGAGTCGATCTTCGGCCGGAGCTTCATCTCCTTGATGACCGTCTGCTGCTGGTTACGCCGGGCTTCCCTGGCCTTGAGCGCGCTCTCGTACTTGAACTTGCCGAAGTCCATGAGCTTGCAGACCGGCGGGCGTGCCATGGGCGCAACCTCGACCAGATCCAGATCGACATCGGCGGCCAACTGCAGGGCGCGCTCCAGCGGGACGATGCCCACCTGCTCGCCCTCGGGGCCGACCAGCCGGACCTCACGTGCCCTGATCTGATCGTTGATGCGTGGCTCGACGCTGATGTGGCCTCCCTCAATCGTGTTCCGCACCGCCGTGTTCGCGGCGATGCGCTTGGCGTCTGACCGAAAGCAGAAGGCCCAGGCGACAGCCTGGGCCCGCTCGACCGGTCTGGGTGCACGCCAAGTGCACGACCTGAGATCAGGACAGAGTAGTCCTTCACCAGGTGACCGGACCCGGACCGCTCAAAGGCGTTCGGGTGGGAGCAGGCGCTCCGCTTGCCTCCGGGTTGCCGGACCAGGCACAAGGCACGATCACGGGCAACCGGAAAGGTCGACTCGCAAAGATTACCACAACCCGGGATTGCATCCCCGGGCCGGGGACGCTATGGCTCAGCTCACGGCCGCAGCGGGCTCCTCGGCGCGGGCCGCGGTCCGCAGCGCCCGCAGCGCCTGCACGGCCTCCAGCGCGTACGCCCGGTCCACCGCCTGCACGGCGAGCACCGAGACGGTGTCGTCGTTCTCCAGCTCCAGGCTCATCCAGGGCTGGTTGCGCTCGATGTTGATCGCGCGCACGGCGCCCCAGGGCAGCTCGTACCCACCGATGATGTTGCGGACCCGCACGCCGTCGGCGTCGGCCTCGACCCGGGGCCGGGCCACGGCCATGATGCCCAGGGCGAAGACCACCCCAAGACCGATCATGGCGTACTGGTCGCCCTTGCGGAACACACCCTCGCCGACCTCGGTCAGCGCGGTGCCGATCACGGCGAACAGCACCACGACGACGACCGCGGCCGCGATGCACACCTTCCGGGTGCGCTGGGGCCGGAAACTCACACGCTGTCCCTCACTGCTCACCTCGCCGAGTCTGCCACGCGCTCCGCCGACGGCCGCCACCGCCACGGTTTTTAATAGACGTTGGCCTATCACATCGAATATTTGTAGATCAAACTCGACGTGATAGGCCAGCGTCCATGCATGGCGAGGGGCCGGCCTGGCGGCCCGGGCGGCTGACCGGGTCACCTCGACCGGGCCGCGGTCACAGGCGGCAGGCGTGGATGTCGGTGACCAGGATGGCGCGGGCGCCCAGGTCGTACAGCTCGTCCATGATCCGGTGCACCTCGGTGCGCATGACCATCGCCTGCACCGCGACCCAGCCTTCGCGGTGCAGCGGCGACACCGTCGGCGACTCGATGCCCGGGGTCAGCGCCACCGCGCCCTCCAGCCGGTCGGCGCGCACGTCGTACGCGAGCATCACGTACCGCCGGGCCACCAGCACGCCCTGCAGCCGGCGCAGCAGCTGGGTGACCGCGCCGTTGCGCGGCCCCTCGGGGCGGCCGACCAGCACCGCCTCGGAGACCAGGATCGGCTCGCCGACCGGGACCAGCCCGGCCTGGCGCAGCGTGCCGCCGGTGGCCACGACGTCGGCGATCACGTCGGCGACGCCGAGGCGCACCGCGTTCTCCACCGCGCCGTCGAGCTTGACGACGTCGGCCTTGATCTCGTGGTCGGCGAGGAAGCGCTCGACGACGCCGGGATACGCGGTCGCGATCCGGCGACCGGCGAGGTCGGGCAGGTCGCGAACGGTCTCCGGGGGCGCCGCGAAGCGGAACGTGGCCGGCGCGAAGCCCAGCGGCAGCAGCTCGCCGACCGGGGCGCCGGAGTCGACCAGCAGGTCCTGCCCGGTGATGCCCAGGTCGAGGTCGCCGGAGCCGACGTACACCGCAATGTCGCGCGGCCGCAGGTAGAAGAACTCGACCCCGTTGTCGGCGTCGACGCACACCAGGTCGCGGTCGTCGCCGCGCTGGCGGTAGCCCGCCTCGCGCAGCATGTCGGAGGCAGGTTTGGACAGGGTGCCCTTGTTGGGCACGGCAATGCGAAGCATTTCTCGACTCGTCTCTGTGATCAACTTTAGTTGATCATGAAGTTAGGGCAGCGACACACCGTCGAACACGGCCATAAGTTCATGATCAACCCGGGAGGAGGGCCGGGGCGGGATCACAGATGTCGGTAGACGTCCTTGAGGGTGAGGTTTGCGGCCAGCATCAGGACCTGGGTCTGGTAGAGGAGCTGGGAGATCTCTTCGGCGGCCCGCTCGGGGCCCTCGTGCTCGGCCGCCATCCAGGACTCCGCCGCTTCCTCGACCACCTTCTTGCCGACCGCGTGCACCCCGGCGGTGACCGCCTTGACGGTGCCGGAGGCCGGGTCACCCGCGGCCACCTTGGCCTGCAGCTCCTCGAACAGCTCCTCGAACGTCTTCACGCGGGCCATTCTGCCCGATCCCGGCCGGGGTGCCCGCATCACCCGGCCGCGCGGCACATGCTGGGACACGCCCCGAACGAGGATCATGGGGGTATGACCGAACGCATGCTGGCCATACGCCAGGACAGCCTGGGCGGGCCCGAGGTGCTCCGGCTGGCCGAGGTGGACCGCCCGTCCCCGGGCCCGACCGAGGTGCTGGTGCGGGTGCGCGCCGCCGGAGTCAACCCGGTGGACTGGAAGGTGCGCACCCGCGGCGGATCCTTCGGCAACCCGCCCTTCACGGTGGGCTGGGACGTCTCCGGCGAGGTCGCCGAGATCGGCGCGGGGGTGACCCGGTTCGCGGTCGGCGACGAGGTGTTCGGCATGCCGCGCTTCCCGCAGGCCGCGAGCGCCTACGCGCAGTACGTCACCTCGCCGTCGCGCCACCTGGCCCGCAAGCCCGCCGGGCTGGACCACGTGCACGCTGCGGCACTGCCGCTGGCCGCGCTCACCGCCTGGCAGGCCCTGGTCGACACGGCGCAGGTCAGCGCGGGGCAGCGGGTGCTCGTGCACGCCGCCGCGGGCGGGGTGGGGCACCTCGCGGTGCAGATCGCCAAGGCCAGGGGCGCGTACGTGCTCGGCACGGCCCGCGCCTCGAAACACGAACTACTGCGCGAGCTGGGCGTGGACGAGCCGATCGACTACACCTCGTACGACTTCGTCCAGGTCGCCACGGATGTCGACGTGGTGCTGGACACGGTCGGCGGGGAGTACGAGGACCGCTCACTGCACACGCTGCGCCCCGACGGCATCCTGGTCGGCATTCTGAACGCGGGCACTGCCGCCGAGACCGCCCGCAAGGCGCAGGCCCTGGGCGTACGCGGCACCGGCATGCTCGTCGAACCCGATCACACGGGGCTGGAGGAGGTCGCCGCGCTGATCGAGGCGGGCGAGTTGCGCCCGCTGGTGGCGGCGACGTTCCCGCTCGCGGAGGCCGGGCGGGCGCACGAGCTGGGCGAGACCGGCCAGACCTCCGGCAAGATCGTGCTCACGGTCGACTGAGCGGTGGGGCCGCACCCCGGCGCGGCCCCGCCCTCGTTCACTTCACGGTGACGGTGTGGTTGTCGACGAACATCCTCGTGCCGTCGTTCTCCGAGATGTCGAAGACCTCGATCACGTACGTGCCGGTGGGCAGCGACAGCCGCAGCTTCGCCTCGCCCTGGGCCGGGCCGCCCGCGTCCAGCGTGATGAATCCCTCCCGGACCACCGTGGTCCCCCGCCTGACCTCGTAGTTCATGGTGGCCTCGAAGACCATGCCCGCCACGTGCAGGGTGAAGTCCTTGGGCACGGTCGTGCCCTCCTGCGGGTCGATGAGCCACACCGGCAGCAGCGTGTCCACCGCGGGGGCGCGGCGCAGCGCCTCCTTGGTGCCGACGTGGCCCCACAGCTCGTCGACGGGCTTGCCGTCGAGGTGGATGCGCACCTTCGGCTTGCCGCTGACTGCGGTCGCCGTCCACACCAGCTGCTGCACCGCCTGGTGGGCGGCGAAGGAACCGGCGTCGCCGTTGATCCGCGACCCGGCCAGGTCGACGGTCACGGTGTCGCCCGCGACGGTCACCCCGCGGACCCGGGCGCTGGCCGGCCACATGCTGGAGTAGTCGGAGTCGTACGCGGTGCGGCCGTCGAGCATCTCGGCGACCGCGGCCTTCACCTTGGCCGCGGCCGAGCCGTCGCCGGTGGACAGCCGGTGGAACTCGCGGACCAGCTTCGGTTCGCCGCGGTCGTTGGCCAGGTAGTAGACGGCCAGCGACCCGGCAGTGTTCGCGGGCGGGGCGGGTTCTTCGGTGGAGCCCGGCGCGCTGGGCGAGGGCGCGGTGGTGCCCGGCGCGGCCGAGGCCGACGGCGCCGCTGACCCCGTGGGGTCCGGTGCGGGTGTGGTGGGGGTGCACGCGGCCGACAGCGCGACGAGCGCCACCGGCAGCAGCACGCGGAACCTCAGCGCAGACATACCTCAGGTGTACGTCGGCCTGCGGAAGGTCACCACCCGCCGTTCAGGTGCAAGGAAGGGCACCTTCTTAACGGACGTCCGTTAAGAAGGTGCCCTTCCTTGCAGTAGGTCAGCGCTGCAGGGCGCGGAGCGTGACGGCGGCGTCGAGGGCGGCGACCACCGCGCCCCACCCTTTGTCCTCGCTGGACTCCGGCAGCCCGGCGCGATCACGAGCCTGCTCCACCGTGTCCACGGTGAGCACGCCGTGCGCGACCGGGGTGGACTCGTCCAGCGCGATGCGGGTCAGGCCCTCGGTCACCGAGGAGCTGACGTACTCGAAGTGGGCGGTCTCGCCGCGGATCACCACGCCGAGGGCCACCACGGCGTCGTGCCGGCGGGCCAGGGCCTGGGCGACCACGGGCAGCTCGACCGAGCCGGCCACGTGGGCGACCTGCACGTCGGCCACGCCGCACGCCTTGGCCGCGGCCTGCGCCCGGTCGAGCATCTGCTCGACCAGGTCGGCATGCCAGCGGGTGGCGACGATGCCGAGGCTGAGCCCGGTCGCGTCCACGGTCGACAGTTCGGGGGCGCCGTGACCGGCCATCAGCTCAGCCCTTCCAGGTCGTCCAGCTCGGACAGGTCCAGGTCGTGGCCCATCCGGTCGCGCTTGGTACGCAGGTAGCGCAGGTTCTCCGGATGCGGCCGGATCGGCAGCGCCTCGCGGCCCACCACCTTCAGCCCGTACCCGTCCAGCCCGGCGCGCTTGGCCGGGTTGTTGGTGAGCAGGCGCATCGTGCGCACGCCCAGGTCGTAGAGGATCTGCGCGCCGGTGCCGTAGTCGCGGGCGTCGGCGGGCAGGCCCAGGTCGAGGTTGGCGTCGACGGTGTCGCGGCCGGCGTCCTGCAGCTGGTAGGCCTGCAGCTTGTGCAGCAGGCCGATGCCGCGGCCCTCGTGCCCGCGCACGTAGAGCACCACGCCGCGGCCCTCCTCGGCCACCTTGCGCAGCGCCGCCTGCAGCTGCGGGCCGCAGTCGCAGCGCACCGAGCCGAACACGTCGCCGGTCAGGCACTCGGAGTGCACCCGGACCAGCACGTCCTGGCCGTCGCCGACCTCGCCGTAGACCAGCGCCACGTGCTCGGCGTTGTCGTGGGTGGCGTGGTAGCCGACGGCGGTGAAGTCGCCGTACTCGGTGGGCAGGCGGGCCTCGACGACCCGGCTGACCAGCTGCTCGGTGCGGCGGCGGTAGGCGATGAGGTCGGCGATGCTGATCAGCACCAGCTCGTGTTCCTCGGCGAAGCGCTGCAGGTCGGGCAGGCGCATCATGGTGCCGTCGTCGTTGACCATCTCGCACATCGCGGCGGCCGGGTGCAGGCCCGCCAGCTGGGCGAGGTCGACGCCGGACTCGGTGTGCCCGGGGCGGCGCAGCACGCCGCCGGTCTTGGCGCGCAGCGGCACCACGTGGCCCGGCCGGGCCAGGTCGGTGGGCTTGGTGGCCGCCTCACCGAGCAGGCGCAGGGTGCGCGCGCGGTCCGCGGCGGAGATGCCGGTGGACACGCCCTCGCGGGCGTCGACGGTCACGCAGTACGCGGTGCCGCGGCGGTCCTGGTTGGTGTAGTACATCGGCGGCAGTTCGAGGCGGTCGGCCTCCTCCTCGGTGATCGCCACGCAGATGTAGCCCGAGGTGTAGCGCACGGTGAAGGCGACCAGCTCCGGCGTCGCCAGCTCGGCGGCGAAGATCAGATCGCCCTCGTTCTCGCGGTCCTCGTCATCGACCACGATGACCGGTTTGCCCGCCTTGATCGCCGCAATCGCGTCTTCGATCGTGTTGAGTCCCATGTTCACTTCGCTCCCCGCTGCGCTGCGACCAGCTTCTCGACGTACTTGGCGATCACATCGACCTCCAGGTTCACCAGCGCGCCGGGCTGCTTGCGGCCGAGCGTGGTGAGCTCCAGCGTGGTCGGGATCAGGCTCACCGTGAAGGACTCGTCGTCGACCGCGACCACGGTCAGCGAGATGCCGTCCACGGTGATCGACCCCTTCTCCACGATGTACCGGGACATGCCCTCCGGGAGCAGGATCCGGACATCTTCCCAGCCGCCGCCGGGGTTCTTCGAGGCGATCGTGCCCACGCCGTCCACGTGGCCCTGCACGATGTGCCCGCCCAGGCGGGTGGCCGCGGTGACCGCGCGCTCCAGGTTCACCCGCTCACCGGGGGCGATGGAACCGAGCGAGCTGCGGTCGAACGTCTCCTTCATGACCTCGGTCTCGAAGGTGTCGCCCGCGGTGGAGATGACGGTCAGGCAGACGCCGTTGACCGCGATCGAGTCCCCGTGCTTGGCGTCGGTGACGACCAGCGGGCCGCGCACCGTGACCGTCGCCCCGTCGCCCTCCCAGGCGAGGCTGACGATCTCGCCGAGCTCTTCCACGATGCCGGTGAACACTCGTTCCTCCTCGCGTGCCGGCGACTGGCGTCCGGCCGTGTCACAAAGTGCCGCTGTCCGCGCTCACGCGCGGACGGGCGGTCAGGCGCAGATCCGGCCCGACACGGTCAACATCTAGCACCTCGAGATCGATGGCGTCCGTGATGGTCGTCACCCCGGCACCGACGAGTGCGGCCGGTCCGTCGCCGAGCAGCTTCGGCGCGACGTACGAGATGATCAGGTCGACGAGGCCCGCGGCCAGGAACGCACCGGCCAGTCGGGGCCCGCCTTCGAGCAGCACGCTGCGGATGCCCCGGTGGTGCAATTCACTCAGCACCGCGCGCAGATCCACCCGGCCCTCGTCGTCCCCGCCGAGCAGCGCGGTGGTGGCGATCAGCGTCGGCGCGGCGCCGTCGCGCACCCGGGCGCCGGCGGGCGTACGCCCGTGCGAGTCGATCACCACGCGCAGCGGCTGCCGGATGGCCAGGCTGCCGGTGCGCAGGTCACGGGTGGTCAGCCGGGGGTCGTCGGCGAGCACGGTGCCGACGCCGACCATGATCGCGTCGACGGTGCCACGCAGCCGGTGCACGTCCATGCGGGCCGCCTCGGAGGTGATCCACATGCTGGTGCCGTCGGCCGCCGCGGAACGCCCGTCGAGCGTGGAGGCGGTCTTCCAGATCACGTACGGCCGGCCCCGGCGCACCGAGGTGAGCCAGGCGATGTTGCCGTCCTCCGCCTCGGCGGTGCGCACCCCCGTCAGGACCTCGACGCCGGCGTCACGCAGGGTCGCCTCGCCGCCCGCCGCGAGGGGGTTGGGGTCGTCCACGGCGATCACGACCCGGGACACGCCCGCGCGGATCAGCGCCTGGACGCAGGGGCCGGTGCGGCCGGTGTGGTTGCACGGCTCCAGGGTGACCACGGCGGTGCCGCCGCGGGCCTTCTCGCCCGCCTGGGCCAGCGCCACGATCTCGGCGTGCGGGCCGCCCGCGTACGCGTGGAAGCCCTCGCCGACGACGTGCCCGGCGGAGTCCAGCAGCACGCAGCCGACGACCGGGTTCGGGCTGGTGGTGCCCAGTCCGCGCGCGGCGAGCTCGATCGCCCGGGCCATGGCCTTGTCCTCGGCCGGGCTGACCGTGGGTAACTGCCCCATCCGCTCAAACCTCCCTGCGTGTCATGCTCGGCCGGTGCCGTCCTCCGCGTCGTTGCGGGATGGCACCCAGCGGCCGCTCCAGCAGGCGGTGTGTGCCTGACCGGCACGCCAGTGTGTCACGCGTGCGGGCCGGTTTCGGCGGCGGTGTCGCTCTCTGTGACGCGCTGCTGTGGCAGCGCCGGCGGGTGATCCTCGGCGGGTCGCCGCCGGGGCAGCGGTCCGGCCGGGTCCGCGGGCGCGGGCGGGCGGTCCGAGCGCTGGTCCAGGGCGACGTAGTTGCCCTTGTTCTTCTTCGCCGCCGCCTTCATCTCGGACGCGACCGCGACGACCTCCCCCGGGTGGCCGAACACGCGGCTGGTGGACAGGGCCACCCCGATGGACAGGGTGACGAGGTTGACCTCGAAGACGACGCCGCGCCGGTCGACCACCTCGAGGTAGCCGCGGGCCGAGTCGATCGGGTCGTACAGCGCGTCGGAGGCCCGCTGGAAGTCGTAGATCGCGTAGCTGGTGATCTCCTGCACCTGGGAGGGGTGGCAGACCACCACGAAGTCGTCGCCGCCGACGTGGCCCAGGAAGGCGGGCGGCAGGCCCACCGACACCGTGGCGCGTCGCATCGACCGGGCCAGCGCGCTGATGAACTGGTCGCCGCGACCGAAGCCGTACACGTCGTTGACGCTCTTGAACCGGTCGATGTCGACGTAGCAGACGGCGTAGTCGTCGCCCGTCTTCAGCCGGTCGGCGATCTCGCGCAGGATGCGGGTGTTGCCCGCCAGCCCGGTCAGCGGGGAGACCTCCCGCGCCTCCTGGTTGCGGCGCAGCGTGGCGCGCACCCGGGCGATCAGCTCCGAGGTGTCGAACGGCTTGACGATGTAGTCGTCCGCGCCCGCGGCCAGCCCGGCGACCTTGTCGGAGGTGAGCGCCTTGGCGGTGAGCACGATGATCGGCAGCGCGGTGACCATCGGGTCGGCGCGCAGCCGCCGGGTCAGCTCCAGTCCGTCCATTTCGGGCATCATCAGGTCGACCAGGGCCAGATCGGGGCGGCGATGCTCCAGCAGCGCCAGCGCCTCCGGGCCGCTGTGCGCGCTCATCACGTCGAACCCGTGCAGGCGCAGGTTGACCTCGACCACGCGCACGATGTCCGGATCGTCGTCGACGACCAGGATCAATTCGGCCTGGCCGGCTGCCTGCGGCTCGATGGTCAAACTGTCCTGCCCCCACTGTCCGATGTGGTCTGACGAACGCGGGCCGCCTCCGCCAGAGCACGCAGTTTACGACAGGCCTGCGCCGGATCGTCGGCTCCGTACACCGCGGTTCCCGCGACGAACGCGTCGGCGCCCGCGAGCGCCGCGGCCTCGATGGTGTCGGCCGCGATGCCGCCGTCGACCTCGATCCGGATGTCCAGGTGGCCCGCGTTCACGTGCCGCCGCGCGGTGCGCACCTTGTCCAGCATCTCGGGCATGAAGGCCTGGCCGCCGAAGCCCGCCTTGATGGTCATCACCAGGATCGTGTCGAAGTGCGGCAGCAGTTCCAGGTACGGCTCGATCGGGGTGTCGCGGTCCACCGCGAGCCCGGCCAGGGTGCCGGCCGCGCGCAGATCCTTGGCCAGCGCCACCGGATCGGCGCAGGCCTCCGCGTGGAACGTCACGTTGTACGCGCCGAGCTGCGCGTACGCCGGAGCCCAGCGTTTCGGGTCCTCGATCATCAGATGGCAGTCGAACGGGATGCCGGTGGACTGGCGCAGGCTGGCCACCACGGGCGGGCCGATGGTCAGGTTCGGCACGAAGTGGTTGTCCATCACGTCGACGTGCAGCCAGTCCGCGGCTCCCTCGACCGCTCGCGCCTCGGCGGCGAGATTCGCGAAGTCCGCGGCGAGGATGCTGGGGGCGATGATGATGTCCGGTGTCACACGATCAGCTTACGGAGCGTGAAGCGAGTTTCGCTCGCCGCGTCCCCCTCCCGCCGTCACACGACGGGAGGGGCTTCTCAGTCATTCGGCCGTTGCGACAGCGGGCTCCACACCCTCGCCGCCGGCCAGGTCCGGCAGCACTCTGGCCCGAGATGCCGGGCACGGTCCAGGCGGCCGCGCCGGTCCGCGGCGGCCACCCCGGTCCCGGCCGAGCCGAGGCCCCCGGACTGGCACTCAGGCCTTGCGGCGCAGCAGGGCCAGGAACATCGCGTCGGTGCCGTGCCGGTGCGGCCACAGCTGCACGGTCGGGCCGTCGCCCAGGCCCGGCATTCCGGCGGGCAGCGACTGCCGAGCGTCGACGAACTCGACGTCCATTCCGGACCGTCGCACCGCCTCGGTCACGCTGACCTGCGTCTCCACCAGGTGCGGGGAGCAGGTCACGTACGCCACCAGCCCACCCGGGCGCACGGCCCGCAGCGCGGCGGTGATCAGCTCACGCTGCAGCTTGGTCAGCGGCGGGAGGTCCGACGGCTGCCGCCGCCAGCGCGACTCCGGCCGCCGCCGCAGCGAGCCCAGGCCCGTGCACGGCGCGTCCACCAGCACCCGGTCGAACCCGCCCTCGGGCAGGTCCCGGTCTGCACCGACGCTGCGCCCGTCGGTGCAGACGACGGTGGCGGGCAGGCCGCGCACCGCGTTGGCGACCATGTTCGCCCGGTGCTCGGTGACCTCGACCGCGGTCAGGTGCGCGCCGCGCTGGGCGGCCAACGCGGCCAGCAGGCCCGCCTTGCCGCCGGGTCCGGCGCACAGGTCGAGCCAGCGCTCGTCCTGGCCCTCCAGCGGGGCGTCGATCAGGGCGCTGGCCACCAGCTGGCTGCCCTCGTCCTGCACGTGCGCCCGGCCGGTCTTGATCTCGACCAGCTCGCCCGGCGAGCCGCCGCCGAGGTAGACCGCGTACGGGGAGAACGCGCCGGGCTGGCCGCCGACGGCGTCGGCGAGTTCGACCGCGTCGGCGCGGCCGGGCCGGGCGCACAGGTGCACCTCGGGCCGATCGTTGTCCGCGCCGAGCAGCTGGGCGGTCTCGGCGAGATCGCCGCCGAGGGCCTCCCGGAACGCCCGGACGATCCACTCCGGATGGTTCTCGGTGACCGCGAGGTGGCCGACCGGGTCGTCCTGCGCGGACGGTGCCACCTGGGCCAGCCAGGCGTCCAGGTCGCGTTCGGCGATCCGGCGCATGACCGCGTTGGCGAAGCCGGCCGCGCCGGGCGCGACCGAGTGCACCAGGTCGACCGTGGAGGCGACGGCGGCGTGCGACGGCACCCGGGTGTGCAGCACCTGGTACGCGCCCAGGCGCAGGGCGTCACGCGCCGGCGGGTCGATGCGCGAGATGTCCCGGTCCGCCGCCGACGCGATGATCATGTCGAGGGTGCCCCGGGCGCGCAGCGTGCCGTAGGTCAGCTCGGTGGCGAACGCCGCGTCGCGGCCGAACAGGCCCGCCTCGCGGAGCAGCCCCGGCAGCACCAGGTTCGCGTACGCGTCGTCGCGGTGCACCGCCAGCAGGGCCTGGTACGCCGCCATCCGGGCCGGGTCGTGGGCCGGTCGGCCGGCGCGTGGCCCGCGCCCGCCCCGGGCGTCGCGGTCGTGCTGGCGCGGCTTGGCCGCACCGGAGCTGCTGCCCCCGCGGAACGATGTCACGAGAAGCTGTCCTCACCCTCGACGCGGACCCCACGGGCCCAGTCCACCGCCGACATGGGCTTCTTGCCCGCGGCACGTACCTCACCCAGCTCCACCGGACCGGTGGCGGTGCCGACCAGCACCCGGCGCTTCTCGACGAGCAGATCGCCGGGCTTGAGCGCGGGGCCGTCGGCGACCGGCAGCACCGGGCCGAGCTTGACCCGCTCGCCGCGGAACGTCGTCCAGGCGCCCGGTCCGGGCGTGGTGGCCCGCACCCGCCGGTCGACGGCGAACGCGGGCTCGTCCCAGCGCACCTCGGCGTCCTCGACGGTGATCTTCGGGGCCAGGGTGACGCCGTCGGCGGGCTGCGGCACGGCCCGCGCGGCACCCGCGCCGATCGCGTCGAGCACCGTCACCAGCAGGCCCGCGCCGTCCACGGCGAGCCGCTCCAGCAGGTCGCCGGAGGTGTCGCGGGGACGGATCGTCTCGGTCAGCGTGCCGAACACCGGGCCGGTGTCCAGGCCCGCCTCCAGCTGGAACACCGAGGCGCCGGTGAACTCGTCGCCGTGCCAGACCGAGTGCTGCACCGGGGCCGCGCCGCGCCACGCGGGCAGCAGCGAGAAGTGCAGGTTCACCCAGCCCTGCGCCGGGATGTCCAGGGCCGCCTGGGGCACCAGCGCGCCGTACGCGACGACCGGCACGCAGTCGGGGGCCAGCTCGCGCAGCCGGTCCAGGAACTCGGGCTCACGCGGGCGGGCCGGGGTGAGCACCTCGATGCCGCGCTCGTCGGCCCAGGCGGCCACGTGCGAGCGCACCATCCGCCGCCCGCGGCCCGAGGGCGCGTCGGGGCGGGTGACCACGGCCAGCAGCTCGTGGCCGGACTTGGCGATGGCGTCCAGGGAGGGCAGCGCCACCTCGGGCGTGCCGGCGAAGACCAGGCGCACGGGCTACCTCCCCAGGCCGAACGGGCTCGGGGCGGCGTGCGGGGAGACCTTGACGACGGTCTTCGCCGGGTCGTACCACTCGGCCCGGCGGATGTCGCGCAGCGCGGCCTTGCGCGCCGCCATGTCCAGCCGCTCGATGAAGATGATGCCGTCGAGGTGGTCGGTCTCGTGCTGGATGCACCGCGACATCAGGTCGGTGCCGACGATCTGCAGCGCGTCGCCGGACTCGTTGAAGCCCTTGGCGATGACGTTCTTGCGGCGCTTGGTGTCGTAGTACAGCCCCGGCACGGACAGGCAGCCCTCGTCGCCGTCCATCTCCTCCTCGTCGGGGAAGTGCAGCACCGGGTTGATCAGGTGGCCGACCACGTCGTCCACGTCGAAGCTGAACACCCGCAGCCCGACGCCGATCTGCGGCGCGGCCAGTCCCACGCCTCCGGCGTCGCGCATGGTCTCGGTCAGGTCGCGCACGAGCCCGCGCAGTTCCTTGTCGAAGGTGACCACCTCGTCGGCGGCGGTGCGCAGCACCGGATCGCCGAAGAGTCGGATGGGCTGGACGGTCACAGGGGTCGTCTCCTCGGCAGTCGTACGAAGGGCAGTGCTGATCAGTCTACGGAGTGCCCCGTGCCCGCCTGCACGATCGGTCGCGCGGCGAGGGCTTTGTCCTGTTCTCGACGCCGCCGACCGGGGGCGAGATCACTGTTTCGTGCCGGAAGATGGCGCAGGACCGCGCCTTCCGACAGGAAACGACGATCGCGGCGCCGCCGCCGCGCGGGGTCAGAGTTCGTGGGGGTCGAGTTGGATGCGGACGGGGTGGGCGGCCTTGCGGAGGCTGCGCACGCCTGCGGCGTCGTGCAGAGCCTTGGCCAGGGCCAGGCCGCCGGCGCGGCCGGTGCGCAGCAGCATGCGCTCCTCGTCCTCACCGACCGGCAGCGGGCCGAGCACCTGCACACCCTCCGGCAGCTTGGCGAGGTCCAGCAGGTCGTTGACGGCGTCGGCCTGGCCGGTCAGCGTCGCCATCCGGGCCGCCGGCGGGAAGCCCAGCTCGCGGCGCTCGCCCAACTCCCGCTCGGCCAGCCAGGCCGGGTCCCAGCGGACCAGCGCCTGCACCGTGGCCAGGCCGCTGTCGGCCACCACGACGACCTTGCCGCCCCGCCCCGCCGGGCGGGCCAGCGCGGCGGCGTTGAACCAGCGCCGGGCCGCCTCCTCGGTGGCCCGCAGATCGGCCCTGGTCAGCAGCGCCCAGGCGTCCAGCAGCAGCACCGCCCCGTAGCCGCCCTCGGCCACCGGCTCCGCGCCCGGCGTGGCTAGCACCAGCGCCGCCTCCGCGGGCACCGAGGCCAGCACGGCGTCGCGACCCGACGTCCGCACCGGCACACCGGGCAGGGCCCGGCCGAGTTCCTCCGCGGTGCGCCGCACGCCCGTCACCGCGGCCCGCAGCCGCCGCCCGCCGCACGCCGGGCACGCCCACCCCGCGGCGGGCCGGGCACACCAGCGGCACGTGGCCACCCCGTTGGCGCTGCCCAGCGCCAGCGGACCGGCGCAGTGGGCACAGCGGGCCCGCTCCCGGCACTCCTGGCAGGACACCGCCGGCACGTATCCCCGCCGCGGCACCTGCACCAGCACCGGCGCGCCGGCGGTCAGCGCGTCCCGGGCGGCCAGCCACGCGGCGCTGGGCAGCCGGGCCGACGCCGCGGCCGGGTCCCGGGCCAGCTGGTTGTCGTCGGCGGGCTGCACCACCGGCGCGTACCGGCGCAGCTGGTCACGGTTCGCGGCGATCTCCTTGGCCCAGCCGGTGGCCAGCAGCAGCTGCGCCTCGGCGGTCCGTGCGAACCCGCCCACCAGCACCGCGGCGTCCTGCTGCTGCGCTCGGGTGAGCAGCACCTGCCGGGCGTGCGGATACGGCGAGCGCGGCTCGGCGTGCAGGTCGTCGCCGTCGTCCCAGATCACCACCAGGCCCAGGTCCGCCACCGGGGCGAACGCTGCCGACCGGGTGCCCACGACGGCGGCGACCTGGCCGCGCCGGGCGCGCAGGAAGCGGCGATAGCGCTCGGTGGGCCCCAGCGCCGCCGCCAGCGCCACGTGCCGGTCCGGTCCCAGCAGCGCGGTCAGGGCGGTGTCCAGGCGCTCCAGGTCGCGGGCGTCGGGCACGACGACCACCGCGCCCCGGCTCGCGTGCAGCGTCGCGGCGACCGCCTCGGCGATCCGGTCCGGCCACTGCTCCCCCGGCAGCGCCGACCACACCGCCCGCGGCGCCCGGCCCCCGCCCAGCGCCCGCAGGAACGCCTCCCCCGCCGGATAACGCTGCCAGCCCTCGTGCGGCGGCTCCGGAACGAGCCCCTCGGGGGCGGGCGGGGCCGGTTCGGCCTCGACCTTCGCCTGCCGGGGCGGCACGGCCAGGCGCAGCACGTCGGCGAGGCCGCCCGCGTACCGGTCGGCGATCTCGCGGGCGGCGCGCAGCACCTGCGGGTCGAGCACCGGCTCGGCCGAGACGACCTTCTCCAGCCAGGACAGCCGGCCCTCGTGCGCGGTGTCCTCGACCCGGTCCAGCAGCCACCCGTCGACGAGCTGCCCGCTGAAACGGACCTTCACCCGGGTGCCCGGCCACGCCTTGACGTCGAGGTCGGACGGCACGCGGTAGTCGAAGGTGCGGTCCAGGTGCGGCAGCGGCACGTCCACGCACACCCGCGCCACGGGCAGGCGCTCGGCCGGCTCACGATCACGTTTCGGGCGCGGAGTCACCAGGAAGTCTTAGCAGACCCCTCCGACTCCCCCACCCTCACCGCCCCGCGCTGCCGCGCTCCACACTCCGGCCCACATAGACGTTGACCTATCACGTCGAGAATTCGTGAACCGAATTCGATGTGATAGGCCAACGTCTATGGCATGCGCGGGCGGGGCGCGCCACGCGGTGATCGCGGGTGCGCGGCGGGTCAGCTGACGGCGGACTTGAGGTCGGCGACGCGGTCGGTGCGCTCCCAGGTCAGGTCCGGCAGCTCGCGGCCGAAGTGGCCGTAGGCGGCGGTCTGCTGGTAGATCGGGCGCAGCAGGTCCAGGTCGCGGATGATCGCGGCGGGACGCAGGTCGAAGACCTCGCCGATCGCGCGCTCGATGCGCTCGACCGACACCGTCTCGGTGCCGAACGTCTCCACGAACAGGCTCACCGGCTTGGCCTTGCCGATGGCGTACGCCACCTGCACCTCGCAGCGCTCGGCCAGACCGGCCGCCACGACGTTCTTGGCCACCCAGCGCATCGCGTACGCCGCCGAGCGGTCGACCTTCGACGGGTCCTTGCCGGAGAACGCGCCGCCGCCGTGGCGGGCGTAGCCGCCGTAGGTGTCGACGATGATCTTGCGGCCGGTGAGGCCGGCGTCGCCCATCGGGCCGCCGATCTCGAAGCGGCCGGTCGGGTTGACCAGCAGCCGGTAGCCCTCGGTATCCAGGCCCAGGCCGTCCAGCTCGGGCGTGATCACGTGCTCGCGGACGTCCGGGGTGAGCAGCGACTCCAGCGAGATGTCGGGCGCGTGCTGCGACGACACCACGACCGTGTTGAGCCGCACCGGCTTGAAGCCGTCGTACTCGATGGTGACCTGGGTCTTGCCGTCGGGGCGCAGGTAGGGAATCGCGCCGTCCTTGCGGGCCGCGGTCAGGCGGCGGGCCAGCCGGTGCGCCAGCGCGATCGGCAGCGGCATCAGCTCGGGCGTCTCCGAGCAGGCGAAGCCGAACATCATGCCCTGGTCGCCCGCGCCCTGCGCGTCGAGCGTGTCGGCGCCCTCGCCCGAGCGCTGCTCCAGCGCGCTGTCGACGCCCTGCGCGATGTCGGGCGACTGCGAGCCGATCGACACGCTCACGCCGCAGGACGCGCCGTCGAAGCCCTTCTTGGAGGAGTCGTAACCGATGCCGAGGATCGTGTCACGCACGATGGCCGGGATGTCGGCGTACGCCTTGGTGGTCACCTCGCCCGCGACGTGCACCTGCCCCGTCGTGATCAGCGTCTCGACCGCGACGCGGCTCCGGGCGTCCTGGGCCAGCAGCGCGTCCAGGATGCCGTCGCTGATCTGGTCAGCGATCTTGTCCGGGTGACCCTCGGTGACCGACTCCGAGGTGAAGAGGCGACGTGCCACTCGTATCTCCAATACAGCGCATGATGACGATGAATTGGACCCTAAGGCCCATCGGCGTCCTGGCAAAAGTCTAGTTCCCTACAACACCGCGGCGGCGCAAGCCCTGCCCGAGAGTCCGCAGGACGGGACGGTGATCACAGCAGCGTGACAACCTGGTCCCAGACCGCGTCGGCGAGATCGTCCTTGCTCCGGGAGGGCAGCTCGCGGCGCGAACCGTCCGCGCCGAGCACGACCGCCTCGTTGTGGTCGGCCCCGAAGACCTTATCCACGCCGACCTCATTGACCACGATCAGGTCGGCGCGTTTGCGCACCAGCTTGCCGCGGGCGTGCTCCAGTGCGTCGTGGGTCTCGGCAGCGAAGGCCACCAGCACCTGGCCGGGGCGTTTGCCCGCGCCGACTTCGGCCGCGATGTCCGGATTCAGGGCCAGCTCGATGACCGGCGCTTCGCCGTCGGCAGACTTCTTGATCTTCTGGTCGGCGTACGCCACCGGGCGGAAGTCGGCCGGGGCCGCAGCCATCACCACGGCGTCGGCCTCCTTGGCCGCGCCGATCACGGCGTCGCGCAGCTCGGCCGTGGTGCCGACGCGGACCAGGTCGACGCCGGCGGGCGTGGGCAGCGATACGTTGGCGGCGACGAGCGTCACCCGGGCGCCCCGGGCGATCGCGGTGCGCGCGAAGGCGTACCCCTGCTTGCCCGAGGACCGGTTGCCCAGGAAACGCACCGGGTCGAGCGGCTCGCGGGTGCCGCCGGCGGTGACCACGACGTGCCGGCCGGCCAGGTCGGCGCGCGGTGCGACACCGCGGGCCAGCACGCGGAGCGCCACCTCGAAGATCTGCTCCGGGTCGGGCAGCCGGCCCTTGCCGGTGTCCTTGCCGGTGAGCCGACCGACGGCGGGCTCGATCACCAGCGCGCCGCGGCGGCGCAGGGTCGCGACGTTGTCAGCGGTGGCCGGGTGCTCCCACATCTCGGTGTGCATCGCCGGCGCGAACAGCACCGGGCAGCGCGCGGTGAGCAGGGTGTTGGTCAGCAGGTCGTCGGCCATGCCGTGGGCCGCCTTGGCCAGCAGATCGGCCGTCGCGGGCACGACCAGCACCAGGTCGGCGGTCTGCCCCAGCTTGACGTGCGGCACCTGCGGCACGTCCGACCAGACCTCGGTCGCGGCCGGCTGGCCGGACAGCGCCTCCCAGGTCGGCGCGCCGACGAAACGCAGCGCGGAGGCGGTCGGCACCACGCGCACCGAGTGGCCGGACTCGGTGAGCAGGCGCAGCAGCTCGCAGGCCTTGTAGGCGGCGATGCCGCCGCCTACACCCAGGACGACGCGAGCCATGTCGGGAGGCTCAGGCCTCGTTGGTCGGCTCAGCGGTGAGCAGCCCGGCGTTGATCTCCCGCATGGAGATCGACAGAGCCTTCTCCTGCGGAGTGGTCTCGACCAGCGGGCCGACGTACTCGAGCAGGCCCTCGCCGAGCTGGCTGTAGTAGGCGTTGATCTGCCGTGCGCGCTTGGCCGCGAAGATCACCAGCGCGTACTTCGACGACGTCTTCTCGAGCAGCTCGTCGATGGGCGGGTTGGTGATGCCTTCGGGGTGGGCGACGGTTCCAGCCACGTGTCCAGTCCTTGTCTAAGAGAGTGCCGGGGCGCTTACACGCGCGGGCGTGCAGCGGCGAGCGCCGGCGAACCGAGCAATCCTACCAACTCGTCCGCGGCGCGCTCGAGGTAGTCGTTCACGACAGTCACGTCGAACTCGGACTCCGCGGCCAGTTCCTCGTCGGCGTGGGCCAGGCGGCGGCGGATGGTGTCCGGGCTCTCGGTGCCCCGGCCGATGAGCCGGCGGCGCAGCTCCTCCCGGCTGGGCGGAGCGAGGAAGACGAGCTGGGCGTCCGGCCAGGTCTCGCGGACCTGGCGGGCGCCCTGCAGGTCGATCTTCAGCAGCGCCGGGATGCCGGCGGCGAGCCGGCCCTCCACCGCGGCGCGCGGCGTGCCGTAGAGGTTGCCGGCGAACTCGGCCCACTCCAGCAGCATGCCGGTGTCGGCCAGGCGCTCGAACTCGGTGCGGTTGACGAACGTGTAGTGCTTGCCGTCGATCTCGTAGTCGCGCTTCTTGCGCGTCGTGACCGAGACGGACAGCCATACCCAGGGTGAACGCTTGCGGATGACCTCGATGACGGCATCCTTGCCGACACCGGAGGGACCGGAGAGCACGGTAAGGCGGGCGGGCGCGGCCGCTCTGGCGGCGAGCGGTACGTCGTCTTCCATTCTCAAGTTCTACCCAATCAAGGAGCGGCGGTGGCAGCCGGGCCCCTGTTTGAGCAGTACGTCACCAAGACTTAACAGGGGGTTCCGGCCCGGACGGGGCCTTCCTGCCCTCAGAAACGAACCAGCGGCGCTGCCGAAACGACAGCGCCGCCGGGCGACGATCTGCGCAACGCCCCGCTCACCCGATGGTGTGAGTCTCACTCACGCCGGCTGGCGGCCCGTTGCGGTGGGCAGGCGGTGGAGCCTCGGCACACCGCTGCCCGTTCGCCGCGGACGGGGCGTCCGCCCGCGGCGAGGTAGTTCTGCTGACGAGGTTCGTCGGCTCAGGCCGCGAACTCGGCCAGCAGCGCCTTGCGCTGCTGGTCGCCCAGCCCGCGCAGGCGGCGGGAGTCGGCGATCTTCAGCTTCTCCATGATCTGCGTGGCCCGGATCTTGCCGATGCCGGGGAGCGCCTGCAGCACGGCCGAAACCTTGAGCTTGCCGACGACATCGTCGCCCTCGGCGCGGTCAAGCACGGCGGCCAGGGTGGTCTTGCCCTGCTTGAGCTGCTCCTTGAGCTCAGCCCGAGCCTTGCGGACCTCCGCGGCCTTCTCCAGCGCGGCAGCGCGCTGCTCTGGGGTCAGTGACGGGAGCGGCACCAGTTCTCCTCAGGTCCTCTCGGTCACGCCGACGGGATCGCCGGCGTGTGGTGCGTCGGGCCGGACACCGGACTCGGTGGCTGACCTTCGGCACCCGTTGCTGGTGACAACCCGCGTGACTGGTGGGCCACGCGAGCAGATCAGGCCAGCGCCGGGAAACCTAGCGGTCGACGGCGTTTTCGGCAACGTCACCGCGCATGATCACGGAAAGGTCACGACCGGCCCGGACGTCCCAATGCGTCCCGGCAGGCATCGAGAGTCCGAGATGCCGCGTCCCGCAGCGACTGCACGTCGGGACCCGCGCCCAGCACCTCCCGCGACGACGAGGGCAGCACCGCGCCGAGGTTGCCGGCGAAGATCCGGCGAAGATCGTCGGCCGTTCCGCCCTGCGCGCCGAGCCCCGGAACGAGGAACGGGCCGTTCACCTGGGAGAGGTCGTGACCGGCCTCGCCGATGGTCGCGCCGACCACGAGTCCGAGGCTTCCGATCGGCTCCACACCCTTGTTGAGCTGGGAAATCTCGTCGATGATCGTCTGCGCGACGGTACGGCCGTCGATACCCCGAGCGTGCTGCACGGCCGGACCCTCCGGGTTGGACGTGAGAGCCAGAACGAAGACGCCCCCGCCGTGCTCAGCCGCCATGTCGAACATCGGCGCGAGCGATCCGAGGCCGAGGAACGGACTCGCGGTGATCGCGTCTACATACATGGGCCTCGATGGGTTCAGATACGCGTCGGCGTACGCGGCGACGGTCGAGCCGATGTCACCACGCTTCGCGTCCAAAAGCACAAGGGCTCCGGCCTCGCGCAACTGTCGGATAGTTGACTCTAGAATCTGGGCTCCGCGGGCCCCGAATCGCTCGAAAAAAGCCGACTGCGGCTTGAAGACGGCGACCCTGTCGGCCAGCGCGTCGACCACCGTCTGGCAGAACGAGGCCACCCCGTCCGCGTCGTCGGGCAGGCCCCAGGCCTTCAACAGGGAGCTGTGCGGGTCCACGCCGACACACAGCGGGCCGCGCTCGTCCATCGCCCGCGCCAGGCGCGCACCGAACGGTTCCATGAAATCTCCTCACTCTCGGGCGTGACCGCGCCCACCCGGCCGGCACTGCGGCCGCGCGGGCATCCCGTCACGACGAACAGGCGGCAGCGGCCGCGCGCATCGCCTTCGTGATCGCCGACACATCCTCATCGGAGCTGACGAACGGCGGCATCGTGTAGATCAGGTCGCGGAACGGGCGCAGCCACACGCCGTGCTCCACCGCGGCGGCCGTGGCGGCCGCCATGTCCACCTCGTGGTCGAGCTGCACCACGCCGATCGCGCCCAGCACCCGCACGTCGGCGACGCCGGGCATGCCGCGCACCGGCGCGAGCCCCGCGCGCAGTCCCGACTCGATCCGGCGCACGTCGCCCCGCCAGTCACCCGACAGCAGCAGCTCGATGCTCGCGCTGGCGACCGCACAGGCCAGCGGGTTGCCCATGAACGTGGGCCCGTGCGCCAGCACCGGCACCGCGCCCTCGGAGATGCCCCGGGCCACCCCGGCCGTGCACAGCGCCGCGGCCAGTGTCAGATATCCGCCGGTCAGCGCCTTGCCGACGCACATCACATCGGGTGTCACCCCGGCGTGGTCGGCGGCGAACAACTCGCCCGTGCGCCCGAATCCGGTGGCGATCTCGTCGAACACCAGCAGCACGTCGAACTCGTCGCACAGGTCGCGCAGCGCGCGCAGGTAACGCGGGTCGTGGAAGCGCATGCCGCCCGCACCCTGCACCACCGGCTCGACGATGACCGCGGCCAGCTCGTGCGCGTGCGTGGCGAGCGCCTGCTTGAGCCCGGTCACATAGGACTCGTCGTACGCCGCCGGGGGCATGTCCACGAACACCTGCCGGGGCAGCGCGTCGCCCCAGAGGGAGTGCATGCCGCCCTCGGGATCGCAGACGCTCATCGGCTGCCACGTGTCGCCGTGGTAGCCGCCGCGCCAGGTCGCCAGCCGCCGCTTGGCCGGGCGGCCCCGCGACACCTGGTACTGCAGGCACATCTTGACCGCGACCTCGACGCTCACCGAGCCGGAGTCGGCCAGGAACACGTGCTCCAGCCCGTCCGGCGTGATGTCGACCAGGGTCTTGGCCAGGCGCACCGCGGGTTCGTGGGTGAGCCCGCCGAACATGACGTGGCTCATCCGCCCCAACTGGTCGGTGACCGCGGCGTCCAGCACCGGGTGCCGGTAGCCGTGGATCGCCGCCCACCAGCTCGACATCCCGTCGACCAGCTCGCGCCCGTCGGCCAGGCGCAGCCGGACGCCTTCGGCGCTCTGCACCACCAGCGGCTCTACGCGCCCCGGCATCGGCCCGTACGGGTGCCACACGTGCGCCCGGTCCAGCTCCACCAGCTCAGTGAAAGGAAGGGCACCTTCCCCACGGTTTCCGTTGTGGAAGGTGCCCTGCTCAACCTCTTCGGTCACCGTGTGGCCTCCGGGGCGCGTGCTGCGGCGGCGCGGACGAGGGCGGGGCCGTGGTAGATGAATCCGGTGTAGAGCTGCACCAGGCTCGCGCCCGCGTCGAACATGCGAGCCGCGTCGTCGGCGCTCATCAGGCCGCCCACGCCGATGATCGGCAGGCGGCCGTTCGTCTCGCTGTGCACGAACGACACCACCTTGTGCGCCCGCTCGGTCAGCGGCGCGCCGGACAGCCCGCCCGCCTGCGCCGCCGTGGCCTGGTCGGCCGGCGCGACCCCGTTCCGGCTGAGCGTGGTGTTGGTCGCGATCAGACCGGCCACGCCCCGGGCCAGGCACACTTCGAGCAGCTCGGCGACGGCATGGTCGGTCAGATCCGGTGCGATCTTCACCAGGACGGGCTTGGCCGCCCCGGTGCCCGCCGCGTCCTGTCCGGTCGCCCGTGGCTCGGTCAGCGCGGCCAGGATCGCGTCCAACTGGTCGCGATCCTGCAGGCTGCGCAGGCCGGGGGTGTTGGGCGAGGAGACGTTGACGGCGAAGTAGTCGCCGTAGGACTTCAGCGCGTCGTAGGACGCCCGGTAGTCCGCGACCGCCTCCTCCAGCGGGGTCACCTTGGACTTGCCCAGCGAGATGCCCAGCGGCACGCCCAGCGGTCCGAGCGCGGCCAGCCGCCGCGCCAGCGCGTCCGCGCCCTCGTTGTTGAAGCCCATCCGGTTGATGATCGCCCGGCTGTCCGGCAGCCGGAACAGCCGCGGCCGGTCGTTGCCCGGCTGCGCCAGTGCGGTGACCGTGCCGACCTCGACGAACCCGAACCCGAGCGCGGGCCACGCCTTCAGCGCGACCCCGTTCTTGTCCATCCCCGCCGCCAGCCCGACCGCGTTCGGGAACCGCACCCCGAACACGTCCACCGGCCGCTCGACTGCATAACGCCGCCTGAGCAGACTCAACACCGCCGGCTGCCGCGAAATCCCCGCCAGCCGCCGCAACGTCCACTCGTGCGCATGCTCGGCATCCCCGCCCCCGATCCGGAACAACCGCGGCCGAACCACCTTCTCGAACACCGTCACCCCGCACCCCCACCCGTCATGATCGCGACGATCTTGCGCGAACTGTTGCCTTTGTGGGCGATATGAGTGTGTCGCACCCACAGTCCACGCAAGATCGTCGCGGGGAGAGGGGCGGTCACGCGGACAGCTCCGGGCGGATGACGGCGTGGAGGTGCTGTAGGGGGCGGACGGTCATGTCGCCGCGGATGAGGGCCTCGATGCCCATTACGGCCGCGGCGGCGCCGGGGACCGTGGTGCAGCAGGGGATGTCCGCGGCGACTGCGGCGGAGCGGATCTCGTAGCCGTCGGAGCGGGCCTTGGCGCCGGAGCCCTGGGGGGTGTTGATGACCATCTTCACCTCGCCGGAGGCGATCAGGGAGACCGCGTCGCGGTCGGCGTCGTCGCTGTGCTTGCCGACCACCTCGCAGACGATGCCGTGGCGGCGCAGCACCTCGCCGGTGCCGACGGTGGCCACGATCTCGAAGCCGAGGTCGGCCAGGCGCTTGATCGGGAAGATCATGCCGCGCTTGTCGCGGTTGGCCACCGAGACGAAGATCTTGCCGCTGGTGGGGAGCATGCCGTACGCCGCGGCCTGGGACTTGGCGAAGGAGTGCCCGAACGCCATGTCGATGCCCATGACCTCGCCGGTGGACTTCATCTCCGGCGACAGCAGGGTGTCGACGCCCTTGCCGGCCGGCGTGCGGAAGCGCTTGAACGGCAGCACCGCCTCCTTGACCGCGACCGGCGAGTTCTCCGGCAGCAGCCCGCCGTCGCCTTCGGCCAGCAGCATGCCCTCGGCGCGCAGCTCGGCGATCGTCGCGCCGAGCATGATCCGGGCGGCCGCCTTGGCCAGCGGCACCGCGGTCGCCTTGGAGACGAACGGCACGGTGCGCGAGGCGCGCGGGTTGGCCTCCAGCACGTAGAGCATGTCGTCCTTGAGCGCGTACTGCACGTTCAGCAGGCCCTGCACGCCGACCCCGCGGGCGATCGCCTCGGTGTACTCGCGCACCACGTCGAGGTGCCGCCCGCCGAGGGTGATCGGTGGCAGCGCGCAAGCCGAGTCGCCGGAGTGGATGCCGGCCTCCTCGATGTGCTCCATCACGCCGCCGATGTAGACGTTGCCGTCGGCGTCGCAGAGCGCGTCAACGTCGATCTCGATGGCGTCGTCGAGGAACCGGTCCACCAGCACCGGGTGCTCCGGCGAGATGTCGGTGGCGCGGCCGATGTAGTCGCGCAGCGTGGCGTCGTCGTAGACGATCTCCATGCCGCGCCCGCCGAGCACGTACGACGGCCGGACCAGCACCGGGTAGCCGACCTCGTCGGCAATGCGCTTGGCGTCCTCGTACGAGATGGCGGTGCCGTGCGCGGGAGCCCGCAGCCCGGCCTCGGCCAGCACCCGGCCGAACGCGCCCCGCTCCTCGGCGAGGTGGATCGACTCCGGGCTGGTGCCCACGATCGGCACCCCGGCGTTCTTGAGCCGCTGCGCCAGGCCCAGCGGGGTCTGCCCGCCGAGCTGCACGATGACGCCGATCACGCCGGGCCCGCCCGCGGCCACGCCGGAGCTGTGCTCGGCGTGCACGACTTCGAGCACGTCCTCGAAGGTGAGCGGCTCGAAGTACAGGCGGTCGGCGGTGTCGTAGTCGGTGGAGACGGTCTCCGGGTTGCAGTTGACCATGACGGTCTCGTACCGACCCTTGAGCGCCATGACCGCGTGCACGCACGAGTAATCGAACTCGATGCCCTGCCCGATGCGGTTCGGACCGGAGCCCAGGATCAGCACCTTCGGCCGGGCGCTCGGGGCGACCTCGGTCTCCTCGTCGTAGGACGAGTAGTGGTACGGCGTGGCGGCGGCGAACTCTGCGGCGCAGGTGTCGACCGTCTTGTAGACCGGCCGCACGCCCAGGCGGTGGCGCAGGATGCGCACCCCGTCCTCGCCCGCGAACTCCGGCCGCAGCGCGGCGAGCTGCCGGTCGGACAGGCCGGCCCGCTTGGCCTTGCGCAGCAGCCGCAGGTCGACCACCGGCGCGTCGAGGATCTCGGCACGCAGCTCGACCAGGCCCAGGATCTGGTCCACGAACCACGGGTCGATGCCGCCGGAGGCCTGGGTGACCTGGGCGACGGTCGCGCCGTGGCGCAGCGCCTCCTCGACGGCGTACAGGCGGCCGTCGTGCGGCGTGCGCAGCGCGTCCAGCGCCTCCTCGACGGAGCCGAAGCGGTCCGGCGCGGTCCAGAAACCGGCGGCCTTGGTCTCCATCGAGCGCATCGCCTTGTTCAGCGCCTCGGGGAAGTTGCGGCCCAGGCTCATCGCCTCGCCGACCGACTTCATGGTGGTGGTCAGCTCCGGGTCCGCGCCGGGGAACTTCTCGAACGCGAAGCGCGGGATCTTCACCACGACGTAGTCGAGCGTCGGCTCGAACGCGGCGGGCGTCTTGAGCGTGATGTCGTTCGGGATCTCGTCGAGGGTGTACCCGATGGCCAGCTTCGCCGCGATCTTCGCGATCGGGAAGCCGGTGGCCTTGGACGCCAGCGCCGACGAGCGCGACACTCGCGGGTTCATCTCGATCACCACGATGCGCCCGTTCTCCGGGTTGATCGCGAACTGGATGTTGCAGCCGCCGGTGTCGACGCCGACCTCGCGCAGCACCGCGATGCCCAGATCCCGCATGTCCTGGTACTCGCGGTCGGTCAGGGTCATCGCGGGGGCCACGGTCACCGAGTCGCCGGTGTGCACGCCCATCGGGTCGATGTTCTCGATCGAGCAGATGACCACGACGTTGTCGTGCTTGTCGCGCATCAGTTCGAGCTCGTACTCCTTCCAGCCGAGCACGCTCTCCTCGATGAGCACCTCGGTGACCGGCGAGGCGGCCAGGCCGCTGCCCGCGATCAGGTCGAGCTGCTCCGGGGTGTGCGCCATGCCGGAGCCCAGGCCGCCCATGGTGAACGACGGCCGGATGACGACCGGCAGGCCAAGCTCGGCGACGGTGTCGCGGACCTCGTCCATGGAGTGGCAGACCCGGCTGCGCGGCACCAGGTCACCGGTCAGCCCGAGCCGGGCCCCGGCCTTGGCCACGATGTCCTTGAACAGCTGCCGGTCCTCCCCGCGCCGGATCGCCTCGATGTCGGCGCCGATGAGCTCGACGCCGTACTTCTCCAGCACCCCGGACTCGTGCAGGGCGACCGCGGTGTTCAGCGCGGTCTGCCCGCCCAGGGTGGGCAGCAGCGCGTCGGGGCGCTCGGCCGCGATGACCTTCTCCACGAACTCGGGCGTGATCGGCTCGATGTAGGTGGCGTCGGCGAACTCGGGGTCGGTCATGATGGTCGCCGGGTTCGAGTTGACCAGGCTGACCCGCAGGCCCTCGCTGCGCAGCACCTGGCAGGCCTGGGTGCCGGAGTAGTCGAACTCGCAGGCCTGGCCGATGACGATCGGCCCGGAGCCGATGACCATCACGTGCTTGAGATCAGTCCGCTTCGGCATCTCACTTGCCTCCGTTGATGAGTTGCTTACGGACCTGGCCGGGGCGTTCCACGAGCTCCACGAACCGGTCGAACAGGTAGTCGGCGTCGTGCGGCCCCGCTGCCGCCTCCGGGTGGTACTGCACGGTGAAAGCGGGCACGTCGAGCGCGCGCAGGCCCTCCACCACGTTGTCGTTCAGGCACACGTGGGACACCTCGACCCGGCCGAAGCCGGTGTCGGCCACGCCTTCGAGCGGCGCGTCGACCGCGAAGCCGTGGTTGTGCGAGGTGACCTCGACCTTGCCGGTGCCGCGGTCCATCACCGGCTGGTTGATGCCGCGGTGTCCATAACCCAGCTTGTACGTGCCGAAGCCGAGCGCGCGGCCCAGGATCTGGCTGCCGAAGCAGATGCCGAACAGCGGCATGCTCCGCTTCATCACCTCCTGCGCCAGCAACACCGCGTGGTCGGCGGTGGCCGGGTCGCCGGGGCCGGGCGAGAAGAACACCGCGTCCGCGCCCACCGACAGCAGGTCGCCGAGGGTGGAGTTCGCGGGCAGCACGTGCGTGGTCACGCCGCGCGCGGCCAGCCGCCGCGGCACGTTGCGCTTGATGCCCAGGTCGAGGGCCGCGACGGTGAAGCGGTGCTCGCCGATCGCGTCGACGGTGTACGCCTCGGGCGTGGAGACCTCCAGGGACAGGTTTGCCCCGGTCATCTGCGGCTGCTCCAGCACCCGGGCCAGCAGCGCCTGCGGGTCGCGCTCGACGCTGGACACGCCCACGCGCATCGCGCCGCGCTCGCGCAGGTGGCGGGTCAGCGCGCGGGTGTCGACGCCGCTGATGCCGACCACGCCGGAGCGGGCCAGCCGGGTGCCGAGGTCCTCGGTCGAGCGCCAGTTGGACGGCACCCGGGCCGGGTCGCGGACCACGTAGCCGGCGACCCAGATGCGGTCGGACTCGTCGTCCTCGTCGTTGACGCCGGTGTTGCCGATGTGCGGCGCGGTCTGCACCACGACCTGGCGGTGGTACGACGGGTCGGTAAGGGTCTCCTGGTAACCGGTCATGCCGGTGGTGAAGACCGCCTCGCCGAAGGTCTCGCCGACGGCCCCGTAGGACTCGCCGCGGAAGACGCGGCCGTCCTCCAGGACCAGAATTGCGTCGGTCACTTCTGCACCTTTCCGTCGAGCACCGTCGGCACGCCCCGCAGGAAGGTGGCGACGATCCGGCCGGGCACGGTCATCCCGGCGTACGGCGTGTTGTGGCTGAGACTGGCCAGCCCGGTCGGGTCGACGCTCCACCGCACCGTGGGGTCGACCAGGGTCAGGTTCGCGGGCGCGCCCGCGGTCAGCGCATTGCCGTGCCCGTCCAGGCCCGCGATGCGGGCGGGGGCGTACGACATGCGCTCGGCGATGACGGCCCACATCGCCGGCTCCGCCGGCGTGCCGAGGCTCTGCTCACCCAGCACGTCGAGGACGATCGGCAGCGCGGTCTCCAGGCCGAGCATGCCGGGGCGGGCGTACGCCCACTCGCACTCCTTGTCCTCCGCGGCGTGCGGGGCGTGGTCGGTGGCCACGATGTCGATCGTGCCGTCGCGCAGGCCCTCGCGCAGCGCCTCGACGTCGGCGTCGGTGCGCAGCGGCGGGTTCACCTTGTAGACGGGATCGTAGGACTCCGCCTTCTCGTGCGTGAGCAGCAGGTGGTGCGGGGTGACCTCGGCGGTGACGCGGACGCCCCGGGCCTTGGCCATCCGGATGATCTCGACGCTGCCCGCGGTGGACACGTGGCACACGTGCAGGCGAGCGCCGACGTGACCGGCCAGCAGCACGTCCCGCGCGATGATCGACTCCTCGGCGACCGCGGGCCAGCCGGTCAGGCCGAGCCGGGCCGAGACGTCGCCCTCGTGCATCTGCGCGCCCTGGGCGAGCCGGGGCTCCTCCGCGTGCTGGGCGATGACGCCGTCGAACGCCTTGACGTACTCCAGCGCCCGGCGCATCAGCCGCGGGTCGGCCACGCAGAAGCCGTCGTCCGAGAAGACCCGCACCCGGGCCGCCGAGTCGGCCATCGCGCCCAGCTCGGCCAGGCGCTCGCCGGCCAGCCCGACGGTGACCGCGCCGATCGGCTGCACGTCGACCAGTCCGGCCTCCTGGCCCAGCCGGTAAACCTGCTCGACCACGCCCGCGGTGTCGGCCACCGGCGAGGTGTTGGCCATCGCGCAGACGGCGGTGTAGCCGCCCAGCGCCGCGGCGCGCGAGCCGGTGTACACCGTCTCGGCGTCCTCGCGGCCGGGCTCGCGCAGGTGGGTGTGCAGGTCGACCAGGCCGGGCAGGGCCACCAGGCCGGCGCCGTCGACGACCTCCGCGCCCTCGGCGGTCAGGCCCGCGCCGATCTCGGCGATCACGCCGTCGCGCAGCAGCAGGTCGGTCGGCTCGCCGCCCAGCACGCGGGCGTTGCGGATCAGGATGGTCACAGGCGTCCTCCGGACGGTCATCGGGCTCCTCCCAGGAGGAGGTAGAGGCAGGCCATGCGCACGGAGACGCCGTTGGTGACCTGCTCGACGATGGTGGAGCGGGGCGAGTCGGCCACCTCGGGGGTGATCTCCATGCCGCGGTTCATCGGGCCGGGGTGCATGACGATCGCGTGCGCGGGCATCCGGCGCAGCCGGGCCCCGTCGAGGCCGTAGCGGCGGGAGTACTCCCGGGCCGAGGGGAAGTAGGAGTCGGTCATCCGCTCCTTCTGCACCCGCAGCATCATCACCACGTCGGCCTGCGGCAGCACCGCGTCGAGGTCGTAGGCGACCTGGACCGAGGCGTTGAGGTCGGTGGGCACCAGCGTCGGCGGCCCGACCAGGGTCACCTTCGCGCCCAGGGTGTTGAGCAGCAGCACGTTGGAGCGGGCCACCCGGCTGTGCAGCACGTCGCCGACGATCGCCACGTGCAGGCCGTCGATCCGGCCCATCCGCGAGCGGATCGTGTACGCGTCCAGCAGCGCCTGGGTCGGGTGCTCGTGGGTCCCGTCGCCGGCGTTGAGCACGCTGCCGGTGACCCAGTTGGCCAGCCGGTGCGGCGCGCCGGAGGCGGGGTGGCGGATGACGACCGCGTCGGCGCCCATGGCCTGCAGCGTCCAGGCGGTGTCCTTGAGGCTCTCGCCCTTCTCGACGCTGGAGCCCTTGGCCGAGAAGTTGATCACGTCGGCGCTCAGCCGCTTCGCGGCGGCCTCGAACGAGATCCGGGTCCGCGTGGAGTCCTCGTAGAAGAGGTTCACCACGGTGCGGCCGCGCAGGGTGGGCAGCTTCTTGATCTCGCGCCCGGAGACGTTGGCCATCTCGGTGGCGATGTCGAGGATCTCGGTCGCGGTGGCCGCGTCCAGGTCGGCCGTCGACAGCAGGTGCTTCATCGGGTGCCGCCCTTCGCGCTGGTGGCCAGGACCACCTCGTCGTTCCCGTCGATCTCCACCAGCTTCACCTTGACCTGCTCGGACAGGGCGGTGGGGATGTTCTTGCCGACGTAGTCGGCGCGGATCGGCAGCTGCCGGTGGCCCCGGTCGACGAGCACGGCCAGCTGCACGGCCGCGGGGCGGCCGAGGTCGGACAGGGCGTCGAGGGCGGCCCGGATGGTGCGGCCGGAGAAGAGCACGTCGTCGACGAGGATCACCTTGCGGCCGTCGACGCCGCCCGCGGGCTCCTCGGTGCGCCCGACCGCGCGTACGGAGCTGCTGCGCAGGTCGTCGCGGTAGAGCGTGATGTCGAGGATGCCGACGGGCACCTGCACGCCCTCGAAGGCGTGGATGCGCTCGGCCAGGCGGCGGGCGATCGGGACCCCGCGGGTGGCGATGCCCATCAGCACCACGTCGGAGGCCCCGGAGGTCTTCTCGAGGATCTGGTGCGCGATGCGGTCCAGCACGCGGGAGACGTCCGCGGCGGAGATGACGATCTTCGTGGGAGCCGGCCCGGCCGGCTGCTGCACTGGAGCGTTCGACTCGTCTGTCGTTGGGCGCGCCAAGGCAGACCTCCTTCCCCGCCTCACCGGACGGGTCGTTAAAGGATGTCAAGGTCATGATCGCCGCCGTCGCCGACGGCCATCTGATCAGTAAACTTAGCAGTGTGACGGCGGCCTATACGCGCGGGGGTGAGTCAATCCGCAGGTCATACCGTTGACACTGGCGGATCAGTTCAGTTGATCAAGCTGGTCGGATGAGGTTGTCTCAACTTGTGGTCAACGAGCACTTGACCGCGTGTCTTCCGCGCCGTACCGTCACGCTGCGTAGCGATCGTCGGGGAACCCGCCCCGGCATATAGCTGGGAGTGTCGGAATGCCGTCTGATTACGCCAAGTCCCTCGGTGCGCGACTGCGCTCCATCCGCCAGCAGCAGGGCCTGTCCCTGCAGGGCGTGGAGGAGAAGTCGAACGGGCGTTGGAAGGCTGTCGTCGTCGGTTCGTACGAGCGCGGCGACCGTGCTGTCACGGTGTCCCGACTGGCCGAACTGGCCGACTTCTACCGCGTGCCCGTCGGCGAGCTCCTGCCCGACGGCCCCGCCCCGCGCCAGGAGGCGACGAGCAAGATCGTCCTGGACCTGGAGCGCCTCTACGACGGCGCCAAGGAGGATCTGGCGTCGGTCGCCCGCTACGCGCGTGCCATCCAGCAGCAGCGCGGCGACTACAACGGCCGGGTGCTGTCCATCCGCGCCGTCGACCTGCAAGCGCTCGCGGTCTTCTACGACTGCACCCCCACCGAGCTGATCGAGCGGCTGGCCGACCACGGCGTGCTCGTGGCCGACCCGCGCGCGTTCTTCGCGAGCTGACACCCTCCCGCACCGACGAAAGCGGCCTTTCACCCCGGCAAGGGTGAAAGGCCGCTTTCGTATGGTTCGCGCTCAGTGGCGCGGCGCGTAGTCCGCGATGCGGCCGAGCAGGCCGTTGAGGAAGCGCGGCGAATCGTCGGTGGACAACTCCTTGGCCAGCTCGACGGCCTCGGTGATGGCCACCGGGTCGTCGATCTCGGGCACGAAGAGCAGCTCGTACACCGCGATGCGGGCGAGGTTGCGGTCCACCACCGGCATCCGGTCGATCGTCCAGCCCTCGGCGAAGGTGGCGATCGTCTCGTCGATGGTGTCCAGGTGCTCGTTCACGCCTTCGGCCAGCGAGATCGCGTACGGCAGGTGCTCCGGGCGCGGCGACTCCATGCGCTCCAGGTATGCCGCCAGCACCGTGCGCACCGGCAGGTCGCGCAGATCCGCCTCGTAAAGCACGTCGAGTGCCCGCTTGCGCGCCTTGCGGCGGGCGGGCATCTGCGACTTCGGTCCCTCAGCCACGAGCAGTCCCCCGGACGGGCGACAGGCCCATCAAGACCGGCCCAGGTAACGGCCGTCGCGGGTGTCGACCTTGATCTTCTCGCCGTTGGTGATGAACAGCGGCACCTGCACGGTCGCGCCGGTCTCGATGGTGGCCGGCTTGGTGCCGCCGGTCGAGCGGTCGCCCTGCAGGCCCGGCTCGGTGTAGGTGATCTTGACCATCACGCTGGTCGGCAGCTCGACGTACAGCGGCACGCCCTCGTGGGTCGCGACGACCACCTCGGCCTCGGGCAGCAGGTAGTTCACGTTGTCGCCGACGGTCACGCCGCTGACGTGGATCTGGTCGTAGGTGTCCAGGTCCATGAAGACGAAGTCGTCACCGTCGGCGTACAGGTACTGCATGGTGCGCTTGTCGACGTTCGCGGTCTCGACCTTGGTGCCGGCGTTGAACGTCTTGTCGACGACCTTGCCCGTGAGCACGTGCTTGAGGGTCGTCCGCACGAAGGCCGGACCCTTGCCGGGCTTCACGTGCTGGAACTCGACGACGGCCCAGAGCTCCTTGTCGAGGTTGAGCACCATGCCGTTCTTGAGGTCGTTCGTGCTAGCCACAGCTTGGCTCCCGTACATGATCAGATACTTGACAAAGAACAGACCTGACTACTTTACCGGCCCGTGATCTGTCCCCGGCCGCGCGGGTGGCCGGGGACACGGTGTGACGATCACTCGTCCCGGCGACCCGTCCCGAGCGGCCGCGCTAGCCGGGCGAGCATCTTGGTTGCTAGCCTCGCCGCCGTGCGGGTGCTGGTGGTGGAGGATGACCCTGAGGTGCGTGGGGTGGTCGTGACCGCCCTGCGCGCGGTCGGGTTCGCCGTCGACCAGGCGGCCGACTGGAGCCAGGCCGACGTGAACATGAGCGTCAACGACTACGACTGCCTGGTCCTGGACCGCATCCTGCCCGAGGGCGACTCCGCCGGGCAGCTGCGCCGCCGCCGCGAGGCCGGCCTCGGCGTGCCCGCCCTCATGCTGACCGCCCTCGACGACGTCACCGACCGCCTCGCCGGCTTCGAGGCCGGCGCCGACGACTACGTGGTCAAGCCCTTCGTCGCCGCCGAACTCGTGCTCCGTGTCCGCGCCCTGTGCCGCCGCCGCGGCACCACGCTCCCCCCGGTGATGCGCGCCGGCGACGTCGAGGTCGACACCGCCCGCCGCGAGGTCCGCCGCGACGGCATCCTGCTCACCCTGACCCCCAAGGAGTTCTCCGTCCTGGAGATGCTCCTGGTCCGCCGCCCAGCAGTCGTGACCCGAGCCGACCTCTTCGAACACTGCTGGGACGAACAAGCCGACCCCACCTCAAACGTCGTAGACGTCGTAGTAGGCCAACTCCGCCGCAAGTTAGGCGACCCACCCCTCATCACCACCGTCCGCGGCACCGGCTACCGCGTCGACCTGGCCGGCCGATGACCCCCATGATCGCGACGATCTTGCGTGGCCCGCGGGTACGACACACTCACATCGGGCAAAGCGGCAACAGTTCGCGCAAGATCGTCGCGATCATGCTGGCGGGCGGGGCGGGGGTGGAGGGGTGAGGCGGGAGACGCGGCAGTTGCAGACCGCGGAGCGGCTGGCGGGGCTGCGGATGCGGTTGACGGCGTTGTTGCTGGCGCTGAACATCATCGGGTTGGCGGGGATGGGGGCGGTGGCGCTGGTCGTGGACGAGCGGCAGCGGGGCGAGGCGGTCGCGGCCGATCTGCACCGCACGGCGGGGACCGCGGTCGCGCTGCTTTACTACGACTCGGGTGCGCTGCTGCTGGACAAGCTGTACGACAACGCCATAGCGCAGGGCTCCACTGCGGTCTACGTGTACGAGGCCGACCGGACCGATGTCACCCTGGTGTTCGCGCACCCCGCGCGGCTGGCCGTCATCGCCCCGCCGACGCTGCTCGGACCCGCGCGGCAGGTGCGCGCCGCGGGCGGCGAGCTGAGCGAGGCGGTCCGCGACGAGCGACAGGAGGTCGTGCACCTGCTCGCGGTGCCGTTCCGGCATGCCGACACGGGGGCGATCGCGGGCACCGTCGTCGCGGTCGCCGACCCGGGCCCGGGGCAGGCCGCGCACCAGCGGCTGGCGGTCGCGCTGGTCGTCGGCGGCACCGCGTTCACGGTGATGACCTGCCTCGGCGGCTACCTGCTGGCCCGCCGCGGCACCCAGCCCATCGCCGACGCGCTCACCCAGCAGGAGCGTTTCGTCGCCGACGCGGCGCACGAGCTGCGCACCCCGCTGACGGTGATCCGGGCGGTGTCGGAGTCCGCGCTGAGCCTGCCCGCCCAGCAACCGGACGCGCTGCGCCGGGTCATCGCGGCCACCGACCGGCTGACCGACGCGGTCGCCGCGCTGCTCACCCGGGCCCGGCTCGTCGCCGGGCTGCGCCACCTGGAGCGCCAGCGGTTCCGGCTGGACCAGCTCGCCGAGGAGGTGCTGGCCGACACGGTGCAGCCGCCGCACACCGCGACGGCGTACACCCGGCCCGCGGTCGCCCTCGGCGACCCCACGCTGGTCCGCATCGCCCTGCGCAACCTGATCCACAACGCCGTGCAGCACGGCCGCGACGGCGAGTCCCCGGCCACGATCACCCTGACCGTCGAACCCGGCACGGTCGTCATCCGCGACGCCGGCCCCGGCCCCGGCGCCGACCTGTCCGCCGCGGGCGAGCGCTTCCGCCCCGGCTCCCCCAACGGCACCGGCCTCGGCCTCGCCATCGCCCGCTGGGTCGCCGACCTCCACGACGGCTCCCTCACCCTGCGCGCCGCCGAGGGCGGCGGCACCGAAGCCACCCTCACCCTCCCCACCCCCTGACCCACCCCTCCCCGACCCCAAGATCGCGACGATCTTGCGCGAACTGTTGCCCTTTTGCCCGACATGAGTGTGTCGCACCCACAGCTCGCGCAAGATCGTCGCGGCGGGAGGGGTGGGGGTCACGCGGGGGTGGGGCCGGCGCGGGTGCCGATGGGGGTGACCGCGTACCAGTGGCCGTCCTGGCCGTGGCCGTTGGCGTCGCCGGGCATGCGGTCGCCGGTGTAGCCGTAGAGGGGCCAGCCGGCGAGGGTGAGCTGCTTGGTGCCGTCGGGGCGGGTCAGGGTGCCGATGAGCTGGCGGTCGATGCCCTCGACGCGGATCGGGTCGGCGGCGGGCACCGGCAGCCACTGCTGGGCGCAGGTGCCGGTGCAGGCCGAGCGGGACGGGCGGTTGGCGTCGAGTTCGCTGCGATAGAGGACGTAGCCCTGGGCGTCGATCACTATCCAGCCCAGCGTGTCCGAGCTGATGCCGAACAGGGCCGGCTGCAGGTCGGAGGGCCGGCCCGGGGCGGGCGCCAGGGTGGGCTGCACGGTCACCTGGTCGCCGCTGCAGCCACCCAGTAGGGTCGCGACCAGCACAAACACGGCCGCCACCCGCTTACGGGCAGCCGGCCACGCCGTTTCCACCGGGTTACTCATGCAATCCTCACGCTCATCCGGGCAGGATAGGCGCACCCTACGTCGAGGAGGTCGGCTGTTGCGAGGGCCGTACGCACGGGTTGTCTCGACACTCGCGCTGCTCGCGCTGGTGTCGACGCCCGGCTGCGACGCGACAGCGGGCACCGCGGCACCGCCGGCCCGGCCGTGCGGCTTGAAGATCGCCGTCATCGGCCCGCTCAGCGGAGCCTCGGCGGATCTGGGCACGAACATCCGCTCCGGCGCCGCCCTGGCCGTCGAGCAGTACAACGGGCGGCACCCCGACTGCCAGGTGACGCTGCAGGACTTCGACTCGCAGAGCGACCCGAAGCAGGCCACCGCGCTGGCGCAGCAGATCGTGGCCGACCCGAAGATCATGGGAGTGGTCGGGCCGGCCTTCTCCGGCGAGTCCGCGGCTGCCCTGCCGCTGTTCGACCAGGGCCAGGTCACCATCGTCAGCCCTTCGGCGACCCGCACCAACCTGAGCCAGCGCGGCTGGTCGACGTTCCACCGCCTGATCGGCAACGACGCGTCGCAGGGACCGGCGGCCGCCCGCTACATCGACACCGTGCTGCGCGCCCGCAAGGCTTTCGTCATCGACGACACCGGGGCGTACGGCCGCGGCCTGGCCGACGAGGTCGCCGCGACGCTGTCCGGCAAGGTGGTCCAGCGGGCCGCGGTGCCGCCCCGCCAGGTCGACTTCTCCTCGGTGGTGAGCCAGATCCGCTCCGCCGGGGCCGACGTCGTCTTCTACGGCGGCTACTACTCCAGCGGCGGGGCCCTGCTCAAGGCGATGCGCGACGCGGGGCTGACCGCCACGTTCGTGGGCGGCGACGGCGTCAAGGACGCGGGCTTCATCCGTGCCGCGGGCGTGCGCGCCGCCGAGGGCGCCGTCATCACCTGCGCCTGCCTGCCACCCGAGCGGGCGTCCCGAGACTTCCCGGCGCACTACCGGGCCGGGTTCGGCAAGGACGCCGGAACCTACAGCGCCGAGGCGTACGACGCCGCGTCGATCTTCCTGGCCGGCTTCGAGGCCGACCGCACCACCCGCCGCGACATGGAGGCCTTCGTCGACGCGTACGCCCAGGACGGCGTCACGGGCCGGCTGCAGTTCACCCCACAGGGCGAGCTCGTGGACTCCGCCATCGTCGTGTGGGCCTACCGAGTGACCGACGGCACCGTCGTCGCCGACAGCGAGATCCCCCGCACCTGACCGCCTGAGAGGAGACCGTCCCATGTCAGCGACCCTGCTCACGGACCTCCCCCTGCTCGCCGCCCCGGCGGAGCCCGCCTACGGCGCCGTGCCGGGCACCTCCACCATGCCCGCGGACGCCTCGCGGACCGAGATGGCGCCGCTGGACCGCGCCCTGTCGCAGGCCCCGCTGGGGGCGTTCCCGCTGCTCGAAGCGGCGTTCGGCTGGCAGGAGCTGCGGCCGTCCGGATGGCACCGGCCCGCGGCGTCGACCGCGATCGCGCAGACCTCCTCCCCCGCCGCGGCGGCCCGGCTGGCCAGCCTGCTGTCCACACTGACCTGGGCGAACGTGGTCCGCACCGAGCGGGAGGGGTTGCGCGTCGAGGTGTCCGCGGGCGCGTACAACCGGATCACCCGGGCGCTGACCGGGGCCTGGCGCAGCCGGACCCAGCTGCTGGCCGCCGCCCCCGGCGTGCCGGAGTCCCGGCAGGCGGCGCTGGGCGTGTGGCGGATGGCGATGCTCACCGGCGGCGTCGACGCGCACGCCGGCCAGCTCACGGTGCGCGCCGGCTCCCCCGCCGCCGCGCAGACGCTGGTCGCCGCCGCCGCCCGCCTCGGCATGCCCGCCGCCGCCGACCGCCCCCGAGAGGGCGGCCACCCGGTCCGCGTCACCGGCCGCGCCCAGGTCTACCAGCTCCTCACCGAGGCCACCGGCCAGCGCTGACGCGAAGATCACGACGATCTTGCGCGAACTGTTGTCCTTTTGCCCGTTTCACCCGTGTCGCACCCACAGTTCACGCAAGATCGCCGCCACGGGCGACAACGGGGTGGGGGGTGG
>NZ_JAAOTI010000044.1:0-57431 GCF_011297315.1 Catellatospora chokoriensis
ACCCACCCACCCACTCCACCCGCTCCGCCTGGTTGATCATGAACTTGAGGGCGTGTTCGACGGCGTGTCGCTACCCTGGCACCGTGATCAGCGAGAAAAGACGGCGTGATGCTCGGTAAACGGTTGAGGTTCCTGCCGTTCATGCTGGGGGTGACCGCGGTGGTGGCCGTGGTGGCGCCGCTGGTGGCGTATCTGGTGGTCGGCTCGCAGGCCGCGTTGGGCGTGCTGGCGGGAGTGGCCCTGGTGGCGGCCAGCTACCTGCTGTCCAGTTTCGTGATCGCCTGGGCGGACTCGATCAGCCCGAAGCTGGTGCTGTCGGTCGGGCTGCTGATGTACGGCGTCAAGTTCACCGTGCTGTTCCTGGTGCTGGCCGTGATCGCGCAGACGGGCTGGGCGGGCCTGCGGCCCATGGCCATCGGCATCGGCATCGCCGCCATCGCGTGGACCATCGGCCACGCCTGGTGGCTCTGGCACGCCAAAATCCCCTACATCGACGAGCCCGAGAAGTAACACTCGGCACACCGCGCCCCGGACCTCGAGCTGTTGATCACGGCGCCGGGGAGGCGACGCGCCGTCGAACACGTCCACAAGTTCATGATCAACCCGGCGAGGGATGGCTGGGGTCAGCCGAAGATGGGTGGGCGGCAGGGGTCCTTGACGGCGCCGGAGATGAGGTTGTCGCCCTCGGTGTCCTTGCGGGATGTGCGCGACCAGTCGACGACGGTGCGGAAGGTGCCCGTGCGGCAGCTGATGCTCAGGTCCTTGGACTGGTACTTGAGTTCGGCGGCGTAGGTGGCCTTGCCCTTGAGAGTGTGTGTGCGGGAGGCCACACTGCGCCATACGTCACCGTCGCGGCGCTCGATCTTGATCTTCAGAACGAGGGTCTCGGCGCCGGGGGTGGCGCACCGGTAGCGGACACGACCGGCGAAGCTGTCGCGGTCCTCGTCGGCCTTCGGACCATCGACGACGACCGTGCAGTGCACGGGCTTGGTCGATTCCCGGTCGTCGTTGCCGCGTGGCTCACAACCGCTGCTCAATGCTGTGAGCAGCGCGAAAACTACAGGTATCGTGAGCTTGCGCATCGCCGCACCGCCGTGGGGGAGAACGGAAGGGTTGTCTCCATCTCAGCGGTTCGACGCGGTTAAATCAACATCGATCTCATCCTTGTGGAAGTTGACGTGCTGTCGACCTGGTGATGAACATCGCTCGCGTACGGGGGGTGCGTCGTCCACTGCAAGGGGTGGCTGATATTGTTCGCCGCGTCATGGCCGATGACCAGCCTCCGAAGCGCCCTCACACAGAGGGCGCCGATGCGGGTTGGGCGGCCATCGGGTATCTCCTCGGCGGAATGTTCGTCTGGGGAGGGGTCGGGTGGCTCATCGATAAGTGGCTGGGACTCCCCAACGTCGGGCTGTTGATCGGTTTGATCGGCGGCGCGGCCGCCGGGGTCTATCTGACCGTGAAAAGACTGGACGGGTGACCGTGCCCGATCGACGGAGGATGACAGGTTGATTACGCAGCCGGGTTTCCTTGCCTCGGAGTTTCCGCCGAGCGTGGATGTCTTCGACTACAAGACCCTGATTCCGTCGCTCGAAGGCAGCATGTGGGCCGGGGCCTTCACCAAGTTGAGCCTCCTGGTCTGGATGGCGGTCGCCATCGTCATCGTCTTCTTCCTCGTGACGTACCGCAACCCCACGCTGGTGCCGACCAAGAAGCAGTGGCTCGCCGAGTCGGTCTACGGCGTCGTGCGCAACAACATCGCCACTGACATCATCGGCCCGCAGGGCGTGCGCTTCGCGCCGTACCTGGCGACGATCTTCTGCTTCGTCTTCGTGACGAACCTGTGGAGCATCGTGCCGTTCGCGCAGATCTCCCCCAACTCGCACCTGGCCTTCCCGGCCGTGCTGGCAGTGCTGACCTGGCTGGTCTACATCGGCCTCGGCATCAAGAAGCACGGCGTGCTGGGCTACCTCAAGCACTCCACGGTGCAGCCGGGCGTGCCGTGGTGGGTGCACCCGATCCTGGTTCCGATCGAGTTCCTCTCGAACCTGATCCTGCGCCCGATCACGCTGGCCGTCCGTCTCTTCGCGAACATGTTCGCCGGCCACATGATCCTGCTGGTGTTCACCCTCGGTGGCGTGGCCCTGTGGAACGCGGGCCCGCTGCTGCTGAAGCCCGCCGCGCTCGGCAGCTGGGTGTTCGCCGTCGTGATGACGCTGTTCGAGCTGTTCATCCTCAGCCTGCAGGCATATGTGTTCACGCTGCTGTCGGCGACCTACTTCCAGAGCTCGATCTCCGAAGAGCACTGAGCTCCGGCGCACCGAGACACCCGCGCCGAGCGGCGCGACACACTCTGGCTTTCGATCCACAACTGAAGATCGTTCATACCTGTAACCAAAAACGTGCGCGTGACTGGCACGCGTCGAACTCAGGAGGAAACCAACATGACCGGCAGCCTTAACGTCATCGGCTACGGCATCGCCGCCCTCGGCCCGGGTATCGGCGTGGGTCTGGTCTTCGCCGCCTACATCCAGGCGACCGCCCGTCAGCCCGAGAGCGCCGGCCTCACCCGCACCTACATGTTCATGGGCTTCGCCGTCGTCGAGGCGCTGGCCCTGCTGGGCCTGGTTCTCGCGTTCGCCATCAAGTAAGTAGCGGGCCCGAGCGCCGAGCCGATCCGGTGACCGGTCCACGACGACCGGTCACCGCCGAAGGGGAGTGACCAATGAACATCGCACAAGAGGCGCCTGGCGCGCCTGAGGAGCACGCGTACAACGTGCTCGGTGTGCCGCTGGCTGAGGTGATCGTCGGCCTCATCGCCTTCGGTGTCCTGCTGTTCGTGCTGACCAAGTTCGTGTTCCCGCGTATGGAGAGCATGTTCCAGCAGCGCGTCGAGGCCATCGAGGGTGGTCTCGTCAAGGCGGAGAAGGCTCAGGCCGAGGCCGCCGCCCTCCTGTCGCAGTACAAGGCGCAGCTGGCCGAGGCTCGCACGGAGGCCGCGCGCATCCGTGACGAGGCCCGCGCCGATGCCGAGGGCATCCGTGCCGACGTGCTGGGCAAGGCCCGCGAGGAGTCCGACCGCATCATCGCGGCCGGTCGCGAGCAGCTGGCCGGCGAGCGGGCGAGCATCGTCCGTGAGCTGCGCACCGAGATGGGAACGCTCGCGGTCAGCCTGGCCGGCAAGATCGTTGGCGAGTCGCTGGAGGACGAGGCCCGTCGTCGTGGCACCGTCGAGCGCGCGCTCGCGGACCTCGAGAGCGCCGGAGCCCGCTGATGCAGGCGGCAAGCCGAGAGTCGTACGCCGCGGCGCGCGCGGCGCTGGAGGCCTCCACCGGAGGCGCCGGCGCCGCCGCCACGGCGGTGACCGCGCAGGAGCTGCTGTCCTTCGCGGATCTGCTGGCTCGCGAGCCGCGGCTGCGCCGCGCGCTGTCCGACCCCTCCCGTCCCGGCGAGGAGCGCGGCGAGCTCGCCGCGGGCCTGCTGGCGGGCAAGGTCGGCCAGGGCACGGTCGACCTCGTCAAGGTGCTCGCGTCCGGCCGCTGGTCGGCCGCGTCGGAGCTGCTGGAGGCCGCTGAGCGGCTCGGCGTCGACGCGCTGCTGGCCTCGGCCGAGCTGGCCGGCGACCTCAACGAGGTGGAGGACGAGCTGTTCCGCTTCGGGCAGATCGTCGACGGCGACCCGCAGCTGGCCGCCACGATCGGCGAGTTCGTCGTGCCGGTGGCGCGCCGGGCCGAGCTGGTCCGGGGTCTGCTGCAGGGCAAGGCGAAGCCGGTCACGGTGACCCTGGCGGAGCTGGCGGTGCGGGGCTTCGGCGGCCGCACGTTCGGCAACGGCATCACCCGCCTGGTGGAGCTGGCCGCGGAGCGCCGCGAGGCGCAGGTCGCCTACGTCACGGTCGCCGAGTCGCTGACCGAGGCGGAGGAGGCCCGGCTGGCCTCGTCCCTGTCCGCCATCTACGGCCGTCAGGTCTCGGTGAAGGTAACCGTCGACCCCGCGGTGCTGGGTGGGCTGCGCGTGCAGGTCGGCAGCGACCTCTACGACGGCACCATCGCACGGCGGCTGGCCGCAGTCCGCAACGCGCTCGCCGGCAAGTGAGCGCCGGAGTGCCGGCAGACGCCTGATGCGCCGCTTGAGCGGTGGCGCGCCGGGACGAACCGCACTCCGTGAGAACCGCAACCGAACCTGACTTTTGACAGTCACGACACCCGTTAGGAAGCTGAGGATGGCCGAGCTGACCATCTCGTCCGAGGAGATCCGTGGAGCGCTTGAGCGTTTCGTCTCCTCGTACGCGCCCGAGATCTCCCGCGAGGAGGTCGGCGTCGTCACCGAGGCCGGTGACGGCATCGCCAAGGTGGAGGGTCTCCCCTCGACCATGGCCAACGAGCTGCTGGAGTTCGCGGACGGCACCCTGGGTGTCGCGCTGAACCTCGACGTCCGCGAGATCGGTGTCGTCGTTCTGGGAGCCTTCGAGGGCATCGAGGAGGGCCAGCCGGTCAAGCGCACCGGCCGCGTTCTCTCCGTGCCGGTGGGCGACAAGTTCCTGGGCCGCGTGGTGAACCCGCTGGGTGAGCCGATCGACGGCCTGGGCGAGATCGCCAACGAGGGCTTCCGCGAGCTGGAGCTGCAGGCTCCGAACGTGATGGTCCGCAAGTCGGTGCACGAGCCCCTGGCGACCGGCATCAAGGCCATCGACGCGATGACCCCGATCGGCCGTGGCCAGCGTCAGCTGATCATCGGCGACCGCAAGACCGGCAAGACCTCGGTGGCGCTGGACGCGATCATCAACCAGCGTGACAACTGGAAGTCCGGCGACCCGGTCAAGCAGGTGCGCTGCATCTACGTCGCGATCGGCCAGAAGGCCTCCACCATCGCGTCCGTCAAGGGCACGCTGGAGCAGGCCGGCGCGATGGAGTACACCACCATCGTCGCGTCGCCCGCGTCGGACCCGGCCGGCTTCAAGTACCTGTCGCCGTACGCCGGCTCGGCCATCGGCCAGCACTGGATGTACGCCGGCAAGCACGTTCTGATCGTCTTCGACGACCTGAGCAAGCAGGCCGAGGCCTACCGCGCCGTGTCGCTGCTGCTGCGCCGCCCGCCGGGCCGTGAGGCCTACCCGGGTGACGTCTTCTACCTGCACTCGCGTCTGCTGGAGCGTTGCGCGAAGCTCTCCGACGAGCTGGGCGCGGGCTCGATGACCGGTCTGCCGATCATCGAGACGAAGGCCGGCGACATCTCGGCGTTCATCCCGACCAACGTCATCTCCATCACCGACGGGCAGATCTTCCTCGAGGAGTCCCTGTTCAACTCGGGTGTGCGTCCGGCCATCAACGTCGGCACGTCGGTCTCCCGGGTCGGTGGCTCGGCGCAGACCAAGCCGATGCGCAAGGTCTCCGGCCGCCTGCGTCTGGACCTGGCCCAGTACCGGGAGCTGGAGGCGTTCGCCGCCTTCGCCTCGGACCTGGACAAGACCTCGCTGGCCCAGCTGGAGAAGGGCGGCCGGCTGGTCGAGCTGCTCAAGCAGCAGAACTTCTCGCCGTACCCGATGGAGGAGCAGGCCGTCTCGATCTGGTCCGGCACCGAGGGCAAGCTCGACGACATCCCGATCGCCGACGTGCGCCGCTTCGAGGCCGAGTTCCTGCAGCACCTGCGCAGCTCGCACAGCGACGTGCTGAAGACGATCGCGTCCGGCACCTGGGACGACGACGTCGCGGCCAAGCTCGACAGCGTGATCACCGAGTTCAAGAAGGGCTTCCTGCCCGCCGAGGACTCCCAGGTGGTCGTGGACGTCGAGGCCGAGGCGCTCGAGGGCGACGAGAAGACCGAGACCGTCACCCGCATCGTGGCTGAGAAGAAGTAGCCATGGCCGGGCAGGTACGAGTTCTTCGTCGGCGGATCAGGGCGACCCGCTCGACGAAGAAGATCACCAAGGCGATGGAGCTGGTCGCGACCAGCCGCATCGCCAAGGCTCAGGACCGTGTCGCGGCGTCGCTGCCCTACGCGAACGCCATCACCGGCGTGCTCACCGCGCTGGCGTCGAACACCACGGCCCAGCATCCGCTGCTGGTGCCGCGGGACCCGGAGCACCGGGCCGGTGTGCTGCTCATCACGAGCGACCGCGGCCTGTGCGGCGGGTACAACGCCAACGCGATCAAGCTCACCGAGCAGCTCATCGCGCGGCTCAAGGCGCAGGGCAAGCAGGTGGCGCTGTACGTCATCGGCCGTAAGGGGATCTCCTACTACACCTATCGCGGGCGCGAGCTCGCCGGTAGCTGGAGCGGGTTCTCCGAGCAGCCGCGCTTCGAGGACGCGCGCCGGGTCGGCGAGCTGCTGATCCAGGCGTTCGTGCACGGTGCGGACGACGGTGCGGACCACGCGGGTGAGGACGGCGTGCTGGGCGTGGACGAGTTGCACATCGTCTACACCGAGTTCAAGTCGCTCATCAGCCAGAACGCCGCCACGAAGATCTTCGCGCCGATGCAGGTCGAGGAGCGCGAGGGCAACAAGGGCGAGCTGCTGCCGGCGTACGACTTCGAGCCGAACGCGGAAGAGCTGCTGGACGCGCTGCTGCCGAAGTACATCAACACGCGGATCTACGCGGCGTTGCTGGACTCGGCGGCCAGCGAGTCGGCGTCGCGCCGCCGGGCGATGAAGAGCGCCACGGACAACGCCGAAGAAATGATCAAGTCGCTGACGCGGGAGATGAACTCCGCCCGCCAGGCCGCGATCACCCAGGAAATCAGCGAGATCGTCGGCGGCGCGAACGCGCTGGCGGCGGCGGGGAGTGAATGATGACCACTGCTATTGACACCAAGGCGGGCGTCGGTCGAGTCGTCCGGGTCATCGGCCCGGTCGTCGACGTCGAGTTCCCGCGCGACGCGATGCCTGAGATCTTCAACGCGCTCCAGGTCAACGTGACCCTGAGTGAGGGTGAGCGCACGCTGACCCTGGAGGTCTCCAACCACCTCGGCGGCAACGTCGTGCGTGCCATCTCGATGCAGCCGACCGACGGTATGGTCCGCGGCGCGCAGGTGACCGACACGGGTGCCCCGATCAGCGTGCCGGTCGGCGACGCCACCAAGGGCAAGGTGTTCAACGTCCTCGGCGAGTGCCTCAACCTCGAGAAGGGGCAGAAGCTCGAGGTCACCGAGCGCTGGCCGATCCACCGCAAGCCTCCGGCGTTCGCCGAGCTGGAGCCGAAGACCGAGATGCTGGAGACCGGCGTCAAGGTGATCGACCTGCTGGCCCCGTACGTCAAGGGCGGCAAGATCGGTCTGTTCGGCGGCGCGGGCGTGGGCAAGACGGTGCTCATCCAGGAGATGATCATCCGCGTTGCCCGTAACTTCGGTGGTACGTCCGTCTTCGCCGGGGTGGGTGAGCGCACCCGTGAGGGCAACGACCTCATCGCCGAGATGGCCGAGGCGAACGTGCTGGGCGACACCGCGCTGGTGTTCGGCCAGATGGACGAGCCCCCGGGCACCCGTCTGCGGGTCGCGCTGTCCGCGCTGACCATGGCCGAGTACTTCCGCGACGTGCAGAAGCAGGAGGTGCTGCTCTTCATCGACAACATCTTCCGCTTCACGCAGGCCGGTTCCGAGGTGTCCACCCTGCTCGGCCGTATGCCGAGCGCCGTGGGTTACCAGCCGACCCTCGCCGACGAGATGGGTGAGCTCCAGGAGCGCATCACCTCGGTGCGTGGCCAGGCCATCACCTCGCTGCAGGCCATCTACGTGCCCGCGGACGACTACACCGACCCGGCGCCGGCGACCACCTTCGCCCACCTGGACGCGACCACGAACCTCGAGCGCAAGGTGTCCGACAAGGGCATCTACCCCGCCGTGGACCCGCTGGCCTCGTCCTCGCGAATCCTGGCCCCGGAGTACGTCGGCGCGGAGCACTACGCCGTCGCCACCGAGGTGAAGCGGATCCTGCAGAAGTACAACGACCTGCAGGACATCATCGCCATCCTCGGTATGGACGAGCTGTCCGAGGACGACAAGGTCACCGTGGCCCGGGCACGCCGGATCGAGCGGTTCCTGTCGCAGAACACCTACGCGGCCAAGCAGTTCACCGGTGTCGAGGGTTCGACCGTGCCGGTGAAGGAGACCGTGGAGGCGTTCAAGAGGATCTCCCAGGGCGACTACGACCACGTCCCGGAGCAGGCCTTCTTCATGTGCGGCGGCCTCGACGACCTCGAGAAGAACTACCGCGAGCTGACCAAGTAGGTCCGTTCGCAGCAAAGGGGCGCCTCTCCCACCCGGAGCGGCGCCCCTTTGCCGTCGAGCCCGGTCGGGTTCGTTCGGTGGGACAATGCAGGAGCCAACGTCGCATCTGCCTCGTTAGCCACATCATGGTGGCGAAACGGTGGCGTACGGCGGCGCGGTGGGCACGCTGGAGCGTGCTGGGCGGTACGGCGCTGATGCTGCTCAGCGGCGCCTCCCTGGTCACCGTGGACCGGGTGATCGCGCGCTACGAGGGCGCGATCCACAAGGAAGACCTCTTCGGCGACGAGTCGGGCCGCCAGGCGCCGCCGCGGCCGGAGGACATCAAGGGTCCGCTCAACATCCTGCTGGCGGGCATCGACCCGCGGCACGGCGACCCGTTCTGGATCCCGCGGGCCGACTCGATCCTGGTCATGCACATTCCCGCCGGCCTGGACCGCGGCTACCTGTTCTCGCTGCCCCGGGACCTGCTGGTGGCCATCCCTCCGTTCGCCAAGTCCGGCTACCCCGGCAACCCCGCGGACAAGCTCGCCCACGCGATGTACTTCGGCTCGATGGTGCCCGGCGACCGGCGCGCCAACCACGCGCAGGGCTTCGAGCTGCTGGCCGCGACGGTCAGCCAGTACACCGGGATCGCCCGGTTCGACGCCGGAGCGATCATCGACTTCAGCGGCTTCAAGGACGTCATCGACGCGCTCGGCGGGATCGACATGACGGTCGACGAGCGGGTCGCCTCGATCCACCTGGAGCCCGACGGCGATCCGCGGGACCGGGGTCCCGGCAGCACCGGCTACGTCGGCGAGCAGATGGTCTACGAGCCGGGCCTGCGCCATTTCAAGGGCTGGCAGGCGCTGGACTACGCCCGGCAGCGCTACGTGACCGGCGGCGACTATGCCCGCCAGCGGCACCAGCAGCAGCTGGTCCGCGCGATGATCTCCAAGGCGTTCAGCGACGACGTGCTGACCGATCCGGTCCAGATGGACACCGTGCTGCGGGCGGCCGGGCAGTCGCTCACCTTCAGCGGCCGCGGGCACAGCGTGATCGACTGGGCGTTCGCGTTGCAGGACCTGCGCCCCAGCACCGTGCACATGATGAAGCTGTCCGGGGGCGGGGTGGGCCGCTACGTCGTCGACAAGGGCAAGGACGACGACGAGGGCGACGGCGGCGGCGATGACGGCGACGACGGTGGGGACGACGGCGACGACGGCGATGACGGGGACGACGGCGGGGACGACGACGACAAGAAGGACGACAAGAAGAAGAAGTCCAAGCCCAAGATGAAGTACCAGTACCTCGGCGAGCAGCTGGACTCCTACGCCCGCCAGTTCCTCGCTTCGGTCGCCGCCGGCTCGGTTGAGAACTTCGTGGCGTTTCATCCGGAAATGTTAAGTAAGTGAGAGTGGCCCGCAGCTCACACTGACCGGTCCTGGTGGGGACCGCTGATCACCGGCGGTTAGACTCGCTGCACCAATCTTGCACACCTGAGGAGTCATCGTGGCCAAGCTGCTCCAGGTCGAGCTCGTCGCCGTCGAGGAGAAGGTCTGGTCCGGGCAGGCCGAGATGGTCATCGCCCGCACCACCGAGGGCGAGCTGGGCGTGCTGCCCAGCCACGCGCCGCTGCTCGGCCAACTGGCCAACCCGGGCGGGGTGCGCATCATCCTCCCCGGCGGCGAGGAAAAGGCCTACGACGTCCACGGCGGCTTCCTGTCGGTCACGACCGAGGGCGTGACGGTCCTGGCGGAGACCGCGACCCCGGTCGCCCCGGCCGCGCGCCACTGAGCGACCAGCGCCCCCGACGACGATGAGGTCGCTGCTCGAAGTAGTCGCCATCGGCCTCGTCGTCCTGCTCGCCCTGCTGGCGGGCCTCTTCGTGCGCCGCGAGGTGTTCGCGCGCGGCCACGGCACCGTCGAGCTCTACCTCCGGCTGCGTCAGACGGCCGGAGGGCGCGGCTGGGCACCCGGCTTCGCCCAGTTCCGCGGCGACGAACTGCGCTGGTACCGGATGTTCAGCCTCTCCCCGCGCCCCCGCCGTACGCTCTCGCGCCGCGACCTGAAGGTGATCGCCCGGCGCGCGCCCAGCGAGGAGGAGTCGGTCCTGGTGCCCGCCGACTGGGTGGTGCTGCAGTGCGCCGACTCGCGGGCCCAGGTGGAGATCGCCATGCCGCTGCACACGGTCACCGGTTTCCTCTCCTGGCTCGAAGCTGCGGCGCCCTACTCGACGTAGCGCATGCGGGGCCGCACCCTGATCAGGGTGCGGGCGCGCGGCGGTAGCGGTGCAGGGCGAGCGGGATCGCGAGCAGCAGGGCCGCGGCGACCCAGGTCAAAGCCAGGGGGTACGCCGAGGACGGGGTCGCGCCGGAGCCCGCGGGTTCGTTGCCCCACAGCAGGCGCAGCGCCGTGACGACGGCGGAGACGGGGTTCGCCTCGGCGAGCGGGCGCAGCCACGACGGCATGGTGTCCGGCGGCGCCAGCACGTTCGACACGAACGTCAACGGGATCAGGCACACCGGCACCAGCACCCGGGCCGCGCCAGGACCGCGTACGGACAGCCCCACGACAACGGACAGCCACGTGACGGCGTACCCGAAGGTCAGGACCAGCAGGAAGCCCGCCGCGGCCGCTGCGGGGCCGTGGTGGACGCGCCAGCCCGCGATCACTCCCGTCGCCGCCGCGACCGCCGCCGTCATCGCGATCCGGACCAGGTCCGCCGCGGTACGCCCGAACAGCACCGCGGACGCGGGCACGGGCAGCGTCCGGAACCGGTCGACCATGCCGCGGCGCACGTCCTGCGCGACGCCCACCGCGGCCATTCCTGCGGTGACGGCGACCGCCTGCACGAGCAGGCCCGGGGCCAGGAACCCGGGATAGGAGGCCACCCCCGGCACGGCGACCACGCCGCCCAGCACCACGCCGAACAGCAGCATGAACAGCACCGGTTGCAGCAGGGGCAGCGCCAGCAGGCGCGGCTCCCGCCGGCCGCGCAGCAGCCCCCGCCGGGCCGTGACCCACACGTCCTGCGCCGCCGCCGCCAACTCGCTCACACCGTCCCCCCGCTGCGCTCGCTCATGCGCGAGCCTCCTCGTCGGCGAGGGTCGGGGTGGCGGCCTGGCCGGTGAGCTTGCGGAACACGTCGTCGAGGCTCGCCCGGTGGATGCCGATGTCGACCGGCTCGATGCCCGCCGCGTCCAGCCGGCGGACCAGCTCGACCAGGGCCGGGGTGCCCGCCACGACCGGTGCCTGGACCAGGTGCTGATCCAGGAAGACCACGGCCCGGCCGCCGCAGACCCGGTTCAGGATGTCCTCGGCGACCTGGGTCTCGGCCCGGTTGCCCAGCACCACCTGCAGCCGGTCGCCGCCGATGCGCCGGGTGAGCTCCTCCGGAGTGCCGCGGGTGAGCACGTGGCCGCGGTCGAGCACCACGATCTGGTCGGCGAGCTCGTCGGCCTCGTCGAGGTGCCGGGTCGCCAGCAGCAGGGTCGTGCCGGCGCGCACCCGCTCGCTGATCACGTCCCAGATGCCCAGCCGGCTGCGCTGGTCCAGCCCCGCGGTGGGCTCGTCGAGCAGGACCACGGGCGGTGCCGTCACCAGCGCGCCGGCCAGGTCGAGCCGGCGGCGCATACCGGCCGGGTAGCAGCGCACGGGCCGGTGGGCCGCCTCGCTCAGGTGGAATCGCTCCAGCAGCTCCTCGGCCCGCAGCCGGGCCCGCCGCCGGCCGAGCCGGTGCAGCCGGCCGAGCTGCTCCAGGTTCTCGAAGCCGGTGAGGAAGTCGTCGACGGCCGGGCGCTGCCCGCACATGCCGATGTCCTGGCGCGCCCAGCGCGGACGGGACAGCACGTCGACGCCGTTGACCAGGCAGCTGCCCGCGTCGGGGCGCAGCAGGGTGGCCATGATCCGCACCGCGGTGGTCTTGCCGGCCCGATCCGGCCCGAGCAGGCCCAGCACGGTGCCCTCCGGCACGCTCAGCGACAGGCCGGCCAGCGCGGTCACCGAGCCGTACCGCTTGACCAGCCCTTCCGCGACGATCGCAGCGGCCATGGACACACGGTAGTCACGGTATGGACCTGGCGCGCCGGATCCGCCCTTTTACCGGGTCGCGACCAGTTCGACCTCGTAACCCTGCTCGTCCTCCAGGTATGCGGCGTGGGTGTCCGGGCCGCCCGCGTGCGGGTGCCGGTCGGCGAACAGCAGCCGCCAGCCGTGCTCGCCCGCCGCCGCGACCAGCCCGTCCACGTCGGCGGGAGACCCCGCGTGCAGTGCCAGGTGGTTCAGCCCGGGTGCGCGCCGCTCGTGCCGGTCGCCGACCAGGTCGGGCGAACTCTCGAAGACGACGTACGCCGTGCCGTGCCGCCAGGAGACCCCGGCTTCCCAGCGCTGGTGCTCGACCCAGCCCAGCTCGGTCAGCAGCCAGCCCCAGGAACGCTCGGTCGCCGCCAGGTCCGGCACCCACACCTCGACGTGGTGCAGGCTCACCGGTTGGCCCCGGGCACCCACTTCACGTCGGCCGTGCCGTCGGAATTGGCGACTCTTCCGAGGATGAACAGCAGATCGGAGAGCCGGTTGAGATACTGTGCGGGCAGCGGGCCGGTGCGCTCCGCGTCCACGCTCAGCAGCGCGAACGAGGAACGTTCCGCGCGCCGGGCGGTGGTTCGCGCGACGTGCAGCAGGGCCGCACCCGGCGAACCCCCCGGCAGGATAAAAGAATCCAGCTTGGTCAGTCGTGCGTTGAACTCGTCGCACCAGCCTTCCAGGCGGGTGACGTAGTCCTGCGTGACGCGCAGCGGCGGGTACTTCGGATCGGGGGTGATCGGGTTGCACAGGTCGGCGCCCACGTCGAACAGATCGTTCTGGATGAGGGTCAGCACGTTGCGCACATCGTCGGCTAGGTTGCCCAGAGCGAGCGCCACCCCCAACGCGGCGTTGCACTCGTCCACATCGGCGTACGCGGTGATGCGCGGATCGGTCTTGTCCACGCGCTCGCCGTTGCCGAGCGCGGTGGTGCCGGCGTCGCCGGTCCTGGTGTAGATGCGGGTGAGGTGAACAGCCATGACAGCGAGCCTAATGGTGGCCGACGGTGGTGACTCCGTCGGCGCGTTGCTGGCGGGCGTCCGGACGGGGGGTCCGGCTTCTACGATGGCCGACGTGGATGTGATCCGGGTCAAGGGCGGCGTACGGCTGGCCGGCGAGGTCGGCGTGGTCGGCGCGAAGAACAGCGCGCTCAAACTGATGGCGGCGGCGTTGCTGGCCGAAGGCGAGAGCGTGATCACCAACGTGCCGCGCATCACCGACATAGCGCTGATGGGGGAGGTGCTGCGGCGGCTCGGCGCGGACGTGCTCTTCGAGGACGATCGGGTGCGCATCAACGTGCCCGCGAGGCTGCACCCCGAGGCCGATTACGAGCTGGTCCGCCGGTTGCGGGCGTCGATCTGCGTGCTCGGGCCGCTGCTGGCGCGCTGCGGCAGGGTACGGGTCGCGCACCCGGGCGGCGACGCGATCGGCTCCCGCGGGCTGGACATGCACGTGTCCGGCCTGGCGAAGATGGGCGCGGACATCAGCGGAGAACACGGCTTCGTCGTCGCCGAGGCCCCGTCCGGCCTGCACGGCGCGAAGATCAGCCTGGACTTCCCCAGCGTCGGCGCGACCGAGAACCTGCTGATGGCGGCCGTGCTGGCGCGCGGCACCACGGTGATCGACAACGTGGCACGCGAGCCGGAGATCGTCGACATCTGCCGGATGCTGACCGGCATGGGCGCGCGCATCGAGGGCGCGGGCACCTCCGAGTTGACCGTGCACGGCGTCGACGCGCTCCGGCCCGTCGAGCACGCCACCATCGGCGACCGCATCGTCGCCGGCACCTGGGCCTTCGGGGCCGCGATGACCCGTGGCGACGTCACCGTGCGCGGCATCGACCCGCGGTGCCTGGAGATCGCCCTGGACAAGATCCAGCAGGCGGGCGGCTCGGTCGACTACGGCCCCGACTGGTTCCGGGTGCGCATCGCCGACCGGCCCACCGCGGTCGACGTACGCACCCTGCCTTTCCCGGGTTTCGCCACCGACCTGCTGCCGATGGCCATCGGCATGGCCGCGGTGGCCGACGGCGTCTCGCTGATCACGGAGAACATCTTCGACGGGCGGTTCATGTTCGCCGAGGAGCTCAAGCGGCTCGGCGCGGACATCCGCATCGAGGGCCACCACGCGATGGTCCGGGGCCGGGAGAACCTGTCCAGCGCCGAGGTCACCGCGAGCGACATCCGGGCCGGAGCCGGGCTGGTCATCGCCGGCCTGTGCGGCGACGGCGTGACCACGGTCCGCGCCGTGCACCACATCGACCGCGGCTACCCCGACTTCGCCGGCGACCTGCGGGCGCTCGGCGTCGAGGTCGAACGCGCCGAAACCCCCGCCGACCCCGAATACGGCTTCTGACCCACCCCCGGTGCCTGCGGCGCCGCCCTTCCGTGCGCGGGCGCTGCGGGCTGCGGCGGGCCGCGGTGGTGGGACCGGGTGCCGGCGGCGTTGACGGCAACCGGGGATCAGCGGGTCTCGCCGACGACGCGGCGGGCGCGGCTGACCTCGTCGGCGAAGACCAGCACCCGGATCCGCCCGTCGGGTGCGGTGGCGAGTGTGGCTCGGATGCCGACGCTGTGCAGGTGCTCGCGGATGAGCGTCGCGTCGGCGAGGGTACGAACGACGGCGGCGCTGGCGAGCAGGCCGTAGTCGTCGAGGGCGGGGCTCGGCACGACCGGGGCGGGTGTCTCGGCGTCGCGCTGCAGGCCGCGGTGCAGCACCACGGCGAGGACCGCGATCGTCAGGATCGCGACCATCGGGCCGGCGAGATAGGCACTAGCAGGCATGATCCCAGTCTGCACCTCGGTGGCGGGGTCGCGAGGCCGTTCGCACCCTCCTGAGCGATCGTTTAGGCTCGACGCGTTCGGCCGCGCGTCCACCGGCCGCCGGACGACACCGGATCATGTTCCCCAGTGGGAGGCAGTGCAATGGCAGGGAAGCTCGCGGTCATCGGGGCGGGACTCATGGGCGCCGGCATCGCCCAGGTGGCGGCGCAGGCCGGTTGGCAGGTCACGCTGCGCGACCTCGACGACGCGGCCACCGGGCGCGGCCTGGACGGCATCCGCACCTCGCTGGGCCGGTTCGCGACCAAGGGCACCATCACCGAACAGGACGCCCAGGACGCGCTGGCACGTATCACCACCACCACGGACCTTGAGGCCGCGGCCGAGGCTGACATCGTGATCGAAGCGGTCTTCGAGAAGCTGGAGATCAAGCAGGAGGTCTTCCGGGCGCTGGACCGCATCTGCAAGCCGGACGCGGTGCTCGGCACCAACACCTCCGCCATCCCGATCACTCAGATCGCCGCCGCCACCTCCCGGCCCGAGATGGTCGTGGGCACCCACTTCTTCTCCCCGGTGCCGATGATGAAGCTCTGCGAGCTGGTCCGCGGCCACCGCACCAGCGACGAGACGCTGGCCACCGCGCGGGCGTTCGCCGAGGGCATCGGCAAGACCTGCATCGTGGTGAACCGCGACATCGCGGGCTTCGTCACCACCCGCCTGATCGCGGCGCTGGTCGTGGAGGCGGTCAAGCTGGTCGAGTCCGGCGTGTGCACGCCCGAGGACCTCGACACGGCCTGCAAGCTGGGCTTCGGCCACGCCATGGGCCCGCTGGCCACCACCGACCTGACCGGCGTGGACATCCTGGCGCACGCGGCGCGCAACATCTACACCGACACCGCCGACCCGAAGTTCTTCCCGCCGGAGTTGCTCCAGCGCATGGTCACGGCCGGCGAGCTGGGCCGCAAGAGCGGCAAGGGCTTCTACACGTACTGAGCACTCCGCTTCCGCGCGCTTCACCACGCCGCGCGCCGCGGCCCTGTTTTACATAGACGCTGGCCTATTACATCGAGTATTTGTAGATCGGAGTCGATGTAATAGGCCAGCGTCAATATTCGGTCAGCCCTCGCGCTTGGTCGTCCAGCGGAAGCCGACCAGGCACAGGATCAGGCCGCCGACACACCAGGCGGCGAGCACCAGAGCGACCCGGCCCAGCTCGTACGAGCCGGTGACCTCCTGGGCCGCGAACGACTCGGGCAGGAACACGCTGCGCAGTCCCTGGCACATCCACTTGAGCGGGAACAGCGCGGCGAACTGCTGCATCCAGTGCGGCAGGGCGTTGTACTGGAAGAACACGCCCGAGGTGAACTGGAGGATCAGCGCGATCGGGGTGACCACGGCCGGCCCGGCCCGGCCGCTCTTCGCGACGCCCGAGAAGGCGATGCCGCACAGGGTGCAGGCGACCAGACCGAGCACGCTGACCCACCCGAAGGTGAACCACTTCTGCCCGGTGTCGGGCAGGTTGATGTCGTAGAAGGCCACCGCGACGCCGAGCAGCAGGACGACGGCGATGAACGCGAGCGCCGCCACGCACAGGATCTTGCCGGCGAAGTACACCCACTTCGGCATCGGCGTGCCGCGGTAGCGCTTGAGCACACCCCGGTCGCGCTCGATGGGGATGGTGATGGCCAGGTTCTGGAAGCCGGTGGCCATGATGCCCGAGGCGATCATGCCGGTGACGAAGTACTGCGACAGGGTCACCGCGGGGATCTCGCCCGGCGGGGTGATGACGACGTTGGCGAAGATCGACCCGAAGATCAGCATCAGCATGACGGGGAAGAGCAGCGTGAAGACCAGGGACTCCCGGGTACGCACGAACTGCTTGAACTCGATCCCGCCCTGCGCCAGGGCCAGGCTCAGCCCGCTCGCCTGCCGCACGGGCGGCTGCGCCGTCTCCCGCTCCGTGGTCTGTGCGCTCACGACGCCTCCTGCCCGTTCTCGCCGATCATCTTCAGGTAGACGTCCTCCAGCGTGGGCCGGGTGACGGTCAGCTCCGGCACCTCGCCGCCGAACGAGGCGGCCAGCCGCTGCACCACCTCGGTGGGCCGGTCGGTCTCCTCGCTGCGCGGCCCGCCCTCGTCGCGCCAGCTCACCGTGGCCGTGGCCAGGTGCCGCCCGCCCAGCTCGGCCGGGGTCGACACGGCGATCATGGCGCCGCGGGCGATCACGCCGACCCGGTCCGCGAGCGCCTCGGCCTCGTCCAGGTAGTGCGTGGTCAGCAGGATGGTCGTGCCGGTGTGCGAGAGCTGGCGGATGAGGTCCCAGAACTCGCGCCGGGCGGCCGGGTCGAAGCCCGTCGTCGGCTCGTCGAGGAACAGCACCTCGGGCTGGTTGACGATGCCCAGTGCCACGTCGAGGCGGCGCTTCTGGCCGCCGGAGAGGGTGTGCGTGCGGGCGTTCGCCTTCTCGGCCAGCCCGACCCGCTCGATGACCTCGTCGGGGTCGGCCGGGTTCGGGTAGAAGCGGGCGAAGTGGCGCACCACCTCGTGCACCTTGAGCTCGTCGAACTCGCCGGTGCCCTGCAGCACGATGCCGACCCGGCGCCGCCAGTCGCGGTCGGCCTTGGCCGGGTCGATGCCGAGCACGGACACGGTGCCGGAGTCCCGGGTGCGGAAGCCCTCCAGGATCTCGACCGTCGTGGTCTTGCCCGCCCCGTTGGGGCCCAGCAGCGCGAACACCTCGCCCGGCGGGACGGCCAGGTCGACCCCCGCGACGGCCACGTTGTCCGCATAGGATTTCCGCAGCCCGGAAACGCTGATCGCCAGCTCTTCGTGAGTCACACCCGGCACCATACGTCAGGGCCGCATCGAGACCGGCCGGTGCTCGGCCGGGCGCGAGCGACGCCACGAACCCCCAGTGAGATTCTTCACCGGCACAAGTTACTGAACGTTCACTTAGCATCGGCGTATGGAGCCACGTCTGCCCGATCGTGACCGTCCCTGGGTCATGCGCACCTACGCCGGTCACTCGAACGCGGCGGCCACCAACGCGCTCTTCCGGCGGAACCTGGCCAAGGGCCAGACCGGCCTGTCCGTCGCCTTCGACCTGCCCACGCAGACCGGCTACGACCCCGACCACGAGCTGGCCGCGGGCGAGGTGGGCCGGGTCGGCGTGCCGGTGGCGCACCTCGGCGACGCGCGGGCCCTGTTCGACGGCATCGACCTCGCCGCCGCGAACACCAGCATGACCATCAACGCCACCGCGATGTGGCTGCTCGCGCTGTACGTCACCGTCGCGCAGGAGCAGGGCGCGGACCCGGCGGCGCTGGCCGGGACCACCCAGAACGACATCATCAAGGAGTACCTGTCGCGCGGGACGTACATCTTCCCGCCCGGCCCGTCGCTGCGGCTGACCACCGACGTCGTCGCGTGGACCGTGGCCAACGCGCCCGCCTGGAACCCGGTCAACATCTGCTCGTACCACCTGCAGGAGGCCGGCGCGACGCCCGTGCAGGAGGTCGGCTTCGCGCTGGCCACCGCCGTCGCGGTGCTGGACCGGGTGCGCGACGGCGGCCAGGTGCCGCCCGAGCGCATGGGCGAGGTCGTGCAGCGGGTGTCGTTCTTCGTCAACTCCGGCGTGCGCTTCGTCGAGGAGATGGCGAAGATGCGCGCGTTCAACCGGCTCTGGGACGAGATCACCCGCGACCGGTACGGCGTCACCGACGCCAAGCAGCGGCGGCTGCGCTACGGCGTACAGGTCAACTCGCTGGGGCTGACCGAGTCGCAGCCGGAGAACAACGTCGCCCGGATCGTGCTGGAGATGCTCGGCGTCACCATGTCCCGCGACGCCCGCGCCCGTGCCGTGCAGCTGCCCGCCTGGAACGAGGCCCTCGGCCTGCCCCGCCCCTGGGACCAGCAGTGGTCCCTGCGCCTGCAGCAGGTCCTGGCGTACGAGTCCGACCTGCTGGAATACCCCGACCTGTTCGCCGGGTCGCACGTGGTCGAGGCGCTGGTCGACGAGATCGCCGACGGGGCCCGCCGGCAGCTCGCCGAGGTGCTGGAACTCGGCGGCGCGGTCGCCGCGGTGGAGGGCGGGCATCTCAAGAGCGCCCTGGTCGCCTCGCTGGCCCGCCGTCGCGGGCGGGTCGAGTCCGGGCAGGACGTGGTGGTCGGCGTCAACCGGTTCGTCGAGACCGAGGCGTCGCCGCTGACCGCGGCGGGTGCGCAGGCCGTCGAGCAGGTCGACCCGGCCGCGGAGAAGGCCGCGATCGACGCCGTGCAGCGCTGGCGGGCGGAACGCGACGGCTCGGCGGCCGCCGACGCGCTCGACCGGCTGCGCGCCGACGCGGCCGGGTCGCGCAACCTGATGGCCGCCACGCTGGAGTGTGTGCGGGCCGGGGTCACCACGGGGGAGTGGGCCGGCGTGCTGCGCGAGGTGTTCGGCGAGTACCGCGCGCCCACCGGGCTGAGCAGCGGCGTGTCCGGCAGTGCGGACGGCTCGCTGGCCCGGGTCCGCGAGCGGGTGCAGGCCACGGCCCGCGAGCTGGCCCGCCCGGCGCTGCGGCTGCTGGTCGGCAAGCCGGGCCTGGACGGGCACTCCAACGGCGCGGAGCAGATCGCCGTACGCGCCCGCGACGCCGGATTCGAGGTCGTCTACCAGGGCATCCGCCTGACCCCCGCGCAGATCGTGGCAGCGGCCGTGCAGGAGGACGTGGACCTGGTCGGCCTGTCCGTGCTGTCCGGCTCGCACCTCAACGCGGTGCCCGCGGTGCTGGCCGGGCTGCGCGCGGCCGGCCTGCCCGACCTGCCGGTAGTCGTCGGCGGCATCATCCCCGAGGACGACGCCGAGGTGCTGCGTGAGGCCGGGGTGGCCCGCGTCTTCACCCCCAAGGACTTCGCCTTGACCGACATCATGGCCGAGCTCGTCACGGTCGTACGCGAACGCCACGGCCTCGGGGGTTAGGCGAGGGTGAGGGCGGTGGTGGCGAGCATGCCGGCCAGGATGGTGAGGGCGATGGCGCCGGGGTCGAGACGCGCGCCGAACCAGCGGTCGGCCAGGTCGCGGGCCGGGAGCAGGCCCGAGAGCGGGGCGCCGAGCAGGATCAGCCAGCCGGCGAGCAGGCCGATCGGGCCCTGGGCCTGCAGGAAGGCCGCGAGCAGGGTGACCACCGCGGAGCAGGCCGCGCCGAGGGCGAACAGCAGCGGGAGGATCAGCGGGGGCAGTTTCTCGCCGCCGCGCCGGGCCCGGTCGATACGGGCGGCCGCGGTCTCCAGCAGGGCGATCGGGTCGGTGGTCGCGGAGGCGGGCTGCTCGGGCAGTGGCAGCGGCGGCGGCACGGGGCCCAGGCGGCGGCCGCGGCGGCCGCGTACCTCCTTCAGTTCGTCCCACAGCGCACCCGCCGCGAGGTCGGTCTGCGCGACGAGCCGCTGCGCGTGCGCCATCCGGGCGCTCGCCGCGATCACCGCGTCGTCGGCGGCGGCGAGGTCGTGTTCGATGGTGGCGATGCCGTCCGCGTGGGACTGCACGGCCGCGGTCAGCGCCGTCTCGTGCCGCCGGGACGCGGCGACCAGGTCGGCGATCAGCGCGCGGTAGCGGACCGTCGGCGGGGAGGTCACGGGGCCACCTCGTACGGGATGATGATCTGCGCGCGGTGATGCACCGCGCGGTCGAAGTGCAGGGCGCGGTTGAGCCGGGGGAACCAGGGCGGGCCGCCGGGCTGCGGGTAGAGGGCGGACAGCTCGGGCCCGTGCACGTCCAGTGCCACCCAGGCTCCGATCGCGTCGAAGCGCGCCCCGGGGCCGCCGAGGTCGTCGCGCAGCCGGGCGACGGTGCGCCACCAGCCGAGCAGGTGGGTGCGCCGCTCCGGCCCCCGGGCCAGCACGGTGCGCAGCAGCTCGTGGCCGCTGGGCAGGCCGGGGCCGGGTCTGGCGGCCAGCTTGGCGGCGACCGCGTCCATGGCGAAGCCGAACACGTAGTGCGGCTGCTCGTCGGTGGCTTCGGCGAGTTCGGCCAGCAGGGCGGTGACACCGTCGGCGTCGTACCAGTCGCAGCGGTGGCGGGCGTCGAGCACCGCGTGCAGCGACTTCGCGGGCGTGGTCGCGTCGGAGTCCAGGCACAGCACGCTGAACCGGGCCGAGCCCGAGGTGTGCTGGCTGCCCAGGGCGTGCCCGGCAGCCAGCAGCACCGCGCAGGCCTCGTCGGCGCGGGTGCCGAGCACGGCCAGGTTGCGGCCGGGCGCGCGGTTCAGCCGCAGCGTGGCGGGGCGGCCCGCGACGTCGATGGTCTCGCCGAGCAGGGCCACCGCGCCCACCGCGGCGGGCAGCTCCGGCGCGGGCGGCGGCGGCAGCAGCGGGAACAGTGGGCGGGAGTCCCCGTCGAACAGCCGTGGCGGTTCGGCTCCCTCGGGCCGGGCCGACCACAGCTGCTCCTGCAGCCCGAGCCAGGTCGCGCGGTCGCCCGCGTCGGGCAGGCGCACGATGGTGTTCGCCGATGGCACGCCCGAGTCGGCGTTGACCACGGCGTGGCAGCGCGGGATCAGCTCGGCGGCCAGGTTCACATCGGACAGGATGCGGCGGGCCTTGGGCAGCGCGATGCGCAGCGTGAACTGCGAGACCAGGCCGGAGCGGCCCCACAGCGCCTCGATGCCGGACACGTCCTGGCTGGCCAGCACCAGGTGGATGCCCTGCGAGCGGCCCCGGCGGGCCAGGTCCTCCAGCAGGTCCACGGCCTCGCTGGTGACCGCGTCGCGCGCGCCCAGCAGCACCTGGAACTCGTCGATGACGGCGACGATGCGCGGCCAGGCACCGGCCGGATCCTCGGCCCGCAGCTCGGCGAGCTTGGTCGCCTCGTGCTGCTTGGCGGCGGCGGCCCGGCGCTTGAGCTCCTCGGCCAGGTGCCGCAGCAGCGCCAGGCCGAACTCCCGGTCGCCGTTGACGTTGACGCCGACCAGCCGCACCTGCGGCAGCCAGCTGGGGTCGCGGGTGCCGGGGGCGAAGCGGGCGAAGGACACGCCCTCCTTGAAGTCCAGCAGGTACAGCGACAGCTCGGCGGGGGAGTAGCGGGTGGCCAGCGCGGCCAGCCAGCAGTAGATCAGGTTCGTCTTGCCCGAGCCGGACGGGCCGCCGATCAGGGCGTGCGGCGGATCGTCGCCGAGCACCAGCTCGACGAGGCGGCCGTCGGTGCCCTCGCCGATCGGCGCGCGCAGCGCCTCGGCCGAGGACTGCCGCCAGATCTCGTCGGGCAGCAGCGCGGCGAACGGCACCGGCGGCGGTCCGGCGGTGGCCTGCTCGGCCAGCGCCCGGCAGACCCCGGTGACCAGGGCCGCGCCGGGCGGGGTGTCCAGCCGCACCGGGATCTCGCCGGTGAGGCTGGTGCGCGCGGTGCCGTTGGCGCGGATCGCGATCGTCTCCACGTCGGTGTCGGCGGTGAGTTCGAAACCCCGGCTGATCAGGTGTACGCCGGCCGCGACGCCGGTCCGGGCGACCCGGTCGAGCTGGGCGCGCTCGGCTTTGGACAGCTCCGCGCCGTTGGGGTCGGCCAGCAGCACGGCCACCCGCCACGGCTCGGGGCGGCGGCCGGTCTCCGCGGCGAGTTCGGCCACGCTCAGGTAGACCCCACCGAGCACGTTCTCGTTGATCCGGCGGATCTGCTCGGCGAGGTCGTCGAGCAGCGGGCCGAGCCCGCCCGGCCCGAGATACGAGATCAGGCCCGCTGGGGCCAGCGGGGCGAGCCCGGCCAGCGCGCCGCCGAGCCGGCCCGGGTCGTACACGCTGATCCGCAGCGAACCGGGCGGCACCGACGCCAGCGCGCGCAGCAGCATGGCGCCGATCAGGGCGTCCACCGCGGCCGTGCCGTCGCCGGACACGCCCAGGTGCGCGGTGTCCAGCAGCGGCACCAGAGCCGGGACGGGCACGTTCGGGGCGGGTTCCTGCACCAGCGAGCCGATCCGCAGCAGTCCGGGGGTGAGCCCGGCCTGCGGCTCGGGGCGCATGCCGGGTCGCCACGACGCCCACGTGCTGCCCGCGGTGCCCGGCGCGGCCGCCTCGGCGAGCCCGAGCAGGCCCCGGCCGAGCTTCGCGGTCTCCCGCTCGCGGCGGGCCCGTGCCTCGGCCAGCGCCGTGTCGCGCGTCGACAGCAGCTCGTCGCGCCGTTTGGGGGCGGACAGCCGGACGGCGTCGAGCTGCGCGAGCGCGGCGGTCCGGGCGGCCGCGGTGGCGGCCAGCGAGGCGCGGGCGGCGTGCCGGGCCGCGGCCAGTTCCCTGCGTACCGCCGCGACGATCCCTCGGCTGGTCGGCGCAGTCGCGGCGTCCTGCTCAGCCACCGCTGCGGCGGCGAGCCGTGGGCTGCGTGACGCGGCCCAGCTCGTCGACGGCGGAGCGGCGGCGGCCGCTGTCGGTGATGCGCAGCGCGGCCCGGTGAGCCTCGGCCCGTTCCGTGGCCCGCTGCTGCGCGGCCCCGGCGGCGGCCCGCTCGGCCTCGATGATCTGGTTCAGCTCGTCGGCTGCCCGGCCGTTGGCCCGCAGGAGCGCGGCGACCAGCAGCGCGGCGGCGGTGGCGGCGTCCACCGGGTGGGTGGGCGCGCGGTCGGCGGTGCGCTGGGGCGAGGTGTGGCAGACCCGCGCCACGATCTCCTCGGCCGCCTCGGCGGGCAGCTGCGGCAGCAGCTCCGCGGGCAGCGGCAGGGCCGCCCGGCGCACCCGGGCCAGGTCCTCCAGCCGCGGCGGGTAGCCGACCAGGTCGGCGGCGAGGTGGCGCAGCAGCGGCGGCGCGGTCGCGGCCAGGCCCAGCCCGACGGCGGGACCCGCCGCGACCAGGTGCCGGTGCAGCCGCCTGCGGTCGCCGTCGTGTGCCGCCTGTACGCAGCGGCGCAGCAGCTCGGCGCTGGACTGCGCGGCGTCGGCGCGGTCGCCGGTGAGCGTGGACGCGGAGAAGGACTCGCCGGTCAGCGCGGCGATCCGCTCACCCCACCAGTCGGCCAGCCGGCAGTCCCCGGAGCCGCTGACCTCGCCGCGCGGGGCCTGCGCGGGCACGGCGGCCTGCCAGCCCTCGTCGTGCCGGGCGTGGGTGTCGACGGGCATGCCCAGCGCCAGCGCGTACTCGTCGAGCCGGTCCTGGGCGACGCGCAACGCGGCGGCGGCGTGGTCCAGGCGTTCGACGGCGCGGCTCAGGTCGGGCACGCTGACGGGGGTCGCGCTGTGGTGCAGCACCCAGGCCAGCAGCCCGGTGGCGCTGCGCAGGCGCTCGGCGGCGGCGGAGACCTGCGGCAGTGGCAGCTCCTCGCGGGCGACACGCAGCTGGTCGGCAAGATCTTGAACGAGGCTCATGCCGCCGCTCACAACGTCGCGACGTACGACTCGGCCTGCTCCACCGCGTGCAGCGTCGCGGTGAGGCACTCCTCGAGTTCCGAGGCGGCCTGGGCGAGTGCGGCCTGCGCGGCGGTGACGGCCTCGTGCCCGGAGCCCTCGACCGCGGTGGCGAGGCTGAGCTGGGCCTCGCCGAGCCGGTCGTTGGCGGAACGGACCGCGTCCTGGCCTTCCTGCACATGCAGCATGGCGGCATCGATGGCGGCTTTGACCTCGGCGACGCTGGCCACGGCACCTCCACGGGGGATCGGATGGAATTCCTCCGCGAGAGTATGACGTTTTAGCCCGTTTGTAACCCTTTCGCCACGCCTGACGACGGTAGCTACTTTTCCGACAGTGCCCTGACCGTGCGCCGCTGCCGCCGCCTTCGGGAAACGGTCACCATCCACCAGACCAGGCCGATCAGGAAGACGACCACCAGGAACGGGATGATGACGGCGACGACCGACAGGCTCGCGCTCGCGCCGTCCTCGACCGTGGACACCACGGGAGCCGCCACGCCGAGCGTCGCCGCGTTCATGACCGGGCGGGCGACCGCCTTCGTGCTGTGCACGGTGAGCGCGATGAGCAGCCCGATCACGATCGGTATCCACAGCTTCTGCGTCCACAGCGCCGACGGGTCGGTGACCGTGACCGTCTCGGAGCCCGAACCCGCGGCGAACGCCATGCCGCCCGCGGTCGGCCGGACCACGGTCTGCACCACGTCGTTGACACTGTCCACCACCGGCACCTTGTCGGCGACGAACTCGATCGCCAGCAGCACCGCGAGGATCAGCAGCACCCACCCGTTGCTCAGCCACGACCAGGCCGAGGGCAGATTGATCAGGTTCGTGTAGCGGTCCAGCATGCCGATCACCAGCAGCGGGATGTACGCATTGAGCCCCGCGGCCGTGGCCAGCCCCGTGCCGGTCAGAAGTTCGAGCACGATCCCAGCATGCCCCGCCCGCGCCACGGACGCGAACGCTACGGCGGATACGCGTCCCTTAGGCTGGTTCGGTGCGTCTCGTCATCGCCCGGTGCACCGTCGACTATGTCGGACGGCTGTCCTCCCACCTCCCCTCCGCCAAACGCCTGCTCATCGTGAAGGCGGACGGTTCGGTCTCGATCCACGCCGACGACCGGGCATACAAGCCGCTGAACTGGATGAGCCCACCCTGCAAGCTGGTCGAGGAACCCGGCGTGTGGCGCGTGGTCAACAAGGCCGGCGAGGAGCTCAGGATCGCCCTCGAAGAGGTCTTCGAGGACACCTCCCACGTCTTCGGCCCCGACCCCGGCCTCCAGAAGGACGGCGTCGAAGCCCACCTCCAGGAACTGCTGGCCGCCGCCCCGCACACCTTCGGCGAGGGCTTCACCCTGGTCCGCCGCGAGTACATGACCGCCATCGGCCCGGTCGACCTCCTCTGCCGCGACGCCGCCAAGGCCCACGTGGCCGTGGAGATCAAACGCCGCGGCGAGATCGACGGCGTCGAGCAGCTGACCCGCTACCTCGAACTCCTCAACAGAGACCCGCTACTGGCCCCCGTAGCCGGCATCTTCGCCGCTCAGGAGATCAAACCCCAGGCCCGAGTCCTCGCCGAAGACCGCGGCATCCGCTGCGTCGTAGTCGACTACGACCGCCTCCGCGGCACCAAAAAAGACGAACTAACCCTCTTCTAACCCCAAGATCGCGACGATCTTGCGCGGCCTGTGGGTACGACACGCCCCAAACGGGCATATCCACGACAGTTCGCGCAAGATCGTCGCGATCTTGGGGTTAGGGGGGCTAGGGGGTGAAGCCTCGGCCGACTTTTTCGAGGGCGTTGTCGACGACTGTGGTGAGGTCGAGGGTGCCGTTGGAGTCGACCCAGGCGAAGAGGGCGGGGAGCATGGCGCCGACGCAGGCGCCGGCCATGATCTGGACCTCGAGGTCGTCGTCGGGGCGGCCGATGCGGGGTGCGATGGCGGTGCTGATCAGCTTGATGTTGCCGATCAGGCCGTCGAGCAGCCGGGCGCGCAGCGCGGGGACCGAGTTCTGCAGACGGCTGCGGAAGAGGATCTTGTCGCGGTCGGCGTCCGGCAGGTTGCTCATCGTGGTGCGTACGGCGTGCCGCAGCGCGTCGATCGGCCCCAGCTCGGCCGGGGCCGCGGCGACGGCGCCGGCCAGCATCGGGTCGTACTCGTCGTCGAGGACGACGTCCTCCTTGGTGGCGAAGTACCGGAAGAACGTGCTGGGGGAGATCTCGGCGGCGGCGGCGATCTGCTCGACCGTGGTGGCGTCGTAGCCCTGCTCGGTGAACAACCGCAGCGCGTGCTCCTGGATCAACCAGCGGGTCTTCTGCTTCTTGCGCTCACGCAACCCCGACGAGCTCATGTGCGGATTCTCCACCATCGCCGGGGTCGGGGCGGCGGGCGGGCAGCAGCAGGGCGGTCAGCGCCGCCCCGACGACCGCGATCGCGGCGCAGCTCCACAGCACCGCGGCCATGCCCGCGACGAACGCGTCGTGCGCGCTCGCGGCCAGCTCCGGCCGGCCCAGCGCGGCCGCCACGGCGTACGCCCCGGCGGCCGAGTCCTGCGCGGTCCGGGTCGCGTCGGCGCCGAGCCCGGCCACGTCGACCCGTCCGGTGTAGACGGCGTTCAGCAGGCTCCCGAGCAGGGCCACACCCAGCGCCCCGGCGGCCTGCCGCATGGTCATGGTCAGCGCGGTGCCGGAGCCGGCCCGCTCCGGGGGCAGCGCGCCCAGCACGGCGTCCATCGCCGGCGCCAGTGCCAGCCCGGTGCCGAAGCCGACGATCGCGCACCAGGCGGCCGTGAAGCCGTACCCGGTGGTGGGTCCGCTGCTCGCGCCGAGCGCCAGCCCGGCCGCGGTGACGACCAGGCCCGCGGTCACCGGCAGCCGGTGGCCGATCCGGACGGACAGCCGGGCCGCGAGCGGCGACGCCACGAACAGCCCGCCGATCAGGGGCAGCAGCCGCACTCCGGTGTCCAGGGCGTCGTAGCCGAACCCGAACGACAGGTACTGCGGCACGACGAAGAGCAGGCCGAACAGGCCGAAGGAGAGGATCGTGGCGGCGACCGCGCCCCACAGGAAGCCGGGGTCGCCGAACAGCCGCAGGTCGATCATCGGGTGCCCGGTGCGCCGCTCCCACCACCCGAACGCGGCCAGCAGCAGCAAACCGCCGGTCAGCGCGGCCAGCACCAGCGGGTCGCCCCAGCCGCGTTCGGGGGCGGCGACGATGCCGTACACCAGGGTCACCAGGCCGGTCGTGGAGAGCAGGCCGCCGGGCAGGTCGGCCGGGCGCGGCTGGGGATCGCGGTTCTCCGGCATGAGCAGCGCCACCGCGATCATGCCGAGCGCCGCGACCGGCACGTTGATCAGGAAGATCGAGCCCCACCAGAAGTGGTCGAGCAGGTAGCCGCCCACGATCGGCCCGAGCGGGATGCCCAGGCCGAGGCCGAGCATCAGCACCGCGACCGCCTTCGGCCGCTCGGCGGGGGCGAACAGCGCGGGCAGCACCGCGACCGCGGTCGGGGTGAGGATCGCCGCGCCGAGGCCCATCAGGGTGCGCGCGACCAGCAGCGCGCCCAGCCCGTCGGCGAACACGGAGATCAGCGAGGCCGCGCCGAGCACCGCCAGCCCGACCAGCAGCAGCCGGCGGCGGCCGTACCGGTCGCCCAGTGCTCCGAAGGGCAGCATCAGACCCGCGAACACCAGCACGTACGCGTTGACGACCCACTGCAGCCCGTCGGTGCCCGCGTCCAGGTCCGTCGCGATCGTGGGCAGCGCGATGTTGAGCACCGTCCCGTCCAGTCCCACCGTGAGCACGCTGAGCACCAGCGCGCCGAGCGCCCACCAGCGCCGACGATCTGACATGACATCGCCTCCAAAATGATAGTCACTAGAAAATGACAGTAGTTATCATAATTATGGAGCGCGAACAGCGAGGCCCCCGGCGGGTGCGCCGGGGGCCTCGTAGTGTCTCGGATCAGCGGTTGCGACCGTGCAGCAGCTTCGTCACGGTGAGCGCCAGCCGGACCGCCGACGGCTTGCGCTCGAAGGTGAGCAGCGCGGGCAGGCTCGGCAGCCGCCGCCGGGCGATGGCCTTGGCCCGGGTGAACTCGCGCAGGCCGTCCGCGCCGTGGATGCGGCCGAAGCCCGACGCGCCGACGCCGCCGAAGGGCAGCGTGGGCAGCACCGCGAACGAGAACGCCGAGTTCACCGCGGTCATGCCGGTGCGCAGCCGGCGCGCGATCGCCATGCCGTGGCGCTTGGAGAACACCGCCGAGCCCAGCCCGTACGCGGAGTCGTTGGCCAGCGTGATCGCTTCCTCGACCGAGGCGACCTTGGTGACCGTGATGGTCGGCCCGAACGTCTCCTCGCGCACCGCGGCCGAGGTCTCCGGCACGTCGACCAGGATGGTCGGCTTGACGTACGCGCCCTGCACCGAGTCGGGGCCGCCGAGCAGGGCGCGGCCGCCGCTGCTCAGGGCGTCGTCGATGTGCCGGGCGATGATGTCGCGCTGGCCGGGCATCGTGATCGGGCCGACCTGCTCGCCGACCGTCAGCTTCTCGGTGCGCGCCACCAGCTTGCCCACGAACGCGTCGTACACCCGCTCGTGCACGTACGCCCGCTCGATGCCGACGCAGGCCTGGCCGGCGTTGAAGTTGGCGCCCCAGGCCGCCGCCTCCGCCGCCGCGTCGAGGTCGGCGTCGTCGGCCACGATCAGCGCGTCCTTGCCGCCGCACTCGATGAGCACCGGGGTCAGCGACTCGGCGCAGGCCGCCATCACCTTGCGGCCGGTCGCCGCCGATCCGGTGAAGGCCAGCTTGTCCACGCCCGACCGGCACAGCGCCGCGCCGGTCTCGCCGGTGCCGTGCACGATCTGCAGCACCGGGTGCTCCGGCACGACCTCGCGGAACGCGTCCACGTAGAACTGGCCGACGGCCGGGGTGTACTCGCTGGGCTTGAACACCACGGCGTTGCCCGCGGCCAGCCCGTACGCGATGGAGCCGAACGGGGTGAAGATGGGGAAGTTCCACGGGCCGATCACGCCGATGACGCCGAACGGCTGGTACTCCAGGTGCGCGGCGTACTCCGACTGCATCAGCGAGCCGCCGACCCGGCGCGGGCCGAGGACCTTGCGGGCGTGCTTGGCGGCCCAGGCGGCGTGGTCGACCGAGACGACGATCTCCAGCAGCGCCTCGTCGACCGGCTTGCCGCCCTCGCGGTGCATCAGCTCGGCCAGCTCCTGGATGCGGTTGACCAGCAGGCTGCGCCAGGCCAGCAACCGCCGGCGGCGCTCGCGCCAGCCCAGCCCGGCCCACCACGCGCCGGCGACGCGGGCCCGCGCGACGGCGGCGGCCACGTCCGCGGCGGAGGCGACGGGCAGGCGGGCCACCTCGTCGCCGGTGGCGGGATTCGTCGAGATCAGCTCGCCGGCCTCGACGACACTCGCGCCGGGCGGCAGGGATGAGGTGGTGGTCACGCGCGCAGTCTAGGCCTACTGGTCAGTAATCCGAAACATCCTCACGCATGGAGGTGGTCCTCGATCAGCCGGGCCGCGATCGCGGCCGGATCGGGGAGCTCGTTGTTCTCGAACAGGTCGAGGAAGCGCTGCTGCCCGGCGAACCGGGCGGACCGGATCGTCTCCTGCATGCCGGTGTCCATCACCCCCGGGTTGACGATCTCCACCCGGATCCGCGGCTCGTCCGCGTACTGCTCGGCCAGGTGCGCGAAGAACTCCTCGCCCCCGCGCTTGGTCGCCGAGTACGCCGACCAGCCGTCGATGATCCGGTGCGCCGCGCCGGAGGAGACGAACATGATCACGGCGCGAGCCGTCGCGGGCAGGGCCGCCAGCAGGGAGTTGGTCAGCAGCATCGGCGCGGTCAGGTTCACCGCGACCGCGTTGGCCAGCTCGTCGGGCTCCAGGTCGCCGATCGGCCCGATCGGGGCGACCACTGCGGCGTTGTGGATCAGCACCACCTCGTCGGCGTCCGCGATCAGCTCGTTCAGCTCGGAGGCGTGCGGCAGGGTGGACGGCTCGGCCAGCTCGCAGTGGCGCAGGATAAGCCGCGGACCGGCGGCGATGCGCTGCGCGTCGGTGAAGCCGCGACCCAGCGCCAGCACCGTGGTCTCCTCGTCGGTCTCGAACTGGTTCAGCAGCGCCTCACCCAGCCCGCGGGACACTCCTGTGATCACGACATAACGCACGCTCACAGGCTAGTCCGTCAACCACCCCGCCCACGCGACCGCCGTCAAAGAACGGCCCACGCCCGGATCTTGGCGGTTTCTCGTCGCTCTGGCGACCAGGAACCGTCAAGATCCGGGACCGTACGGCCGTCACTCGTACTCGGTGCCGCCCTTGCGGGTGAGGTAGGCGGGGGAGACGAGCTTGCCGATGGCGCGGCCGCCGGTCACGGGGCTGTAGCGCTCCGGCAGCGAGCGCACGACCAGGCCCTCGCGCAGGTTCGCGCCCGTGCCGGACACCGTCTCGGTGCCGTCGGCCAGCGCGATCAGCTCCTGCTCGTCGTAGGCGCCCCGGTAGAGCACCGGGACCAGGGGCACCCCGTGCTCGGCGGCGAGCGGCGCGTATTCGTCCAGCGTCAGCCAGCGCACGCCGCCCCCGGCGTCCACGCACACGTCGAACACCGCGTAGCCGGGGCGCACCCCGGCGTTCGCGCCGTACGGCAGGTCCTGCACGCCCCGGCCGAACACCTCGCCGAACACGCCGACCCTGGCCGCGCCGAACACGCCGGCGACCCCGGCCGCGAACGCGGGCACGTCGAACGTGCGGATCGCGCGCCAGTAGAGGTTGTGGCCCGTCTCCTTGATGGCCAGGCGCTGCTTGCCGAAGCCCTTCGAGGACGCGTACACCTCGCCGGTGGCCGCGACGAACGTCATCAGCGTCGCCGAGCCGTGGATCTTCTCAGTGGCGATCACCGGCTCGCCGGCGGTGAACAGGTCCGGGTAGCGGCGGATGTTCTCCACCTCCAGCCAGGGCAGCAGGTCGGCGGCGGGCTCCATGTCCCCGGCCAGGTGCACCGGCACCGGCGGGTGCCACTTGACCACGCCGAGCAGCTCCGCGAAGTCCGTGCCCGCCGCTGCCGCCTGGGCCAGGTCCACGTCGGACAGCGCCTTCGGCAGGCAGACGATGCCCTGGGACAGCTCGCCGCGCAGGCGTACCGCGGTGATGCGGTCCTTGTTCGCGCCCGCCAGCCGACCGGTGAGGCCGAGCTCGGCGATCAGCGGCTCCGGCAGCACGGAGCCTTCGGGCAGGTAGACGGCGTGGTCCCCGGTGCGGAAAGCGCCCTTGGCGACCACCGCGCGCAGCCGTCCCACCTCGGCGAGCTCGAGCGCGTCGGCGTTGGGGTGCGGGTGGATCACCAGCCGTTCCGCGGTGACCTTGAGTGTCGACATGCCGAGCATCGTCCCGGCCCCGCATCCCCCCAGCAACCGACTTAAGCGTCGGCGCGGATTGTGTGGGCGGACACCACTGGCGCGAGGCGTCCAGTGTGGCAGCATCCCGCGCACGGCGTGGGAGGAGCGGAGATGGCTCAGCAGGTGGCATACCGGATGGAGAGCGTGCCCGTACGTGGTGGCGAGCTGCGGGTGGGCGTGTGGGGCCAGGACGGTCCGGTGCTCGTCGCGGTGCACGGCATCACGTCGTCGCACCTGGCCTGGACGCTGATCGGGCCCGAGCTGGGCCGCGACCACCGGGTGGTGGCGGTCGACCTGCGCGGCCGCGGCGGCAGCCGCGACCTGCCCGGCCCCTACGGCATGGCCGAGCACGCCGCCGACATCGCCGCGGTCGTCCGGGCGTACGCCGACGCCGCCGTCCCCCTGATCGGCCACTCGATGGGCGGCTTCGTGGTCGCGGAGACCGCGCGCCGCTTCCCGGAGCTGGTCGAGCGCCTGATCCTGGTCGACGGCGGGGCTCCGCTGCCGCTGCCGCCGGGCATCGACGCGTCGGCCGGCCCGGCCGCGCTGGAGGAGGCGATCGCCACGACGGTGGGCGCCGTCTTCGCCCGGCTGAACATGACCTTCCCGGACCGGGACGCCTACCTGGCGCTGTGGCGGCAACACCCGTCCTTCGGCCCGTGGCCCGAGGGCGCCGACGCGTATCTCGACTACGACCTGGTGGGCGAGGAGCCGCGGATGCGTGCCGCGTGTCGCATGGAGGCCGCGGTCCGCGACGGGCAGGACCTCTACGCGCTGCCGGGCATGGCGCCCGCGCCGCTGCCGCGTCCCGCGGTGTTCCTGCGCGCCCCGCGCGGCATGTTCGACGATCCGGACGCCCCGCTCTACACCCCGGGCCGGGCGAGCGAGTGGCTGCCGGGCGCGGCTGAGTCCGACGTGCCGGATGTGAACCACTACACGATCACGCTGGGCCGCGAGGGCGCGGCGGCCGTGGCCGCCGCCGTCCGGGCGGGCACCCGCCAGCCACGCTGACCTGCGCGGCGACGGCATCCGTCCGCCTGCTCGCCGCCGGGGCCGTCAAGAAGGGCACCTGCCACAACGCATAGCGATGTGCCGAGCTGCTGCTCGTCTCGCTGCCGCGAGCCGACGATGCCCTTCCTTTCGCTTGTGCACGAGTGGCTATGTTCACTTTCGGCACACGATGTGGGAACGCGGGCCCCATGGCAGACTCCCGAGTAGCCTTAGCGATCGTTTGGGAGATGGGGATGGGCACTGTGGCTCGCGAAATCAACACGGTGGGCGTGGTCGGCCTCGGCACCATGGGCGCCGGCATCGTCGAGGTATTCGCGCGCAACGGCCTGAACGTCGTGGCCGTCGAGATCAGCGAGGGCGCGCTGGAGCGGGGCCGGGCCAACCTCTCCGGCTCGACCGACCGGGCCGTGGCCAAGGGCAAGCTGTCCGAGCAGGACCGCGACGCGCTGCACGCCCGGGTCGACTTCCAGGTCGGGCTGGCCGCGCTGCACAGCGTCGACTTCGTGATCGAGGCCGTGCCCGAGCACCTGGACCTCAAGCAGGCGATCTTCGCCGAGCTGGACAAGGTCTGCCCGCCGCACGCCATCCTGGCCACCAACACCAGCTCGCTGTCCGTCACCGAGATCTCCGTGGCCACCCACCGGCCCAACCAGGTCATCGGCGTGCACTTCTTCAACCCCGCGCCGGTGATGAAGCTGGTCGAGATCATCCGTACCGTGGTGACCGCGCCGGAGGTCGTCGCCGACGTGGAGGCGCTGTGCGCCCGCCTCGGCAAGACCGACGTGACCATCAGCGACCGGGCCGGGTTCATCGCCAACGCGCTGCTGTTCGGCTACCTGAACCACGCCGTGACGATGTTCGAGAACCACTACGCCACCCGTGAGGACATCGACGCGGCCATGAAGCTGGGCTGCGGCCTGCCCATGGGCCCGCTCGCGCTGATGGACCTGATCGGCCTGGACACGGCGTACGAGATCCTGGACACCATGTACCGCCGCGGCGGCCGCGACCGCCGCCACGCCCCGGCGCCGCTGCTCAAGCAGATGGTCACCGCGGGCCTGCTGGGCCGCAAGACCGGCCGCGGCTTCTACACCTACGAGAAGCAGGGCTCGCCGGTCGTCGTCGCCGACGAGCTGACCCCGGCCGCCGGAGCGCACGAGGCCAGCCCGCGCCCGATCGGCACCGTCGGCGTGGTCGGCTCGGGCACCATGGCCACCGGCATCATCGAGGTCTTCGCCAAGGCCGGGTACGACGTGCTGAGCGTGACCCGGGGCGCGGAGAAGTCCGCCAAGGTCTGCGAGTCGGTCAAGACCTCGCTGAACAAGGGCGTGGTGCGCGGCAAGCTCACCGAGGCGGAGCGCGACGCCGCCATCGGCCGGATCACCTGGTCCACCAACCTGGACCACCTGGCCGACGTGGACATGGTCGTCGAGGCCGTCGTCGAGGAGCTGAGCGTCAAGAAGGCGCTGTTCGCCAGCCTCGACGAGATCTGCAAGCCCGGCACCGTGCTGGCCACCACCACGTCGAGCCTGCCGGTCGTGGAGTGCGCGATGGCCACCCACCGCCCCGCGGACGTGGTCGGCCTGCACTTCTTCAACCCCGCCCAGGTGATGCCGCTGATCGAGGTGGTCGCCACCATCCGTACCAGCGCCGCGACCCTGGCCACCGCCGACGCGGTGGTGTCGAGCCTCGGCAAGACCGCCGTGGACTGCGCCGACCGGGCGGGCTTCATCGTCAACGCCCTGCTGTTCCCGTACCTCAACGACGCGGTGAAGATGCTGGAGGCCAGCTACGCCACCGCCGACGACATCGACGCGGCCATGAAGCTCGGCTGCGGCTACCCCATGGGCCCCTTCGAGCTGCTCGACGTGGTCGGCCTCGACGTCTCCCTCGCCATCCAGCGCGAGCTCTACCTCGAACTCCGCGAGCCCGGCTTCTCCCCGGCCCCCCTCCTGGAGCACCTCGTCACCGCCGGCTACCTCGGCCGCAAAACGGGCCGCGGCTTCCGCGACCACACCCACCGCTGACCTGCTCCACCGCGACGATCTTGCGCGAACTGCGGGGATGACACGCCCTAATCGGGCATATCCCTAACAGTTCGCGCAAGATCGTCGGGTCTGGTGGGGTGCGCCGTATCTTGGGGACATGAGTCCGCGTCGTAACAACAAGAAGGATCGCCCGGAGCGCGATCTCGATGAGGCCATGTCGCGACGCGGGGTGGAGTACGTCCATGACGATCCGGACGGGGAGTTCACCGTCCGGCACCTGAGCGGCGAGAGGTCGGACAAGACCTACAAGTGCCCGGGGTGCCACCAGGACATCCGGCCCGGCGTGCCGCACGTGGTCGCCTGGCCGTCGCAGGGCTGGGGCGACGCGGGCGACCGCAGGCACTGGCACAGCAGCTGCTGGGGGAGCCGCCACCAGCGCAAACCCAACGTCGAACGGTCGCGCAACGCACCCCGTTACGGCTGAGCGGCCTGGTGTGATCACCGCGACGTCAGGGGGCAGGGCGGACCGTCGCGCGGGCAGACTGTAGGCGTGACCGCGATCCGTGCCAACTCGATCCTGCCCGCCCGGCGGCAGGACATCGAACTGCATACCGCCGACGGGTTGACGCTGGTCGGGGAGCTGGCGCTCCCCGCCGACCGCGACCCGGTCGCCACCCTGATCTGCCTGCACCCGCTGCCGACGCACGGCGGCATGATGGACAGCCACGTGTACCGCAAGGCCGCCTGGCGGCTGCCCGCGCTGGCCGGGATCGCGGTGCTGCGTTTCAACAGCCGCGGCACGTCCAGCGTGCGCGGCACCAGCGAGGGCGCCTTCGACCACGCGGTCGGCGAGCGCTTCGACGTCGCCGCCGCGATCGAGTACGCCGAGTTCCACGAGCTGCCGAACCTGTGGCTGGTCGGCTGGTCCTTCGGCACGGACCTGGCCCTCAAGTACGGCTGCGACCCGGCGATCGCCGGTGCGATCCTGCTGTCCCCGCCGCTGCGCTTCTCCCAGCCCGAAGACCTGGCGGTATGGGCCGACTCCGGCCGCCCGGTGACCGCGCTCGTGCCCGAGCACGACGACTACCTGCGCCCGGCCGAGGCGAGGGAGCGCTTCGCCGCGATCCCGCACGCCGAGGTCGTCGGTGTGCCCGGCGCGAAGCACCTGTGGGTCGGCGACGCCGAGACGGTGCTGGACGAGATCGTCCGCCGGGTCGCCCCCGCGATCGAGGTCCCGCTCCCCAAGGACTGGCCCGGCCCCATGGAGTACGGCGACGCCAGCGCGTACGCCGACCGCACCGTCGCCGCCTTCGCCGACAAGCCGGTCTGACCGCGGCACCGCCGCCGACCGCGGCCGGGTACGAAAAAAGCCGCTGTGCGTCCTGGGACGCGCAGCGGCTTCTTCGTGACTGTTACCGGCTGGAGGCCTCGGCGTCGCTGCTGCGCCCGTCCAGGCTGATGGTGGGCTCGTTGCCGGCCAGCATGATGGTGGGCTCGTCCCCGGCCTGCGGCTCGACCGGCTGTGCGGGCTGCGGCGGGCCGGACGGGGCGGGCGCTGCCTGAGCAGCGGGCGGCGCGGGCACGGACAGGGTCTGCGTCGGCGGCTCCTCGTCGGGACGCGACGCCTCGGCGCGCCGGCGCTCGGCCTGCTCGGCGTCGCGCTGCGCCGTGGCCAGCCGCTCCAGCTCGACGTGCAGCTGCTGCTTCAGCTCGGTCAGCCGGTGCTCCACCTGCGTGATGTCGGCCCGCATCGCCACCAGCTGCGCCTGGCCGTCCTCGTACTGCTGCTTGGCGGTGTCGGCGGCGGCCTGCTCGGCGGCGGCCCGGCCGCGGGCGAGCGCCACCTCCTGCTCGGCCTGGTCCGTGCGCTGGGTCGCCTGGGCTTCCACCTCGGACAGTTTGGCCGCGGCCGCGGCGGTCGCCTCGGCGAGCTGCTGCTCGGCCTGGGCGGCGGCGGCGGCCAGGCGCTGCTCGGCCTCCGTGGCGGCGGCCGCGAGCTGCTGCTCGGCCTGGGCGCGACTGTCCGCCGCGTGGCGCTCGGACTCGGCGCGCGCCGCGGCGATCTCCTTGTCGGCCTGGATGCGCCGGGAGGCGGCCTCCTGCGCCGCGGCGGTGCGCAGGCCCTGCGCCTCGACCTGGGCGTGCGCCAGCAGCTCGCGCGCCTCGGTGCGCAGGCGCTGCGTCTCGTCCATCAGTTCGACGCGGTGGCGCTCCTCGGCCTTGCGCTCCTCGGCGCGGCGGGAGGCCAGCGCCAGGTCGAAGTCGCGGGACGCGGTGGCGGCCCGCTCGCGGGCGTCGGTGAGCAGACGCTCGGCCTCGGCGCGCTGGTCGGCGATCTCCTGGGCGGCACCGTTGCGAAGGTCGTCGGCCTGGTCCTCGGCGAGCGAGAGGATCTGCTCGACCCGCGCGCCCAGGTGCCGGAAGGAGACCCGGGACGGCACGGCGCGGCGGGCGGCGTCGGCGAGCTCCAGCTGGAGCTGCTGCACCTGGCCGGCCAGCGCCTGCAGCTGCGAGATGGCCTGGTCACGTTCGGCGGCCAGAGTCGCCAGTTCGGACTCGACCTGGACGACGTATCGGTTCACCTGCTTCTTGTCGAAGCCCTTGAGGGATGTATCGAAGCTTGGTTCCGATGAGACGCCCTCACCGAGCGCGAACAGGTCTCCGCCGTGCGACATGCGGTCCATCTTCACATAAAGAGTCACGCCGCGCCCGACAGGTGCCGGGCGCGGCGTGATCAGATGTGGATCGGGTCGTTATTCGGCCTTCTCGGCCTTCGGCTTCTCCTCGGCCGCCGGAGCGGGCGCGGGGGCGCCGACGCCGGGCACGATGCCGGCCAGGCCGGACAGCATCTGGCCGAGCTGCGCGGTGACCGCGTTCTTCTGGCGGGTGAGGTCGTCGACCTCGCGACGGGCGGCCGTGGTGGTCAGCTCCGCCTCGTTGCGGGCCTCGGACACCAGGCGGTGCGCCTCGGCCTTGGCCTCGTTGACGGCCTTCTCCGCGGCGACGCGGGCCTTCTCGGTCGTCTCGACGGCGGTGCGCTCGGACTCGACCCGGCGCGCCTCGGCGCGCTGCTCGATCTCCTTGGCCCGGTCCTCGGCGGCGCGGGCGCGCTCCTCGGCCTCGCCGACCAGCTTCTGCGTGGCGGCGACGGCGGAGGAGTGGCGCTGCGACTCCTCGCGCTCGGACTTCTCGCGGCGCTCGGCCAGCTCGAGCTGCAGGGCCTGCAGGTCCTTGTCGCGCTTGTCCCGGGCGTCGGCCAGCATCTTGGAGGCCTCGGCGCGCTTCTCCTCCGCCTCGCGGGCGGCCTTGGCGCGCAGCTGGGTGATCTCCCGCTCGGCGGTGGCGCGCAGCGTCGCGACCTCGCGCTCGACGGTGGCCTTGAGCTCGGCCACCTCGTGCGAGGTGGCGGTGCGCAGCTGCTTGGTCTCGCGGTCGGCGTCGGCGCGCAGCGTGTCGGCCTCGCGGCGGGCCTGCACCCGGACCTCGGCGGCCTCGCGCTCGGCGGCGGTGCGCAGGTTGCCGGCCTCGCGCTCGGCGGTCGCCTTCATGGCGGCAGCCTCGGCACGCGCCTTGTCGGTGATCTCGCGGGCCTCGAGGCGGGCCGCGGACAGGATGCCCTCGGACTCGCGCTTGGACTCGCCGCGGTGGTCGTTGGCCTGCTCCTCGGCGAGGCGCAGGATCTGCTCCACGCGGGTGCCGAGGCCGGACAGGGTCGGACGGCTGTTCTCTTCCAGCTGCTTGCTCGTGTCGGTCAGCTTCTGCTCGACCGAGTTGAGGCGCTGCTCAGCCTGGCGCAGACGACGCTGGGCGTCGTTCATGCGCTGCTCGGCCTCCGCACGTGCCTGCTCCGACTGGGCAAGCTGAGCGTTCAGACGACCGACAAACGCGTTTACCTGCTCGCGGTCGAAACCGCGCAGGACGACTGTGAAGTCTTGTTGGGTATTCGCGCCATCGAAGAACGCGACGGAGGAGGGCTGCTGGGACATTGGCACATACTCGCAGATGACCCCGGGTGTCGCGCAAGGGCGTGGGGGTACTTTCGCCCACCGGATGTGGGCCGATGGCACGAAGGTGCCGGTGACCATAACGGATGGAAGATCCATACCGGAAGCTAATTGTCAGTATTGCCCGAAATGACAGACGGCGGAAGCGCTCCGTTGCGCTTCCGCCGTCCGGGTCCTTCGGCAGCCAGCCTCACCTGTGGTGAGCCAGGGATCACACGCCGCGGAAGCGGTTGATCGCGGGCAGGTGGCGGGCCCGCTTGGCCTGATCGCGTACGCCCAGACCCTCCGCGGGAGCCAGGCACAGCACGCCGACCTTGCCCTGGTGCGCGTTGCGGTGCACCTCGTAGGCGGCCTGGCCGGTCTGCTCCAGAGGGAACACCTTGGACAGCGTCGGGTGCACGCGGCCCAGGTCGACCAGGCGGTTGGCTTCCCACGCCTCGCGGTAGTTGGCGAAGTGGCTGCCCACGATCCGCTTGAGCGACATCCACAGGTAGCGGTTGTCGTACTGGTGCTCGTAGCCGCTGGTCGAGGCGCAGGTGACGATGGTGCCGCCCTTCTTGGCGACATACACGCTGGCGCCGAAGGTCTCCCGGCCCGGGTGCTCGAACACGATGTCGGGGTCCTCGCCGCCGGTCAGCTCCCGGATGCGCGCGCCGAAGCGCTTCCACTCGGCCGGATCCTGGGTGTGCTCATCGGACCAGAACCGGTAGCCCTCGGCGGCGCGGTCGATGACCAGGTCGGCGCCCATGCGGCGGCAGATCTCGGCCTTCTCCGGAGAGGACACCACGCACACCGGGATCGCGCCGCCGTTGAGCGCCATCTGCGTGGCGTACGAGCCGAGGCCGCCGCTGGCGCCCCAGATCAACACGACGTCGCCCTGCTTCATGTTCGCGCCGTGGTGCGACACGAGCTGCCGGTACGCGGTGGAGTTGACCAGCCCCGGGCTGGCCGCCTCCTCCCAGGTCAGGTGGGCGGGCTTGGGCATGAGCTGGTTGGACTTGACGATCGCCAGCTGCGCCAGCCCGCCGAAGTTGGTCTCGAAGCCCCAGATGCGCTGCTGCGGGTCGAGCATGGTGTCGTCGTGGCCGGCCGCGTCCTCCAGCTCGACGTTGAGGCAGTGCGCCACGACCTGGTCGCCGGCCTGCCACTTCGTCACCCCCGGGCCGGTGCGCAGCACCACGCCCGCCGCATCCGAACCCACCACGTGGTACGGCAGGTCGTGGCGCTTGGTCAACGCCGACAACCGTCCGTACCGCTTCAGGAAGCCGAACGTCGACAGCGGCTCGAAAATGGACGTCCACACGGTGTTGTAGTTGACCGCGCTGGCCATTACCGCGATCAGCGCCTCACCCGGCCCCAGCTCCGGAGTCGGCACTTCCTGCAGGTGGAGTGCCTTGCGCGGGTCCTTGTCGCGAGTGGCCAGTCCGTCGAACATGGCGGTCTCGTCCTCGCGTACAACCATCCCCTGGTAGGAGGCGGGCACCGGCACGTCGGCCAGGCTGCGCAGCCGCGCGGCGGGGTCGGCCGCGTTCTCGGCTTCCATGATCACGTCGAGGATGTCTTGCACGGCGCCACCTCCGTGGTGAGGGAACTGCGGCGTCCCGCGCTCGCGCTGCGGGCGGAGTTCCGGGTCTGCGGGCCATCCTTGGCGGGCCCTCCTGCGGGTCGCCATGTGGTCGGGCACACATGTGCGGTTCAGGTGAGCCGGACGTTACTGGTCGGTAGCTTTCGCGGGAACGGGTGTGTGAAAAAGTCCACGCTTTACTTAACGATCATTCAGTCGAGGTGGCCCGCAGGCGCCGTTCAGTGGCCGTGGCCGGGCTCCACCAGCTCGACGAGCACGCCGCCGGCGTCCTTCGGGTGCACGAAGTTGATCCGCGAGCCCGCGGTGCCGCGCTTGGGGGCCTCGTAGAGCAGCCGTACGCCGCGCTCACGCAGCGCTGCGCAGGTCGCGTCGATGTCGGCGACCGTGTACGCCATCTGCTGGATGCCAGGGCCGCTGCGGTCCAGGAACTTGCCGATCGGCGAGTCCGGGCGCAGGGGGGCGAGCAACTGCACGGCGCCGCCGTCGGGGTTCGGCCCGACCTGGAGCATCGCCTCGCGTACGCCCTGCTCCTCGTTGGTCTCCGTGTGCACGCAGGTCATCCCGAACGTACCTTCGTAGAAGGCGATGGCGGCGTCGAGATCCGGCACCGCGATGCCCACGTGATCGATGCGCAGCAGACCCACGAGCTGTGACGGAGTGCTCTGTGATGAGGTCGACAGGGATCCGGGTTCGGTCATGCGGTTAGTCTGACCGAACCATCGTTAAGGCGATACGTGAACCAGGCCACTCGGAGGGGTACACCATGACTTCTGTGATCGTGAGCGGAGCGCGCACCCCGATGGGCCGCCTGCTCGGCAACCTGAAGGACCTGTCGGCCACGCAGCTCGGCTCGGTTGCCATCAAGGCCGCCCTGGAGCGCGCCGGGGTCTCCCCCGACCAGGTGCAGTACGTGATCATGGGGCAGGTGCTGCAGGCCGGCGGCGGCCAGATCACCGCCCGCCAGGCCGCGGTCGGCGCCGGCGTGCCCATGAGCGTGCCCGCGCTCACCGTGAACAAGGTCTGCCTGTCCGGCCTCGACGCGATCGCGCTGGCCGACCAGCTGATCCGGGCCGGCGAGTTCGACATCGTGGTGGCCGGCGGCATGGAGTCCATGACCAACGCCCCGCACCTGCTCATCGGGCAGCGCACCGGCTACAAGTACGGCGACGTCGTGGTCAAGGACCACATGGCCCACGACGGCCTGTCCGACGCGTGGGACAACTGCTCCATGGGCGAGTCGACCGAGCGCCACAACGGCCGCTACGAGATCAGCCGCGCCGAGCAGGACGCCTTCGCCGCCGCGTCGCACCAGCGCGCCGCCGCCGCGATCAAGGACGGCCGCTTCGCCGAGGAGATCGCCCCGGTCACCATCCCGGCCCGCAAGGGCGACCCGATCGTGGTCAGCGAGGACGAGGGCGTACGCCCTGACACCACCGCCGACACCCTGGGCAAGCTGCGCCCGGCGTTCGCCAAGGACGGCACCATCACCGCCGGCTCCTCCTCGCCGATCTCCGACGGCGCGGCCGCGGTCGTGGTCATGCGCAAGGAGAAGGCGCAGGAGCTGGGCCTGACCTGGCTCGCCGAGATCGGCGCGCACGGCAACGTGGCGGGCCCCGACAACTCGCTGCACGCCCAGCCCGCCAACGCGATCAAGCAGGCGCTGGCCAAGGAGGGCCTGACCACGGCCGACCTCGACCTGGTCGAGATCAACGAGGCGTTCGCCGCGGTCGGCATCCAGTCCACCCGCGAGCTGGGCATCGACCCCGAGATCGTGAACGTCAACGGCGGCGCGATCGCCCTGGGCCACCCCATCGGCATGTCCGGCGCGCGCCTGGCCCTGACGCTGGCCCTGGAGCTGAAGCGCCGCGGCGGCGGCGTCGGCGCGGCCGCCCTCTGCGGCGGCGGCGGCCAGGGCGACGCCCTGATCCTCAAGGTCGCCCCCTGACCCACCACCGCCCGGGGGCGCCGCCTCGCGGCGCCTCCACCCGTGGCGCAACTCTTGAAGAGTCGCGGCATTCCGGGCAACCGGAAGCCGCGACTCTTCAAGAGTTGATGCGCATTGCTGACCTGTCCCGCCGTCTGTGAATGGTTGACCTGATGACCGAGTCGAGCACGCCGTCCCCGTCGCCCTCGCCGCAGCGGTCGGTGGCCGAACTCGTGGCACGGGCGAGGGAGGGCGAGGCCAGGGCGGTCGCTCGGCTGATCACGCTGGTGGAGTCGGGGGCGGCGGCACTGGCGGAGATCGCGGCGATGCTGGCGCCGACCGCGGGCGACGCGATCGTCGTCGGGCTGACCGGCTCGCCGGGCGTGGGCAAGTCGACCACCACCAACGAACTCGTGCGCGCGTACCGGGCCGCCGGCAAGCGCGTCGCGGTGCTGGCGATCGACCCGTCCAGCCCGTACACCGGCGGCGCGATCCTCGGCGACCGGATCCGCATGCAGGACCACGCCACCGACCCCGGCGTCTACATCCGGTCCATGTCCAGCCGTGGCCACCTCGGCGGGCTGTCCGCGGCGACCCCGGCGGCGGTGCGCGTGCTGGCCGGCGTCGGCTTCGACGTGGTGCTGGTGGAGACCGTCGGGGTGGGCCAGGCCGAGGTCGAGATCGCCTCGCTGGCCGACACCACGCTGGTGCTGCTCGCGCCCGGCATGGGCGACGCGATCCAGGCGGTCAAGGCGGGCATCCTCGAGATCGCCGACATCTTCGTCATCAACAAGGCCGACCGCGACGGCGTCGAGGCCACCCACCGCGACATCCAGGGCATGATCGCCCTCGGCGGCTCGGACCGCGGCCCGGGCGACTGGCGGCCGCGCGTGGTCAGGGCCGTCGCGGCCCGGGCCGAGGGCATCGACGGCATCATCGCCGCGATCGAGGAGCACCGCACCTGGCTGGTCGACACCGATCAGCTGACGGTCCGCCGCCGCCGCCGTGCCGCCGCCGAGATCGAGGCACTGGCCCTGGGCCAGCTGCGCGCCCGCTTCGCCGAACTGCCCGGCGAGGGCCTGTCCGCCCTCGCCGACAAGGTCGTCACCGGTTCCCTCGATCCGTACGCGGCGGCCACCCAGCTCCTGGACGAACTGGTCTGACCGCTTCCGGCCGCGCCCGGACAGATAGGCCCCACCGTATTTGCTCTGCACCCATTCCCTTGCTCTGCACCCGCGGACGCAACAGCCGGTCGGTGGTCGCGGCCGTTGCGTAGGTGGGTGCAGAGCAAGGAATTGGGTGCAGAGCAAATGCGCCGGCGGCCAATACCCGGCCGCATACGTCCGGTCGTCTGGTGCGCGACGAGGGGGAGCGAGCTAACGCTCCGTGAGCAGGTGATTTCGCCTGGAGAGCCGCTCGGACGCGGGTTGGCAACGATAGGCGAAGCGGCTTCACGGGCGGACTGACCAATCGCTAAGGTGTCGGGGCACATAGGGCTCTTACGCGTGGAGGCGATGGTGACCGGTTGGTCCGTCATGATGCGGGGCATCCGGCACCGCTCCGGCCGATCGCTGGTGGTGTTGTCGCTCGCGGCCTTCGCCACCGCCGCGGCGGTGCTCGCCCCGGCATACGGCCGGGCCGCGCAGCAGTCGGTGCTGACCGACGCGCTGAGCGCGGCCCCGGCCAGCGCCGCCGCGGTCACGGTGACCGCCGAGGGCAGCGCGAGCTCGGCCGAGGCGGCACACCAGCCGGTCGGTGACACCCAGTCGACCGTGAACGGTGCGCTGGTCAGGGCCCCGCACCTGGCCGCGGTGCTGGACCGGCCGGTCGGCTCCGTCAGCACGGACACGTCGCTGACCGCCGGCGGCTCGCGGTTCGCCGCCCGGCTGGCCTGGCACCAGGGCGCCTGCGCGCACCTGCGGATCACCGGCGACTGCGCCATCGACGCCGAGCAGGTGCTGCTCAGCGAGCGTGCCGCGGTCGAGGCCGGGGTCGAGGTCGGCGACAAGGTGTCGGTGCGTCCGGCCCAGGGCGAGGCATCGCCCCGGTCGTACGAGGTCGTCGGGCTCTACACCCCGCTCGCCCCCGACGAGGCCTACTGGGGCAACAACGGCTACTTCGCGCAGGCCCAGTCCGGCGGGGAGGGCGCGGCCCGGCTGGACGCCGTGTTCGCCGGCGCCGAGGACGACGTGCGGCTCGGCGACGCGGTGCCGGTGGCCCTGTCGGTGGCATACCCGCTGCGGCCCGAACTGGTGCGGCTGGACGACGTCACCGCGCTGCGCGGTGAGCTGGGCACGCTCGGCCTGGCGCTGAACGGGTTCGAGCTGCAGGTCGAGACGGCGCTGCCGGCGATCGTCGAGGACGCGGCCAAGGACCAGGACGCGCTCGCCCGGACCGTGCCCATCATCGCCGTGCCGCTGGTGCTGCTGGCCTTCGTGGTGCTGCTGCTGCTGGTCGCGGCGCTGACCGAGGAGCGCGGCCCGGAGCTGGCGCTGGCCCGGCTGCGCGGCTACGGCAGCGGCGGCACGATCCGCTTCGGACTGGGCGAGACCCTGCTCCTGATCGTCCTCGGCGCTCCGCTGGGCCTGGCGGTCGGCATGGGCGCGGTCGAGCTGGCCGCCCGCTCGGTGCTCGCCGAGGGCGTACACGCCGAGATCCGGTGGCCGGTCTTCGCCGCCGCCGCGGGCGGGCTGCTGCTCGCCTGCGTCGCGGCCTGGCTGGCCGCCCGCGCCACGCTCGGCCGCAGCGTGCTGGGCCTGCTGCGGCGGGTGCCGCAGCGCGGCACCTGGCGGGCGGGCGTGCTGGAGGGCGTGGCCGCGGCACTGGCGGTCGCCTCGCTGGCCGCGGCGCTGCGGGACCGGTCGGCTCCGCTGGCGCTGCTGGCCCCCGCCGCGCTCGCCATCGTCGCGGGCGTGCTCGCCGGCCGGGTGCTGAGCCTCTGGTCGCGGGTGCGGCTGGGCCTGGCCCGCCGTCGCGGCCGGCTGCCCGCCATGCTGTCGGCGGCGCAGCTGTCGCGCCGGCCCGGCGCGGCCCGCACCGTCGCGGTGCTCACCGCCGCCGTCGCGCTGCTGACCTTCTCCGCCACCGCATGGGACGTCGCGTCGGACGCCCGCGCCCAGCGGGCCGACGACGCGCTCGGCGCGCCGACCGTCTACGCCGTCTCCGCGGCGCACCCGCAGGCGCTGGTCAAGGCGCTGGCCGCGGCCGACCCGACGAACCGCTCGATGGCCGTGGTGCGGGTCGACGAGCTCTACAACAACCAGCGGGTGGAGCTGATCGGAGTGCAGTCCGAGCGGCTGCCCGCCGTCGCCATCTGGCGCGACCACGACGCCGCCGCACTGTCCGCCCTGGCCGGCCGCCTGCGCGCGGACGTGCCGCAGGTCGCCGAGGTCGGCGGCCAGCTGAGCGCGCGGGTCTCGGTGAGCACGCTCGGCGAGACGCCGGCGATCCTGGGTGCGGTGGTGTCCGCGCCCGGTGAGCCGCCGAACATCGTCTGGCTGGGCCGGTTGAAGCAGGGCGTGCGCGCCTACACCGCCGCCGCGCCGGCCTGCGCGAACACGCCGTGTCGCCTGGTGGGCCTGGCCGTCTCCCGGCAGACCGGGGAGGCCGGCCCGGTGCAGGTCCAGCTGTCCGTCGAGGAGCTGCGCTCCGGCGGGCAGGTGCTGCCGGTGCGCTTCGCCGAGTCGGCGGCCTGGCGGTTCGTGGTGGACCGCACGCCCAACGCGACCGTGCGGGTCACCCCCGGCCCGCAGCTCGGCCTCAGCGTGAACTCGGCCGACAAGGGTGACGTGCTCGTCTCGTACCTGGACACGCCCGCGGAACTGCCCGCGGTGCTGGCCGGCCCGGCGCCGAGCAGCGACGACCCGGACCACTTCGACCTGCCCGCGTTCGGCGAGGCGCCGCAGTCGTTCGGCGTGCTGGAGAAGGCGGCGATGCTGCCCCGCGCGGGCGAGCGCGGCCTGCTGTTCGACCTGGACCTGGCGACCCGGGCGGCCGCGGTGACGCAGGGCCTGTCCGACGCGAGCGACCTGCGTTACGAGGTGTGGGCCGGGCCGGACGCCCCGTCCGACCTCGCCGCCAAGCTCGCCGGTCAGGGCGTGCGGGTGCTGCGCACGGAGACCGTGCCCGACGAGCTGGCCCGGCTGGGCCGCCGCGCCCCCGCGCTCGGGCTGCGGCTCTACCTGCTGGCGGGCATCGCGGCCGCGCTGCTCGCGCTGGGCGTGCTCATGCTCAGCACCCGGCTGGGCGCCGGTGACCGCCGCACCGAGCTGGCCGCGCTGCGCGTCACCGGCGTACGCCAGCAGGTGCTGCGCCGCAGCCTGCGGCGGGAACGGTTCGCGCTGATCGGCCTGCCGATGATCGTCGGATTGCTGGTCGGGGTCGGGGCCGCGGCCCTGATGCTGCCCGGCATCCCGCTGGTCACCGTCGGCACGCCCGGGGCGCCGAACCTGACCGGAGACGTGCTCGGCACGCTGGTGCCCGGGCTGACCCTGGACGCGTTGCCGCTGGCGATCGCCGGCGCGGTGCTGGTGCTCGTGGTGGCGGTGTTGCGCGGCGGCCGGCTGGTCAAGCGGGCCACCCCCGAACTGATCCGAGGAGGCGGCCGGTGAACGGCACCGTTACCTGTCGCGGCCTGGTCTACATCTACCGGCTGGAGGGTTACGACGTCGTCGCCCTCGGCGGGGTGGACCTGGACATCGCGCCCGGCGAGTCGGTGGCCCTGCTGGGCCCGTCCGGCTCCGGCAAGTCCACGCTGCTGTCGCTGCTGGCCGGGCTGATCCGGCCGGCCGCCGGGCGGGCCACGGTCGGCGAGACCGACCTGGCCAAGGCGTCCGAGTCCGACCTGGCCCGGATGCGGGCCACCGAGGTCGGCGTCGTGCTGCAGGGCGCCGAGCGCAACCTGCTGCCGTACCTCACCGCCGAGCAGAACGTGCGCTTCGCCCAGCGGGCCGCGCGTGCCCACGGCGTCAGTGCCGCCGAGCTGCCCGCCCCGCGGGACGTGCTGGCACTGGTCGGCCTGCTCGGCGTACGCGGGCGGCTGCGCCAGCGCCCGCACGAGCTGACCCCCGGCGAGCGGCAGCGGCTGGCCCTGGCCGTGGCGCTGGCGCACAAGCCGGGGCTGCTGCTGGCCGACGAGCCGACCAGCCAGCTCGACTCGGTCGCCCGCGACGAGGTCATCGCCGCGCTGGAGTCGGTGCGCCGGGCCGGCACGACGGTCGTCGTGGTCACCCACGACCCCGAGGTCGGCGCGGGCATGGGCCGCCAGGTCACCATCCGCGACGGGCGGGTCGGCGGCGAGGGCCGGCTCGGCGAGGAGTTCGCCGTGGTCGGCCGGGACGGCTCGGTCCACCTGCCGCCCGACGTGCTGGCGATGCTGCCGCCCGGCACCCGGCTGCGGGTCCACCCGCGCCCCGACGGCACGGTGCTGCTGGCCCCGGCCCACGCCGCCCAGCCGGGCAGCGAGGTCGTGCCGGCCGACGAGTACGAGCCCGAGGACGACGGGACCGCGTACCGGCGCGGGCAGATCGTTCCCGACTACAGCCGTGAGGTGGCCTGATGACCCGCAAGCTGCTGGCCGACCGGATCACCATGGCGTACGGCAAGGACCGGGCGGTGCTCCGCGAGATCACCGCGGCCGCCCAGCCGGGCCGCATCCTGGCCGTCACCGGCGCGTCCGGCGCGGGCAAGACCACGCTGCTCTGGGCGCTTGCCGGGCTGCTGCGCCCGGTCGAGGGCCAGGTCACCCTCGACGGGACCCCGCTGCGGGACCGCGACCAGGCCGTCACCCACGGCATCATCCTGATCCCGCAGCACAACGGCCTCGCCCCGACCCTGACCGCGGCCGAGAACGTCCTGGTCGCGCTGGTGTCGGCGGGCGTGCGGGCCGCTGACGCGCGCCGGCTCACGGCTGAGGCGCTGGAGCGGGTCGGCCTGGCCAACCAGGCCGAGCAGCTGGTCGAGGAGCTGTCCGGTGGACAGCAGCAGCGTACGGCGATCGCCCGCGGCCTGGCCCTGCGCGGCCCGGTGCTGCTGGCCGACGAGGTCACCAGCGAACTCGACGCCGCCAACCGCCAGACGGTGCTGACCCTGCTGCGCGCCGAGGCCGAGCGCGGCGCGGCCGTCGTCTTCGCCACCCACGACCCGCAAGCGGCGGCCGCCTGCGACGACGAACTCCACCTCGTCGACGGCTACGCCGCCGCCCCCATCCACTGACCGACCGTCCCCTTTTCCCAACTCTTGAAGACTTGCGGCCTCCGAATAGCTCGGAGGCCGCAAGTCTTCAAGAGTTGCCCCAGGGGGATGGGCGGGCGGGTCAGCGGGGGTAGATCTCGAACTCCCAGAGGGAGTAGCCGTAGGTGGTGGCTCGTTGGACGCCCTGCATGCGGACGTAGCGGGCGTTGACGGGGGTGAAGGCGTTGTTGTCGACGGCGCCGTTGCCGGTCGTGGTGGACCAGGCGGTGGTCCAGGTGCTGCCGTCGGTGGAGACGTCGATGCGGTACGAGCGCCCGTACGCCGCCTCCCAGCGCAGGATGGTCCGGCCCACGCTGCGTACGCTGCCCAGGTCGACCGTGATCTGCCTACTGTCGGCGTAACTGCTGCTCCAGCGGGTGGTCGGGTCGCCGTCGACGGCGTTGCCGACCGGGTAGAACAGCTGGCTGCCGTTGGCCGAGACCGGGCGGCCCTGGGCCAGGTTGGCGATGTCCTGGCCGCGCCGGGCCGGGAACGACACCACCTGCTGGTAGGTCGGCCGGTTCTGCCACGCGGTCAGCGGCGCGGTGATGCCGCCCAGCGCCGACTGCAGGATAGCGTCGGCGCACCACTGGTCTCCGGCGGCGCAGTGCTCGTCGCCGGGGTACACCGCGCTCGCCGCCTGCCCGTTGGCACTGCCCAGGGTGGACAGCAGCACCGAGCGGCAGGCGCTGAGCACGCCGTTGCCGCAGTACGAGCGTCCGAGCCCGCCCGCGACCGGGTCGCCGAGCACGGTGCGGACGTCCTTCTCCACGTATCCCCACCAGCCGTGCTGGAACGACGAGCCCTTGTGCGCCTGCGCCGAGTTGAGCGAGCCGGGCAGGCTGGAGCCGGGGCCGTTCTGGCCGCCGGACGGGGACTCGTTGATCGACATGGCGTCGACCAGTGACCGGTAGAGGTCGTTGCCGAGCGCGCCCTGGAACTGGCCGCTCACCAGCAGCGGCCACCAGGCGTCGAAGATCCGGATCGCGTCGGCGTGGGCGTACACCTTCGAGCCGGGGGTGGTCTCCACACGCCGGGCACCGGCCTGCTGCCAGGCCTTGAGCTTGCTGACGGCACTCGCCAGCGCGGGGTCGGTGACGGCCTGGCTCTCGATCACGCGGAGCAGGTCGTCGAGCACCTTCCAGCCGCGCAGGTCGGTGACCCCGGCGTTCTCGACCAGGGCGGCCAGCGAGGACCGGGTGAACTTGTGCCCGCCGGCGAGCGCCGCCTTGACGGGGGCGTCGAGCAGGTCGGCGCGATGCACCGAGCCGAAGCTGAAGTCGCCGTCGGCCGCGCCGAAGTCCTTGGCCTGCCGGTTGTTCCAGCTGACGTAGTAGTCCTGGTTCACCGACTGCGGGTGGGTGGCGTTGGCCGCCCAGGTCGCGTTGTTGGTGTCAGGCTGGTAACCCAGCCACTCGTAGGCGGCGTCGCCGCGTACCGGCAGGTTGGGGTTGTGTCCTGCGGCGCGCTGCGGGTTGCTGCCGGACATGAAGTAGGCGGTGTCGGTGGAGTTCACGTAGAACCAGTTGAACGAGTAGCCGACGTTGCCCGCGGCGGCCTTGAAGTCGGCGGGGGTGCCCATCGCGGCCGGGTCGTTGAACATCTGGAAGCCGATGGCCGAGTCGGCCTCGTGGCGGTAGGTCGAGCGCAGGCGGGTGAAGGCGTGCGGCGCGCCGCCGACGGTGCCGCGCCAGGCCACCAGGCCGAGCTTGGTGCGATACGTGACCAGCTTGTACGACCCCGCGGCGGTGCCGTCGGCGGTCGTCGGCGTCCACGCGTTGGTGTGCGACAGCTCCTCCATCGCGGTGCACACGCCGCGGTAAAGGTACTTGTTGCTGTTCAGCGTGGGGGCGCTGCCGTCGGTGGTGCACAGCGGCAGGGAGTACGCGTCGGTGATGTCGTGCGCCGCCGAGGTGGCGCTCCACGCGTAGTCCTGGCCGCGGCCGAGCAGCACGTACAGGTTGAGCCCGGCGAACGCCGCGCCACGGGCGCTGATGCCGGGGCCCTGCAGCTCCTGCACCATCAGCAGCTGCGGGGAGAAGTAGCCGGTCTGCGGTCCGAACACGGCGATCGGGTGGCCGGTCGCCGAGTGCGCGGCGGAGATCACCGCGGCGTTGGACATGCCCTTGCCCTGGTGGCCGATGGTCAGGCTGCCCAGGGCCGCGGCGATGTCGGACTGCGCGGTGACGGCGCTGTTGGCCGAGCCGGTGGGGTTGGCGACGACGGGTTCGGGCACCGTCGAGCCCGCGTCGGGCAGCACGACCCCGGCGGCGTTGTCGTCGGCCGCGCCGTACGGGAAGCTCGTGCCGTCGTGGATGGTCAGCACGGTCTCGGGGTCGTTGCGGCTGCGGAACGCGTTCCACACCGCGTCGCCCTCGACCGCACCGTAGCGCGCCCGCGCGGCCACGCGGACCAGCGCGGACTCCATCTCACCGCCGCCACCGCCGCCGAACAGCCCGCCGACCACGCCCGCGATGGCGATCAGGTCGGTCATGGTGAACGCCACCGGGCCGCCCGCGTTGGTGATCGCGTCGAGGTGGCCGGTGAGCACGTACTCGCCGGGGCAGTTGCGGTCGGCCATGCACCTGGCGATGTAGGCGTTGACGCCCGCGATGTAGTTCTGCACGTCGGTGTAGAGCTGCGCGCCCCGCGTGCCGAGGTTCTGCAGCGCGTTGACCTGTGCCTGGAGGTCGGCTTCGGTGTACGGGGCGTTGCGCCACACGCTCTGCTCCAGCGAGCGGTTGCCCGCCGCGCCGCCCGCGAACGGGGTGAGCGTGCCGCGCCCGACGTGGCGCAGCAGGTCCATGGTGAACAGGCGGTCCTCGGCGCCGGCGTAACCGGCCCCGAACATGGTCCCGGCCCGGGTGGTGCCGGTGACGTGCGGCGTTCCGGTGGCCTTGTCGCGCACCACGGTCACGTCGGAGCGGGGCGCGTAACTGCGTTCGACCTGGCCGGCGGGCACGCCGAACGAGGCGTCGTTGAAGTAAGCCGGGATCTGCTCGTCGGTGAGCCCGGCGTAGTTGTAGACCAGGTTGGCGTACCGGTCGAGCTGGTCGGCCGAGTGCGCGGGCCGGGTGCCGAACACCTGGTGGCCGAGGATGTCGACGAGGGTGGCGTTGCCGTTCTGCCCGGGCGGCAGGATGTCGGAACACTCGGCGAGGCAGTAGTCGTTCGGGGCGAGCACCGCCGCGGCGGCGGGCGCCGATGGCGCGACCACCGCGAACGCACCGGCGGTGAGCAGTGCGAACGCGGCGGCGAGGGGGCGCCTGGGGCGGAGACGGGGGCGGGTGGCGCGTCGGGACATGGGGTGGATCCCTTCGGCAGGACGGGACGGGGGCCGCTGATCCGCATCGGACAGCAGGCCCACGCGCAGCCTGACGCGACGTGACCGCCGCCGACGCACTTACGTGAAGCAATTTCGTGTACCGGATGGTAACGAAGTATTCATCGCGATGAAAGAGATGCGCACGATCGTGCCGCCTGCCCGGCGGGCGGGCGGCAAGGTGCGGGCGGAGGTCAGGACAGTGCGGGCAGGGCCGGCCGGCCGGCGCGACCAGCCTGGTCCGGGCCGTCGACCTGCTCGCCGAGCAGCACCCGGCGCACCACGCGCTCGCTGGCCCGGCCGTCCTCCAGGGCGCAGAAGCGGTCCCGGAACGCCGCCCGCCGCTGCTGTGCCCGCTCGTCGTCGACCGCGCCGGAGGCGAACAGGTCGATCAGCTCGTCCTGGGTGGCGGCCACGACCCCCGGGTGCGCGTCGAAGATGTCGAAGTAGACGCCGCGGGAGGCTCGGTACTCCGCCCAGTCCGACGCGAAGACCACGATCGGCCGGTCCAGCACCGCGTAGTCGAACATGGTCGAGGAGTAGTCCGTGATCAGCACGTCCGCGGCGAGGTAGAGGTCCTCCACCCGGGGGTGCCCGGTCACGTCGACGATCTGTGCTGAGCCGCCCGGCGCGGCCGGCCTGCCCTCGTAGAAGTAGTGCGCGCGCACCAGGATCACGGCGTCGGGCCCGAGCGAGTCGGCCAGCGCGGCGACGTCGAGGAGGCCGGTGAGGTCGGTGGCGTTGCGGCCGCGGTGCGTCGGCGTGTACAGCACGACCCGCTTGCCGGGCTCGATGCCGAGCTGGGCACGGACCTTCGCGCCCTGGTCGGGTGCGGCGTTGACCAGGATGTCGTTGCGCGGGTAGCCGTACTCCAGCGACTCGTAACGCCCGGGGTAGGCGGTGCTCCAGGACTGCGCGGACTGAGGGTTGGCCGCGATGCTGTAGTCCCAGCGCGCGACGAGCTTGCGCAGCTCCTCGGCGGCGTTGCCGCGGCGGCGGCTGCTGACGGCCGCGAGCCCGTCCATGCCCATCAGCTTCAGCGGGGTGCCGTGGTGGGTCTGCACCACGACCGAACCCGGGCGCTTGACCACGTAGTCGGGGAAGTTGGTGTTGCCGATGAAGTACTTGGCGCGGGCGATGGTCCAGAAGTAGGCCGGTGACTCCTCGACCACGTAGTCGACGCCCGCCGGGATGTTCTTCACCCGGTCGGCCTTGACGACCCAGACGCCGCGGATGTGCGGGGCCAGCTCGCGGGCCTTCTCGTAGATCGCGGCCGGGTTGCAGCTGTAGCCCGCGCTCCAGTAGGACGAGTAGACGGCGAGCTGCTCGTCGACGGGCAGGCGCAGCTGTGCGCGGTACATCGCGTACTTCAGCGCGCGGGTCGGCTGGCGGATCACGCGGCGGGCCTGGGTCTTGATCGACCGCATCTGGCGCAGCATCGGCGTGGCTCCCCTCGCGTGCGTTCCCCCGTGGCGACGGGCCTGCCCGGCCCGTTCACTCCGTCACCCGGGCCGCCGACGGCCTGCGAACAGAGTGGGCCAGAAGATAACAGGGCGTCCCGGGTCAAGTAAACAGCAGCAGAACCGGTCGTGACCCGCTCGCGGGGAGCCGGAGCTGCGGCGCGTGATGTGACCGGCGGGTAGCGACTGGCTGAGCGATCGTTCAGGCAATCGGGCTACGCTGTGCTCGAAATCCTGTGATCCAGGTATCAGACCCCGGGAGGAAACGTGGACGCGAACGAGATCGCCGCCGGTCGCGAGCGTTGGCAGCAGCGGTACGACAAGGCGCACAAGCGCCACGCGGACTTCACCACGCTCAGCGGGGTCGAGGTCGAGCCGCTCTACGGCCCGGCCGAGGGTGTCGCGTACCCGGGCTTCGAGCGCATCGGCTGGCCCGGTGAGTTCCCGTTCACCCGCGGCCTGTACCCGACCGGCTACCGGGGCCGCACCTGGACCATCCGCCAGTTCGCCGGCTTCGGCAACGCGGTGCAGACCAACGAGCGCTACAAGCTGATCCTCGGCGCGGGCGGCGGCGGCCTGTCGGTCGCCTTCGACATGCCCACGCTGATGGGCCGCGACTCCGACGACGGCCGCTCGCTGGGCGAGGTCGGCCACTGCGGCGTGGCCATCGATTCGGCCGCCGACATGGACGTGCTGTTCGGTGGCATCGACCTGCAGAAGGTCACCACCTCGATGACCATCTCCGGGCCCGCGGTGCCGGTGTTCTGCATGTACCTGGTCGCCGCCGAGCGCCAGGGCGCCGACCTGAGCAAACTCGACGGCACCCTGCAGACCGACATCTTCAAGGAGTACATCGCGCAGAAGGAGTGGCTGTTCGATCCCGAGCCGCACCTGCGCCTCATCGGCGACCTGATGGAGTACTGCGCGCACAACATCCCGAAGTACAAGCCGCTGTCGGTGTCGGGCTACCACATCCGCGAGGCGGGCGCGACGGCCGCGCAGGAGCTGGCGTACACGCTGGCCGACGGCTTCGGCTACGTCGAGCTGGGCCTGTCCCGCGGCCTGGACGTCAACGTCTTCGCCCCCGGCCTGAGCTTCTTCTTCGACGCGCACGTCGACTTCTTCGAGGAGATCGCGAAGTTCCGCGCCGCCCGGCGCATCTGGGCCCGCTGGATGCGCGACGTGTACGGCGCGACCAGCGAGAAGGCCCAGTGGCTGCGCTTCCACACGCAGACCGCCGGCGTCTCGCTGACCGCCCAGCAGCCGGTCAACAACGTGGTGCGCACCGCGGTCGAGGCGCTGTCGGCCATCCTCGGCGGCACCAACTCGCTGCACACCAACGCCCTGGACGAGACCCTCGCCCTGCCCACCGACGAGTCCGCCGAGATCGCCCTGCGCACCCAGCAGGTGCTGATGGAGGAGACCGGCGTGGTGAACGTCGCCGACCCGCTGGGCGGCTCCTGGTACGTCGAGGCGCTCACCGACAAGATCGAGGCCGAGGCCGAGGCGATCTTCCAGCGCATCAAGGAGCGCGGCACCGACGGCACCATCACCAGCGGCATCCTGCGCGGCATCGAGGACGGCTGGTTCACCTCCGAGATCGCCGACTCGGCCTACATCTACCAGCGCGCCCTGGAGGACGGCCACAAGCGCATCGTCGGCGTCAACTGCCACACCGGCACCATCGCCAAGGATCTGGAGATCATGCGCGTCTCCCACGAGGTCGAGCGCGAGCAGGTCAAGCTCCTCCAGGCCCGCCGCACCGACCGCGACCAGGCCGCCGTCGACGCCGCCCTCAAGAAGATGGTCGACGTCTCCCGCACCGACGCCAACATGGTCCCCGCCATGCTCGACGCCTGCCGCGCCGAAGCCACCCTCGGCGAGATCTGCGACGCCCTGCGCGCCGAATGGGGCGTCTACCGCGAGCCCGCGCGCTTCTGACCGCACCAAGGCGACGATCTTGCGGGAACTGTGGGTACGACACGCGCGTATCCGGCAAAAAGGCAACAGTTCCCGCAAGATCGTCGCGATCTATGGGCGGGTGGGGACCTTTGCGGGGGGATTGTTACGGGCGTGGGAGACTGGGTAACCATGAGCGATCTCCGACCCGGACAGTCGATCTTCACGCGTGGCGCGGTGGATCTCGGCGCGCTGGCCGCGCGCAGTCAGCAGGCGCCCGCCGCGACCCCGGCCACGCCCGCGGCGACCCCGGCGGGTCCCGGTAACGGCGGAAACGGCGGCTTCCCCGGTGCGCCGGCGGGAGGCGGTCACGTGGTGGACGTGACCGAGGCCAACGTGCAGGACGAGGTCCTGCAGAAGTCGATGACCACGCCCGTCGTGGTGGCGTTCCTGGCCCCCGGCTACCCCGAGGTCGACCAGCTGGCCGACGCGCTGGCGCAGTTCAACGCCGCCGACGGCGGCAGCTGGGTGCTCGCCAGGGTGAACGCGCAGGCCGATCCGCGGCTGGCCGCCATGTTCCGGGTGCAGAGCGTGCCCACCGTGTACGCCGTGGTCGGCGGGCAGCCGATCGACGCGTTCGCCGGGCCCGTGCCGCCCGCGCAGCTGCGCCAGTGGCTGGACGCCGTGCTGCGGGCCGGTGGGGTCGAGGTGGCCGTGCCCGAGGACCCGCGCCTGGAAGAGGCCGACGAGGCCCTGATCATGGGCAACCTCGACGAGGCCGAGAAGGCATACCGCAAGATCCTGTCGGATTCGCCGAAGGACGCCGCGGCCGAGGCGGGCCTGGCCCAGGTGGTGCTGGCCAAGCGGGTGGCGGGCGTGGACCCGCAGGCCGCGGTGGCCGCCGCCGACGCCGCACCCGACGACCTGGCCGCGCAGCTGAAAGCGGCCGACGTCGAGGTGCTGGCCGGTCAGGCAGAGCAGGCGTATCAGCGGCTGGTCAATCTGGTGCGCCGCGTCTACGGTGACGATCGGGAGACGGTGCGCCAGCACCTCGTGTCGCTGTTCGCCGTCGCCGGCCCGGACGACCCCGCGGTGGCGGCCGCGCGGCGTGCCCTGGCCAGCGCTTTGTTCTAGAACCGCTAGTGGCCCGTCCCGGACGGCCCGCCTGGTCGGCGGGTCGCCGGGAACTCCCCACCAGCGTGCATGAGGCCAGGGGGGAGAGGTATGCGCCGCATCGCGGTTCTCGACGCGCCGTCGAACCTGGGCCTGCGCCCGCCGACCGAGACCTCCGTGCCCGGCTGCGCCAAGGCGCCGGGCGCGCTGCGTGACAAGAAGCTGCTGACCCGGCTCGACGCGCGCGACGCCGGCTGCCTCACCCCGCCCCGCTACGACCCCGGTGACTGGCGTCCCGGCGACGGGGTGGCGCACGCGCTGCAGATCCACTCGTACAGCGTGCGGCTGGCGGAGCGGATCGGCGCGATCGTGGACGGCGGGGAGTTCCCGCTGGTGCTGGGCGGTGACTGCTCGATCCTGCTGGGCTCGGCGCTGGCCATGCGGCGGCTCGGCGAGGAGGTCGGCGGCCGCATCGGGCTGGTCTTCGTGGACGGGCACTCCGACTTCCGGCATCCCGGCAACGCACCGTACGTCGGCGCGGCCGCGGGCGAGGACCTCGCGCTGGTCACCGGCCGGGGCCAGACCGAGCTGGCCGGGATCGAGGGCCGCCGCCCCTACTTCCGCGACAGCGACGTGGTCGTGCTCGGCATCCGCGAGCACGACGAGTACCGCCTGGACCTGCAGGCGGCCGGTTTCGCCACCCGCCCGGCGACCGCGGTGCGCGCCGAGGGCGCCCGCCGCACCGCCCAATGGGCCCGCGAGCGCCTGGCCGACTGCGCGGGCTACTGGGTGCACATCGACGTCGACGTGCTCGACCCCGCCGTGATGCCCGCCGTCGACGCCCCCGAACCGGGCGGCATCGCCCTCACCGAACTCGAACTCCTGCTCACCGGCCTGGTCAACACCCCCGACTGCCTCGGCATGGAGCTGACCGTCTTCGACCCGGACCACGACCCCGACGGCCGCCACGCCGCCGAACTCGTCTCCACCCTGGTCACCGGCCTGGCCCCCCTGCTGCCCCCCAAGCGCCCCACCCGCGCCCCCCGCGTCCCCACC